>DAIUKO010000107.1:2553-8326 GCA_036848175.1 Vicinamibacterales bacterium | reverse complement strand
GTCGCCAGCAGCGTCCCCGTGTTGCTCCACAGGCTGCCGGTGTGGGTGCCGGTGTTGCCCGCGCCTTTGTAGAAGCGCACCCCGGTGATCGTGCCGTTGATCTCCGAACGGAAGCGCATGCCCAGTTCCACGGCGCTCGGGTCGTTGGCGATTTGCGCCGGCGTCGCCGACGCGTTCCAGATCGTGCACGGACACGTCCCGCTCGCGCCGGTCGTGAACGACCAGACCATGTTGCTCGCCAGCGCGTTGCCGGCCTGGTCCTTCACGCCGCTCGCGCCGCCCGTCACCGTCGCCGTGTAGGTCGTCGATGCCGCCAACGCCGTCGTCGGCGTCAACGTCGCCGCGTTGGTCGTCGCGTTGTAGCTCACCGTCGCCGCCACCACGTTCCCGCCCGGATTGCGCAGCGCGAAGGTGCCCGTCGTGATCGTCGACGCGTTCATCGCTTCGCTGAACGTGGCCGTGACGCTCGTCGACAGGCTCACGCCCGTCGCGCCATTGCCCGGCACGACCGACGTCACCGTCGGCGGCGTCGTGTCCGGCACCGGCAGCGCCAATACCACGTCGACCCAGTAGTTCGCGGCCATGAAGGTCTGCGTCGGAAACGCGCTCGTACCGTAGACATACACGCCGCTGAGCCCATCGATTCCTGTCGCCAGCGCATGCAACGGCGACTGATCGACGCCTGAACGGCCGAAGTAGAACGTGTCGTTCGAGTAGTGTCCCGTGTTGGTGTGGTACGAGGCGACATACGTCACACCTGCCGTGACGTTGACCGGTTGGTTGAAGGCGACTTGCTGCCAACCCGACGCGCTCTCATTGGAGAACGTCGCCGTCGCGAGCAGCGAGCCGGTGTTGCTCCACAGACTACCGGTGTGCGTACCGGTATTGGCGGCCGATTTGTAGAAGCGCAACCCGGTAATCGTGCCGTTCATGTCGGATCGGAAGCGAACGCCCAGTTCCACGCCGGTTGCGTCGTTCGAGTCGATCTGCCACGGTACCGCCGAGGCGTCCCAGAGGCTGCAGGGACATGCGGCCTGCGTAATGGTCACTGCCTTCCCGGATCCCGGCGATTCGAGGTTGGCGCTATCGTCGACCGCGCGGCTCAACAGACTCGTGGCACCGAGCGCTCCCGGTCTCCAGGTGTAGCTCCAGCTCTCACGTCCGATTGCGGGGTGCCATGTCGCGCCGCCGTCTGTCGACACTTCCACGCCGCCGACGACGCCGCCACCGGCGTCGCTCGCGGTACCAGTGATGGTGACAATCGACTCGGCGGCGATGCTCGCGCCGTTGGACGGCGAGGTGATGACGGACGTCGGACGAACGACGTCTGTGCTGGAGGTTGCGGGAAACAAACCCGTCTGCAAGGTGCCAGGCTGCACGCCCATATCAGCGAGCAGATTGATCGTCGCCTGCTGCATCGCGGGATTCGGCGTCGCATCACCGATATCCGGACCGGTATCGTGATTGACGTCGAGTCCCCACGCCCACTGAACGGTGCCGGCACCGAACACGAGCGCGCCGCTTGCGTGGCGATACAACGTCAGCCGATGCGTCGGCGTGGCAGGCGCGAGCAACGTTCCGAAGTCGACGAGGCGCTGCGGTACGGCCACGGTCGTTGACGAGAGTTGGATCACGCCCGGTGGCCGCTGCCCGTTGTCGAGATCTTCGTCCCACTCGTAGCCGAGCGTCTGCCCCGCAAGCGTCGCGGTCTGACCCGCGCCGAGTTGCGCAACGCTCGTGTTCCGCCAGAAACGCATCGGCGCAAACGCCGAAGGCACCATAATCGCGGCGGAGCCGCGATCGACCATGTAGATCTGGCCGCTCAGCGCATTCTCAGGACGGCCGCCGTCGGCGGGCGGACTGAATCGCGGGTCGCGCCACGTGCCCGTCCAGGTGGGTGGATCGGCCGGATCGGTCACCTGATTCGCGTGCGTCTCCTTGTAGGTGACGAGGGTTCGGTAAGGCGTCGAGGAGCCATCGATGCTCGGCTCCCAGCGCGTTTTCCAGAACACCTCGTTGCCGCTGAAGAACGCCAGGTGAACGCCTGCCGCTCGCGCCGCTTCGACGTTGGTGCGCTGCGGCCCCGACCAGTACTCGTCATGACCGACCGAGAGGAAGGCCTTGTGGTTCTTGAGCAGCGCGCCACGCCGATCGGTATCGACGCCGGTTGAGTAACTGACCGAGTAGCCGTTGGCTTCGAGCCAACGCACCATCGGATACTCGCCGTAAAACACGTAGTTGGAGGTCCCGAATCCGTTCGCTCCTTGACCGCGGGTGGTGAACGGACGGTTGTAGCTCACCTTCTTCGCTGGTGTCGCCGAATACAGACTGAATCCGCCGTAGCTGTTGTAGGCCTGCCACGTCGTGTCGGAGGTCTGGAACAGCAGCTCGGAACTGCCCGCATCGTCGCGCACGATGAAAATGATGTGACTGGCGCCGCCGGTGTCGGGTCGCGAAAGCTTCGCGATGTAGATGCCCGAGACCGCGGTCGTCGGGACCACCCATGACGCCGACTGCGCCCAGTTGCCGCAGTCGACCAGATGCGTCGTGTTGTCGGTGAGGCATCCCGGCTGGTTCTGACCGGCGATGTTGGTCAGCGAGGCGAGCTTGCGAGCGCCCATCCCGCCGTAGTAGCCGAGCCGATAGACATCGATGTTGAAGCGGACCGCCGTCGTCGTGACTTTGAAGCGGACGGTGTCGCCTTTATTGACGCTGATGTCGGTCGCGAATCCCTGAAGCGTCGTGTCGCCGGATCCGGTGATATCCCATTCGGAGCTCGGCGATCCTGTCTGGGCGTTCTCACAAACGATCGGATTGGGCCCGCACTGAGCCACGAGGTTTTTACGTCCGGTTTGGAAGACGGCCAGGGCGGCGCAGACCAGGGCCAGTCCGGTTCGAAGAGCGCGCATACGCATATTTGTCGTCGTGTGTTCGCAGGCCGATGTCCTCGGCGGAAGGGCAAAGGAGATCGCGGCTTCTGGGAATGGCTGACGAACAGCAACGTTCGCGCCATCCGTCGACGTCGCTGGAGTCGTCGAACGCTCGCGCGCCAGGTGATGCAACGACGAAAGATGCTGGGCAGTAAAGCGAGCGCCTGCGAATTGCTCTATGAACGCCTAAGTCTGCCTGACCGCAAACAAAAGTCTCGCTCGTCCGTGTTTCACGGTTTTTTTCTGGTGAGGATCGCTACGCGGCGATACCGAGCCGCTGCATCAGCAGCCGCGCGAACTCCGGACCTTTACCTTCTTCTTCGTGCTTGAAATAGATGAAGACGTCGCGAGACGACTCGGTCGCGCGGGCGATCGTGTCGCCCCAGCGCGCGATGTCGTCGGGCGTATAGCCTTCGTCGCGCAGACGGAAGTAGGCGTAGTCCGCGGTGATGCGCACCGGCGTCGACATCTTCTCGCTGTCGGCGACGCACAGGGCGAGGTTGCGCGCCGCGAGCCGCGTAAAGATCTCCTCGTCCAGCCACGACTCGTGACGAAACTCGAACGCCGCAACCACCTTCGGCGGAAGCTCCTCGAGAAAGCCGTCGAAGGTCGCGAGATCCTTCTTCAGATTCGGCGGCAGCTGAAACAGGAGCGCGCCGAGCTTGTCGCCGAGCGTGCCTGCGACCTGGCAGAAACCGCTGACCAGCGAACCGACGTTCTTCAACCGGTTGTCGTGCGTGATGCGGCGCGGCGCCTTCAGCGTCAGCTTGTACGGCGACGGCGTCTGCGCCGCCCACCCGCCGACGAGCTTCTCGTTCGGCATGCGATAGAAGGTGTAGTTGATCTCGACGGTCGGAAACCGCGCGGCGTAGTACGGCAGCATCTTCGCCGCCGGCAGATCGCTCGGATAGAAGCTGCCCTTCCACTCCGGATAGTTGTAGCCGGACGTGCCGATCCAAATCATAGGTAAACTAAGTGTGTGCCTGCGGTGTTCACCGAGTACCGCTCGTGGTGAGCTTGTCGAACCACGAGCAAAACTGGCTCGTCCTTCGACAGGCTCAGGACGAGCGGTAACGCGCAAACCATCAGACGCATCACATCATATGCGGGTTCATCTGGTTTTCATTCTTGCGATCATCGCCTCCGCGTGCGGCAGCAAGCCTGCCGAACGCAGCTATACGCTCCAGGGACAGGTTCAGTCGATCGACGCGGCGCAGAAGCAGCTCACGGTCAAGCACGAAGAGATCAAGGGACTGATGCCGGCGATGACCATGCCTTACAACGTCCGCGACGAGAAGTCGATCGCCGATCTCAAGCCGGGCGATCTGATCAACGCCACACTGATCGTCGAATCGAACGACGCCTACCTTCGCACGATCAAGAAGGTCGGCGAGGCCCCGCTCGAAGCGCCGCCGGTGGACAAGAGCGTCGGTCCGACGGCGCGATCGGGGTTCGAGCCGCTCAAGCCGGGCGAAGCGGTGCCGGATGCGAAGTTCCTCGATCAGGACGGCCGGACGCGATCGTTCAAATCGTTTCACGGCTCGCCGCTCGTCATCACCTTCATCTACACACGCTGTCCGCTGCCGACGTTCTGTCCGCTGATGGATCGTCATTTCGCGGCGATGCAGAAGCCGTTGAACGAGGATCCATCGCTGAAAACCGTTCATCTGGTCACGGTCAGCTTCGATCCGAAGACGGACACGCCGCCGGTGCTGAAGAGGCACGCGAAAGAGCTGAATGCCGATCTGGCGCGGTGGACGTTCCTCACCGGCGATCGCGACGAGATCGATCGGTTCGCGATGCGCTTCGGCGTCTCCATCGCGCGGGCGATGAACGACCCCCGCGACATCACCCACAACCTGCGCACCGCCATCGTCGACGCCGACGGCAAGCTCGTAAAGGTGTACACGGGGAACGACTGGTCGCCCGACCAGGTTCTCGACGATCTCAAGGCCGTTGTCAAAGCCGATTGAGTTCACCCCGCGCGAGCAGCGGCTGATTGCGCGGCTCAACACACCGCGGGCGGTGCAGCGCTATCTCAATCGGCTGCCGTACAACCAGGAACCGCACGGCCGGGCGACGCAGCGAAGCTTTCGCGGCGTCGTCCGGCACGGCTGCGCGCACTGCCTCGAGGCGGTCCTCTTCGCCGCCGTCGTCCTCGAGCAACACGGTTATCCGCCGCTCGTCCTCAGCTTCGAGTCGATCGACGATCTCGATCACGTGATCTTCCTCTATCGGCATCGCGGACGATGGGGATCGATCGCGCGATCGCGCGATCCGGGCCTGCACGGCCGCAAGCCGGTGTTCGCCACGCCGCGCGCGCTGGCGCTCAGTTACTGCGATCCCTACGTCGACTTCACCGGACGCGTCACCGGCTACGCGGTCGTCGATCTGCGCGCGCTCGGCGACTACGACTGGAGGACATCAGAGGGCAATGTCTGGAAGGTCGAGCGGATGCTGCT
Organism: Vicinamibacterales bacterium; assembly: GCA_036848175.1. Classification (GTDB taxonomy): domain Bacteria; phylum Acidobacteriota; class Vicinamibacteria; order Vicinamibacterales; family CAVVIG01; genus QHWF01. Next base: position 2,934 of record DAIUKO010000107.1, on the reverse strand, counting down.
GGAGTACCCGCATCGGAAGATTCGATCGTCCGATCAACGCGTTCACGCGCTGCGGCGGTGGTACCGCGCCTACCGGAAGGCGCATCCCAACCGGAAGCCGGTCAAGGGTTATCGGCATCTGGAGCGATGGTCGGAACTGCCGGCGGAGTTCATCTACGAGGGTTGATCGGAGCGACGGAAAATCTTTAAGCTTCTTGACTGACCGTGCTCACCTCGACAACCTTCATCGTCGGCCTGCTCGTGATCATCTTCGCCGTCGACATCATCGCGCGCTGGTGGCGGGAGAACGAGTGGAAGCGCCGCTGGCGCAACCGGGACGACGATGACTGAGCCGATCGTGGGATGTGGTTACTGGCGCTGATTCAACACAGACGACACAGA
>DAIUKO010000107.1:0-2453 GCA_036848175.1 Vicinamibacterales bacterium | reverse complement strand
GACACAGAGGACACAGAGGACACAGAGGACACAAAGGGGCACCGAGGAAATACTTTTTTCTCGGTAGCCGGTACTTCAATCGAGATCGAAGTCCCGCACCGGCTTGGTCACCGGCTCCTCGCGCGCCTGACGCAGCGCCTCCTCGAACCGCTTCGACAGCGCATCGCCGCGCGTCTTCTCCGCATCCACCGACTGCTGAAAGATCGCTTCGCGCCGCGCCGCCTGCTCCGCGACAATCCGCTGCGCTTCGTTGAGCTCCGGCTTGTCGCCGCGGTCGGGTTCCTTGTGTCCCACGATGCGGCCAAGGTTCATGTCGAACACGAGCGTCGCCTGGCAGCACGGGCAGGTTACTTCGACTTCCGATTTCAGCTTGGCCATCAGCGTTTCCCACCTAGCATGCCGGCGAGCCCGCCGGCCTCGAACTGCTTCTTCAACTCCAGCGGCGTGCCGTCGGGCAGCTTCGCGGCGAGCCGCAGATCGACGATCTGCTGGCGCCTGAAGTTGAACCGCTGTCCGAACCCGGCGACGAACGCATCGAGCGGCACTTGAAAGCGTCCACCTGCCGGAATCGAATTCGTCGTGACACGGTAGTGCGTGTTGAGCCAGATCTCGACGGCAGTCCACTCCTGCGACGTTCGGTTGTCCACGGTGAGCAGGTTGCCCTCGAGCTTGAGCGGATCTTCCGGGCGCTTCGAGCAGCCGGCGGCCATCACCACGATCGCGATGCCGGCGATCAGTGCACGCATCACCACGGGCTATCATAGCGTAGTGGTCCAGTCGTCGACTCACGCGCATGCGACTCGTTCGACTCTTCGCGTCGCGACCTACAACATTCACCGCTGCCGCGGCCTCGACGGCCGCACCCGGCCCGATCGCATCACCGCGGTGTTGCGCGCGATCGATGCCGACGTCGTCGCGCTGCAGGAAGTGATCGGCGCGGGACCGACGACCGGCGGCCACGCGGAAGAGATCGGCGCCGCGCTCGGCATGGGCTGGGTGATGGCGCCGGCGCGCCACTGGCGCGGTCACCAGTTCGGCAATGCCGTCCTCAGCCGGCTGCCGATCACCCATCATGTCGAGCACGATCTCTCGTGGAAGACCTGCGAGCCGCGGCGCCTGCAGCGCGTCGACATCGCCGCACCCGGCGGCACGCTGCACATTTACAATGTGCACCTCGGCACGGCGATTCTCGAACGGCGGCATCAGGCGCAGCGGCTGGCCTCGATCGTCGGCGATCGCCACGTCGGCGGCCCGAAGCTGGTGCTCGGCGACTTCAACGAGTGGATGCGCGGCCTGGCGACAAAGATGCTGAGCGATCGTTTACACAGCGTCGACCTGCGCGACCATCTGCGCCGCCGCCGCACGTATCCGGGTCTGTTTCCGATCCTGCACCTCGATCACATCTACTACGCGGGACGCCTGGAAGTCGTCGGTATCGAGCTGCCGCGGACGCGTTTGTCGCTGGTCGCCTCGGATCACTTACCGCTGGTCGCCGATGTCAAACTCCACTAATCCGATTCAGTCGCTGGCCAACGCTCGTGTCTGGGTCACCGGCGCCAGCGCCGGCATCGGGGCTGCGCTCGTCAAAGCGCTGGTCGCGCGCGGCGCGCGTGTGGCCGTCACCGCGCGGCGTCGCGATCTGCTGGAGCAGATCGCGAAGGCGCACGGCGGTCCCGACGGCTCGCGGGTGCTGGTGGTGCCGGCTGACGTCACCGATCGCGATGCCGTGGCCGTGGCGGCGCGCACGATTCGAGGGGCGTGGGGCGCCATCGACCTCGCCATCTTCAACGCCGGCGGCATCGTCGAGGGCGACTTCGTCAAGACGATGACGCTCAACTATTCCAGCGTCGTCTACGGCGTCGAAGCGGTGGTCAACAGCATGCTCGCGCGAGGGCAAGGCCACATCGCGGCCGTGGCCAGCCTCGCGGGATACCGCCCCAGTCCGGTGGCGCAGGAGTACGGCGCGTCGAAGGCGGCGGTGATCTATTTGATGGACGGTCTGCGCTTCACACTGGCGCCCAAAGGCATCAAGGTCACAGTGATCAACCCCGGGTTCGTGCGAACGCCGCTCACCGATCGGAACAAGTTCAGGATGCCGTTTCTGATCGAAGCCGACGATGCGGCGGAGCGGATTGTGCGGGGACTGGAGCGCGGGAAGCAGGAAATTCATTTTCCCGCGCCGCTGTCGTGGACCGCGAAGGTCCTGCGCGTGCTGCCGTATCCGCTCTACGAACGGCTCATTCGGGCTCTTCGGCGAGCTCCAGCGACAGAGGAACCGCCTCGATGATGCTCGGCACCTTGCGCGTCGCGCGTTTCGCCTTGACGACGCGCGCTTCGTCGTAGATGCGCTTCGGCACCGCCTGCACGTCCCACGCGAGGCCGACTGCCTTCATCGCGCGGATGACGTACCACGTCGGATCGAACTCCCACCAGTAGAAGCCGTTGCGCGCGGC
>DAIUKO010000106.1:0-20838 GCA_036848175.1 Vicinamibacterales bacterium | reverse complement strand
CTCGAGGGCCGCTCGTCTGACTCACTTTCGATCGGTGAGCGTCAGAACCTCACGTTCCTTCTCCACGACTCGTGAAACCCCTGCCACGTCGATGGACGCACCGGGCGGCACTGAGGGCTCGGCCGTCAGTTCCAGGAAGGATCCGTTCTGGAGATCCAGCGCCGGCTTTCCGTTGCGTTCAACAACCGTCCCGCGCGCCTCGACGTGCGCATCCTTCGTTGGATAGCCGGACTGTCGAATGATCCGCCGCAGTTGCGGCAGCGTAATCGCGTTGCCGGGCTTGAGGCGAATGTCTGCGCTCGCCTTCTCGAGGGAGACGTCAACGGACTCAACGCCGTCGAGCTTCTTGATGGCCACGCTCACGGCGTGGGCACAGAAGGTTCAATCCATTCCGAGCACGTTCAACTGCACTCGTCGCAGCTCGGCCGCCGCGATGGACGGCAACAGCAGCAGGAGCAGCAGGGCCGACGTGGTGCGAGCGATCACGTTCATGATCAGTGTCCATTTCCCTTCGAGGGCCAGAAGAAGTACGTAAAATTGAGCCCGAAACGGAATCGTTCGTCCGGCTGCATCGGTCGATTGCGCTGATAAAACGGGAACAGAACGCCGCCTTCGATCGCGTAAGCCTTGTAGAGCAGCAGCATCGTCGGCCCGACCAACGCGATGCGGCCGCCGGTGTCGGACATCGGCTGACCGCCGTGCAGGGTTGAGCCCGTGATATCGCCAGCGGCCTCGATGAAGAAACGCAGATCAGGCTTCGGATAATCCTTGCGCCACGCCGGTGGACGGTAGCCATACACAAGACTGAACGACGCGACAGAACCAAGCTGATCGCCGTCGCGCTCCGCGTGATGGACATACGTGGCTCCCGCCCAGACATAGTGCGACCGCGAGGCGTAGCCGCTGGTGAGCGAGAGAAGCCCCGCCGGCGAGGTCGCGATTCCCCCACGTTGTGAATCGAGCGGCAGAAGGCCCCCGAGGTAGACGGTTGATTCGAGCCGGGCGCCTTCGCCGATTGGGCGCGTCTGAAAACGCCATCCGAGGAGCGACTCGAAGTCCGGGTTGCCGGACATCATCGCCATCATGCGTCCCGACGGCAGTGCGTTCGAGTCGCTCAGCGGGATTGGTAGAGAGCCGGAGATCTGCAACTTCTCAGTGATGCCAACGCTGATCATGCTTCGCAGGAGTGCGCTCGTGTCGGCGGGCCCGTCCATGACCTGGCCCATCCACGCTTGATCAAGGGACCATCCTCCTTTGCCCAGCGTCGGCGTGGCGGCGCCAAAGACGGGGCCATGACCGGACGCGTACAGCGAACCGCTGGATGACACGACCACCAGCACGGCGAGCGCGCCGACCCGAGACACGTGTCGAATCACTGAATCCATTTGATCACCAAAACGCTGCCGTACGTGACGACCAGCGCAGCCGCGAACAGCGCGAGTGACAGCCAGTACAGCCGCCGATTGAACCGCATGAACGGACTGTCGACGTGACACACTTCGCCCGGTGCGCACTGCCGCGGGCGCACGAGGACCATCCAGTAGTTCAGCGCGAGAAAGGCTCCGGACGCGCCGAACAGCACTGCTCGATGCCGCTCCAGGACGACAATCCACGGAGCGGTTTCAATGAGCGCCGCCATGACGGACCCTAGACCTAGGGTCACGAACAGAATCGGAAACGCTCAACAGACGAGCGTCGTCGCGGCGCTGGCCAGCCCGACGATGGTGCTCAGACGTTCTTGCCGCATATCTCTCCTTTAAGAGAGCTAACCGTTGACCGACAGGGATGGACCTCTCCCCGGATCCTTCCGAGCAGAGACACCTCGACTGTCTTGGTTAGACCAGCAGGACGGAGAGCAGCAGATGTTTGGGGACGGGCGAGACGGGAAGCGGTACGAGCGCACGCCACTCCTGCAGCGCAGGCACAGCCACGGGAACGACGACGCTGGCAGACGCGGGGAGCGCAGTGGCGTTCGACAGAACAAACGTTGGGTCCGCTGTCGAGGCTTGACTGCGGCTGGACGCCGCGGCGCAGCAGTTGTCGGCCTGCGCCTGGCTGATCACATGCGTCGAACCAGAACGGCGAGGCGCCGATTTGTGCATCGGACATCTCGTGCCGTTCGTGCAGCACGCCATTCGCGCTTCGGGAGTCGACTGCCATCCGGCGCAGACCGACACGTTCCCGACGCACAGCGTCAGGACCGCTGCCATTGCGGCGAGCCGTCTGGTCAGCGTCAGCACCTACGTAGAATGCGGGACGACGGCGGCTCTGTCAAATCACCACGTTCTTGGAGTCGTTTGTACTCTGCTTATCAGAATTGGCCTATGCGACAATCGGCAACCGTGAATGACCGACCACCTCGGCTAGGCCGAACCGGCGGGGGTGTTCCTCGCATTCCTGGTGTTCTACACTCGAAGTCATCATGATCAAGAAGGTGGCGGTCGGCGCCGCTGCCGTTTTCCTTCTCGCGTCGGTCGTCGGGTTCTTCTGGGTCCGGTCGGTCTTCGTGCACGACAGCGTGCGCACGGCGCTCGCCTCGCAGATCTCTTCCGCAATCGGCCAACCGGTTTCGATCGACGGCATCAGCGCCTCGATCTTTCCGCGCGTGACGGTGAAACTCGAGGGCGTGTCGATCGGCGAGCCGACGCGCATCAGGGCGCGCACGCTGCGGCTCGGGACCGATTTCCGCGCCCTGCTGTCGCGGCAAATCGTGCATGGCACGGTTCGCCTGGACGGGGCGACCGTCGATTTGCCGTTGCCGCCGCTTGGCACTGCGACGGCGTCGTCGCCGGCGGAAAGCGGAAGCGGATCGCCGGTCGAGATCGTGTCGATCGATGAAATCCTCCTGAACGACGTCGCAATCGTCAGCGGCGGCCGCACGCTCCGCGGCGACATCGACGTGGCGCCTCACGACGTTGGCGCCACGCTGCGCAAGATCTCGCTGTCGGCCGAGGACACCAGCGTCACCGGTTCCGGTGAGATCAGGAATCTCGCAGGTCCCGTTGGCGAGATCACGATGAAGGCGAAGGCCTTGAATTTCACCAGGCTGCTCGACTTCCTCACCACGTTTTCGACCGGGTCCGGCATGACCAGGCGCGCGGCTCCAGCTCCTGCCGCGAAGGCACCGCGGCCCGATTTCACGCTCTCGCTCCGCGCCGATCGCGCGACGATGGGCGGGTTGGCGCTCGAAAAGTTGAGCGGTCGTGGACGGATCACCAATGAGGGCGTGACGCTCGATCCGATCGAATTCGGCGTCTTCGGCGGCAGCTACAAGGGAACGATGACCGTGACGGCTGCCGCCACGCCAACCTTCAGGCTCGGCGCCGCGTTGTCCAACATCGATGTCGCCGCCATGACCGCGTTTGCCGGCAGTCCCGACACGATCTCAGGACGGCTGTCGGGACGCGTCGACGTCACAGGCCGAGGCGCCGACCCGTCGGGCGCGATGAACAACACGCGCGGCACGGCTCGCGTCGAGATTCGGAACGGCGTCGTCAAACGGCTCGGGCTCGTGAAAACGATCGTCGTCGCGACATCGATGCGCGCCGACGCCAGGACGCCGGCGGGCGGCGCGTCGAACGACGAACCGTTTTCGCAGCTCGGTGCCACGCTGACGCTGGCGAACGGCACCGCTCACACCGGCGATCTGGAGTTTCGGTCGCCGGACGTTCTTGCGCGCGCCGCGGGTTCTCTGCGACTCGATGGGAGCGCGATCGACCTGAAAGGGAATGTGCAGCTGTCGGAGGCTCTGTCGCAGCAGGCGGGCCGCGATCTCGTGCGCTACACGCAGGAGCAGGGAAGAGTCACACTGCCCGCGACCGTCACCGGTTCGGCGCGGGCACCGTCAGTGCAGGTAGACGTTGCCAGCCTCGCCAACCGAGCGCTCCAGAACAGAATGAAAGAAGAACTCGACAAGGCGCTCGGCAAAAAGCTCGGAGGCCTCTTCCGCCGCTGATGACGAAGCTTCAGACAAGGGCAAGATCCCGAGTTCGTAGCGTCGGGGAAACGCGTGGGTGTACGCCGACGCCCGCTTCTGCTGACGTATGATCGGGGTCGTGGGAACACGCGCCGGCCGAGTTCTCGTCTCGTTGACGACGATCGTCGCCGTCGCATTGGCGACGCTCGATCCGTGCGCGATGGCCTGCCACGCTCGATCGGGCGCGACGTCGTCGACCGCTTCGACTTCAGCTCACTGCCGCGCCGCATCTGAGCACGCGGTGACGACCTGGCAGACGACGGCGGTCTGTCATCACAGTCACGACGCCGCATCGCTCAACGCGACACCGCAATCCCGCACCGACTCGCCGCCCAGGATCATCGTCGCCGCCCCGGCTGACGATCTGTACGCTGTGGCACTTGCGGTACCCGCCGTCATCTTCGACGTCGGTCATCACAACTCTCACGGCGCGTCGTCCGAATCATCCGCATTCACCGTTCCGCTGCGGCTGTAGCTCTTCGCCTGCGCATCCGTTTTCGTGACGAGTGCAACGTGGCGAGGCTGCGACATGTACGGACGATCGTTGAAGTTGGCAGTGGGAACGACCATGGCGCTGACATGTTTGTCAGCGTCGGCGGCGGCGCAGGCGGAGCATCAACACGAACACATGAATCCACCGGCGCGAGAGTGGCAGTTCATGCAGGACGGCGTCGTGTTCGGGCTCTTCAACCATCAGGGTGGTCCGAGCGGCGGTGATGAGTTCGTCGTGCCGAACTGGTGGATGGGGATGGCCAGCCGGCCGATCGGAACGTCGTCGCTGACGCTCAGCGCGATGTTCAGTCTCGATCCGGCGACCGTCGGCATCCGCGGCTACCGTGAAATCTTTCAGGCCGGCGAAGCGGTGGACGGTGAACCGCTGATCGATCGACAGCACCCACACGACTTCTTCATGCAGCTTGCGGCGGCGTGGCGGACGCCGATCTCGAGCGCGACTGGATTGACGATCGCGGGCGGTCCCGTCGGCGAGCCGGCGCTCGGTCCGGTCGCGTTCATGCATCGCGCGTCGGCGGCGGAGAATCCGCTTGCCCCGCTCGGCCATCACACGCTCGATTCGAGCCACATCGCGTTCGGCGTCATCACCGCCGCGATCGACCACGGGCCGTGGGCGATCGAAGGGTCCCTGTTCAACGGCCGCGAACCGGATCAGGATCGCTGGGATATCGATTTCGGCAAGCTCGATTCAGTCTCCGGCCGACTGTGGTTCAAGCCGACGAGCACATGGGAATTTCAGGTGTCGACTGGCCACCTCGTCGATCCGGAAGAGCTCGCGCCCGGCAACATTCAGCGAACGACGGCTTCTGCCGCGTGGATGAAGCGGGACGGCGCTGATTTCACGGCGATGACGACCGGCTACGGCGTCAACGTGGAACATGGGGCGGCGCGTCAGAGCATTTTCGTGGAAGCGACTCGTCACCTCGGGCTCAACTCCATGTTCGGCCGTGCCGAGATCGTCCAGGTCGAAACCGATCTGTGGCTCGACGCGGCGACCAGTTCCAGCGTCAGCGACGAGCATCGCAAAGACGCCGTCGGCGCGTTGACCATTGGCGCCGTTCGCGACGTGCTGCGATGGCGCGGATTCGAAGGCGGTATCGGCGCCGACGCGACGTTCTATGCCGTCCCTGATTCATTGAAGGCGACGCACGGGTCGCATCCGGTGTCCTTCCAGGTGTTCGTTCGCGTGCGGCCGCCCGCCGGATCGATGGGCCGGATGTGGGACCGGCGCATGGCACAGCCGATGCCGGGCCACGCGATGCCGATGCGCCACGAATAGTGCATTTTTCTTGTCACCGGCGTGGGTGCTGAATGAGCGCCGATCCGAGGAGCCACAGCGACCGCTGCGCGTCCGCACCTCGCACCTCATCGAGACCCGACGCATCGCTTCGTGTCCATCGCGCGCTCTTGCAGTTTGGCTCACAAATGGCCGACAATCGACAGTCGAACCTGTCTCACCGACCGAAGAATCAGGACTATGAAGCGGACCGAGCGCAAGCACTTGAAGGAAAACGAGCTCCAGACCTTCGCGCGCGAAGCGCGCGAGCGGCTCGAGGGGCGCCGGCGTGAAACCACCGCGATCGTCGCCGTCGTCGCGGTCCTCGGCGTCATCGCGATCGGGTACTTCCTCTGGCGCGATCGCGTGCAGACGCGTGCACATGCGCTGCTCGCCGACGCCATGGCGGTCCAGACCGCGCGCGTTGGACCGCCACCGGCGGCGGGGACCCTGGCGGCGAACCAGGGCGGCCTCAGCTTCGCAACCGATCGCGAGCGCGCGCAGGCTGCGCTGACCAAGTTCAAGGTCGCGGCCGACGCCTATCCGTCGACGGATGCCGGCCTCTACGCGCGCTACCAGCAGGCAGCGAGCTACATGACGCTCGGCCAGCCGAAAGAGGCGGCGACGACGTATCAGGAGGTCGTCGATCGCGCGGGCAGCAGCAATATCTACGGCCAGATGGCGAGACTTGGCGTCGCCGAGGCGCAGGTGCGTTCCGGCCAGTTCGATCAGGCCATCAACACGTTCCGGGAACTGTCGCTGCGGAAGGACGGGCCATTGCCGGTGGACGGCATCCTGATGCAGCTTGGCCGCGCCTACCTCGATGCCGGCAAGCGCGCCGAGGCGCAGCAGACCTTCAATCGGCTCGTCGACGAGTTTCCCGATTCGCCGTTCAGCGCCGATGCGCGGCGCGAGCTGGACAACCTGAAGAAAACCTAGCTGACCTCAGCGCTGAAGCGGTACGACAGGATCTTGTAAATCAGTTTGGCGCAGAGGAAGTTCGGCGCGACATTGCCGGGCATCGGCGACAGCTCGACGATGTCGCAGCCAACGACCTTGCGCCGCGTGATGACCCTCCGCAACAACGCCAGCGCCTCGTGCCACGACAGTCCGCCAGGTTCGGGCGTCCCGGTCGCCGGCATGATTCCCGGATCGAAGCCGTCGACGTCGATGGAGATGTAAACGGTATCTGTCAGCGACTCGACGACGCGATCGATCCAGTCTGCGTTCTCCCTCATGTTGTAGTCGTAGAAGATCTGCGTCGGCAGGGTCGGCGCGGCTTTCGCCTCTTCGGTCGAGAGGCTGCGAATGCCGACTTGCGTCGCTCGTGCGTGTTCGACGACGCGCCGCATCGCACACGCGTGATTGTGGCGCGTGCCCATGTAGGTGTCGCGCAGATCGGCATGCGCGTCGAGTTGCAGCACTGAGAGGTTCGGAAACTTCGCCGCGTAGGCGGCGACGATCGGGCCGGTGATCGCGTGCTCGCCGCCCAGCGCGACCACGAACTTGTCGCGAGTCACCAGCTCGGAGGTGACGCGCCGGATCTCGTCGACGACCTCGTCCATCGTGCCGAACGGGAACTCCATCTCGGGCAAGGTGTAAATGCCGATGCTGTGAACGTCGGTACCGGTCTCTTCGTCCCAGAGCTCCATATGCGACGACGCGACGAGGATTTCGTGCGGGCCGTTGCGCGTCCCCGGTACGTACGACGTCGTCCGATCCAGCGGGATGGGGAGGATGACGACGCGGGAGCCGTTGAAATCGCTGGTCGTCGGAGTCGTGCCGCCGAACTCTCCGAGGGTTTGCTGGTCGTACTCAAACGGCAGGCTCATTCACTTCCTCGAAGCGCTCGTTGGGAACAGTGAGACCGTCGATCGTCATGACACGCGACGCCAGGGTGAAGGTCGGTTTCGTGCGGTTCGCGATCAGCGGCTTCGCGGTGGTCGCGAGCGCACTGACCAGCAGCGGCAATGCGATGGTCGCGTCGGCCTGCACGGAAACTTTGTCCGAATCGGTCGCCAGCTTGCCCCAGCTCTGCGCCTCCTCGAGGCTCGATCCGGAGGCGCCGCCGAAGTGCGGGACGTCGGTGACGATCTGCAGCGCGTAGCGGTGGCCGCCGACTTCGTCGCTGTAGAACTCGGCCTGCACGCTCGCCTGGTTGATGAAGTTCTTCGGCGTGCCGCCGCCGAGCACGACCGATGCCGTCCGCGGACGGCGGATGACGATGTTCGCCGACTCGATGATGTCGCCGATGATGTCGATGTAGCCCGCGCCCGCCTTCTTCTGGCGCGCCTGTGACAGTCCCATTCCGATCGACGAGTCGGCGATGGCGGGGCAGAAAATCGGGACGTTGGCGCGAAAGGCCGCCGTCAGAATGCCGTCGGCGCCGGTCGTCTTCCAGAGATGGCCGCCGAGCAAGTGCAGAAACTCGCGTGAGGTGTAGGGCCTCATCTCGAGCGTCCGCGCGAAGTTGGCAATCCAGTTGTCGTTGCCGATGAATTCTTCCTCGCTGGCGTAGGTGTCGTACACGCGATCGATCCGGTCCTCCGCGAGCGCCGCATCGTCGGCGTGCGGCGACCCCACGTAGTGCCGCTGGCCGCGCGTCTCGTGCAGATCGTGATAGAGATTGGCGCCGGTAGAGACGAGGCAGTCGATGTAGCGGTTCAGGATGAGATGCGCGACGATGAGCCGCAGCCCGCCGGCTGACAGCGCGCCCGCCATCCCCATGAAGATCGTCACATCGTCCTGCAGCATCTTCAGCCAGATGCGGTGCGCGGTGGCGAGGTTGCGTCCCTGAAACGAAATCCGCTCCATGCGAGCGAGCACTTGATCCGCCGGCAGTCCCGCGTCGACGACGAACGGCTCGATCGGCGTCTCGAGAAAACGGGATTTCTTTTTCATCGCCGCACATTACAACACAAAACCTCTCCACCACGGAGGACACGGACGCCACGGACGACACAGAGGACACGGAGGACGCGGAGGACACGGAGAGTGGAGAGTTCAAAACGCGTAGCCGACGCGTCCGTAGAAGGTCGTCCCACCCGCGACGGTATGGCTGCCGTCGTGGCCCCATGCGACGCCGCTGGTGATCGTGAACGGATAAAAGTATCCGGCGACGATGCGCGCGGACAGCTCCGCCCCGAGCGACGTTTTCACCGCGTCCGATCGAAACTCGCGCGTCCACGCGTGGCCGGCGTCGGCGAATACAGCGCCGTGAATGGTGTGGATGAAGAACGGCCAGGTGCCGTGGCCGCGCTGCGGCCGCGCGATCGGAAAGCGATAGTCGGCATTGATCAGCGCGACGTGACTGCCGGCAAAGGTGTCCGCGCCAAAGCCGCGCAGCAGGCTGATTGCGCTGCGGTCGAAGTCGATGACGCTTCCAGCGGGGGCGGCGCCGCCGAGATGAAACGTGCGGCGAACTCCGGGATCGCCGGTCGACACGCCGCCGGCGGCCCGAATCGCGACGACGTGATGCGCCGTAATGCCCGGCAAGTACGCGCGTGCGTCGGCGGTGAATGTGGTGGCGTCCGCGAACGAGCCGAGCGCTTGTGGAACCGATTCCGCCGTGACGCCAACGGTGACGCCGCCCTCGGGACTCACCGAATACCCGTAGAGATGTGCCGTCGTGGTCGCCCATCCGCCGCGCGCGGCCACACGATCGCGCGACAGATTGCCGGCCGGCAGCGTGTAGTCGTCGACGGCGAACAGCATCGAGAACAGCGCCAGGTGCGAGACACGAACGTGACGGACCGGAAACAGGACGCCGCCTTCGACCTGCCGCTCGCGCAGCGTCGCCGCCGTCGGCGTCCCTGCGTCGGTCGCAGGGCCCGAGAAGAATGACGTCGCGTTCGAGGCGTTGACCCAGAGCCTGGGACGCCAGCGGTCGTAGGCGTAATAGATGTTCCAGTCGGGTGTCGCCGCGCTCGGTTTCGGCGCCGCGTCCGGGCCCGAGACCAGCCATGTCGCCGAGGCCGCGTAGGTGTGATAGCGAAGCACGTCGGAGATGCTCGTCGCCGCGCCAATCCGCCCCTGCGTGGAATCGGATTCGACGATCGGCATCCACGACGTCGGCCGCAGCGTCGGCCAGGGAGAATAGTCGAGTATCGACTCGGGGCGGACACGTGGGTCCGCCCCTTCGATCGAGTTCTGCGGCACCTGCGTCAGCGCTCGTCCTTCGACTTGGCTCAGGACGAGCGTCGAACGGTCGGCCCCGTCCGCGATCGGATACGGCATCGTGTAGAGATCGAAGCCATCGACCGTGTAGCCGACGAAGACTATCGTCTTTCCGTCGGGTGAGATGTCGGGCCACCTCGCTCCACCGGTCGTTCGCGTCAGGTACCGAGCCTCGCCGCCGTCCAGCGGAAACTCGACGAGATTGAACGGCTGTTGATCGGGCGCCACCGCCGCAATTACCGCGCGTCCGCCGGGACTCCAAGCCGGCGTGACGCTGCGCCCGAGCGATCCCGGCGCGATCACGCGCACTGTCTTGTCCGCGACGTCGACGACAACGATCTCCGACAGCGCGCCGAGACGATGACGCTCGACGGCAATCAGTCGTCCATCGGGCGACCATCGCGGCGTGTTGAATTGGGTGCCAGGTTCAGAAATCAGCGTGCGCAGGTCCGACGCGCCTACGCCGATCAACACCAAATCCCGCTGTCCCAATTTCTCGCGGACACACGCGAGCGTACGACCATCAGGTGAGAGATCCGGATCGAGGAGACGCGCTTCGCGCGTGAGTTGCCGAACGTCTCCAGTCGCGCGCGACCACGCGTACAGGTCGCTGTAGATCCCGGTGTTCCGTCGCACTTCCTGTTGATCGAAATACAGCTCGTCAACGCCAACCGCCGTCGTCGATCCGAAATAACGGCGCGTAATCGTCTTCGGCGAGGATCCGTCGAGCGCCACGCGATTCATCGACGGGAACCCGTCGGGCGACAGCACCGAGTACACGACCTCGAACGGACACGTTTCGCACGAGCGCCGATCGAATCGTGGTCCGCTGACGTCGTAGTTGTGATGCGTGAGTCGCGTCGGCGCGGCTGGCGGATCGGCCGGATTCGCTGTTTCGATCTGCGACGCCTGGTAGTCCTGCCACAAGCTGCCGAGCGACTGGCCGTAGATGCGCTTGAACACGCGAGAGGCCGTGTACGGCACCCGCCGCGCCGTGGCCTCCGCCAGCTTCGCGAGCGAGTCGGCGCCGAACCGATCGGCAAGATATTGGTGAAACCCGAGACCGTAAGCGTAGGCGCCGTCACCGTTGGGCCAGTCGCTCAAGCCGCCGTTGACGCGATCCAGCGGTTCGAGCGTCCGCGATCGCGCCGCTTCATCGACGATCGAGCCGAAGTCCCCGGCGTGCAGCCGGCCGCCGCCGGTCATCACGCTCTCCTCGTAGGTGGCCAGCCCCTCGATATGCCATCGCGGCAGGAACAGATTCGGAAAGGCGATCTCCGTCCGTCCGAAGATCGCGCGGACGACGCGCGCCCAGCTTTCGGATCGATCGAGGTGGACGATGTGCGTGTACTCGTGCACGAAGACGAGGCGGAGCCAATCGTCGGTGTCGCCGATGAACTCCGATCCGAGCGGCCACACGGCGGTGACCATGATGGTGTCGTACGGGATCGGCGTCGCCCAGCCGTTGGCCAGTTCGGTTTGATCGACGAGGATGACGTGCGTCCGTTTGGGCGGCACGATCGCGAACGGACGATGCATCGCCAGCCAGGTCTCTTCGGCGATCGCCGCGAGCCGGCGCGCGAGCGCCTCTTCGCCCTGATGGAAGTAGATGACGAAGTGGTCCGTCGGCAGCCGCCGAAAACGGAGGAGCGGATCGACGAGCGTCGCCGCACGCGCCTCGCCGAACGCCGACGCGGCAAACAGGAGAAGGAAGACCGCGGCCCGCGTGCGCGCCACGCCCGCCGCGATCAGTGGGCCGTGGCCGGCGCGCCCGCCGGCGCCGGCTGACGCGTGGCCCGCGCGAGGATGATGCAGAGAATCAGCGCGGGCACACCGAGGAGACCGCAGCCGATGAAAAAGAGGGCGTACCCCTCGAGCAGCGTCCGTCCGGCCGCCAGCTGCTCGACCATCACGCCCGAAAACCCTTTCGCGAACTTGCCGACGTAGGCGTAGGTGGAGCTGAGCAGCGCATATTGCGTGGCGGTGTAGCCGATGCTCGTCAGCGTCGACATGTAGGTGACGAGCGCGACGCCCGCGAAGCCGATCCCGAAGTTGTCCGCGAACATCACCGCGCCGAACACGCGAAGGTCTGGACCGGTATAGGCGAGCGTCGCGAAGTTCGCGATCGTCACGCTTTGGATGATCAAGCCCGCAATCATCGTCTTGAAGTAACCGAACCGCAGCGCGCTGAAGCCGCCCGCGGCGATGCCGAGCAGCGACGACACGAGACCAATCGACGCTCTGACGGTACCGACAGCATCCTTCGACAGACCGAGATCGTGATAGTACGGGTTCACCATCGGGCCCATCATGAACTCGGGCAGGCGGTAGAAACTAATCATCGCGAGCATCAGCAGCGCCAGTGCGCCGTGAACGCGGAAGAATTCCCTGAAGGGACCGATCACGGCATCGAAGAACCCGCGCGGGGTCCAGAGCGGCGCTTCGGCTTTGAATGCGACCAGCGGATTCGCCCGCAGCGGTTCGACGGCCACGAAGCTCGCGGCGACGCCGACCGCCATGAGCACAGCCATCGCGGCGTACGAGATCGGCCAGCCAAAATGGTTCGCCGCGATCAGAATCACCGCGTCGGTCACGATGATCGCGAATCGGTATCCGAGCTGATAGGCGGCGGAGAGAAGGCCGAGCTCGTCGCCGTCGGCGGCGGCCTCGATCCGCCACGCGTCGACGACGATGTCCTGCGTCGATGAGGAGAAGGCGACGACGATCGCGAGGACGCCGACCGTGACGAGGCCCGCCCTCAGACCAAGCGCCGAAAGCCCGATCAGGCCGGCGGCGACCGACAGCTGACTGACGATCATCCAGCCGCGACGGCGGCCGAAGCGGCCGAACACCGGCGCGTCGACACGGTCGATGATCGGCGCCCACAGGAACTTCAGCGAGTAGGCCAGTCCAACCCACGACAGGAATCCAATCGCCGCGAGCGTCGTCCCCTCGTCGCGCAGCCAGTAGCCGAGCGTGTTGCCGCTCAGAAAAAACGGCAAGCCCGACGAGAAACCCAACCCGAGCATCACCGCGACCTTCGGTTGGCGGAGCGACGCGATCACGTCACTGAACGTTCGCCTCCGGGCGGCCGTGGTGTTGACGACGCTCATAGGTCCTTCTTCAATTCCGCCAGCAGCGTCAGCGCGTCCATCGGCGTCATGCGATCGATGTCGATGGCGGCGATCCGGTCGCGCAGGCGGTCGTCCGGCGCCGCCGACTGAAACAACCCGAGCTGACGCTGCGGCTCCGATGGTGTGCCGCTGACCGAGGGCCGTCCGCCGCGCGTGAGCTCGTCACGTTCGAGCGCCGCCAGAATTTCACCGGCGCGTTCGATCACCGAGCGGGGGAGTCCGGCGAGCCGCGCCACCTGGATTCCGTAGCTGCGATCCGAGCGGCCCGGCACGATCTTGCGCAGGAAAATGATGTCGTCTTTCCACTCGCGCGCGGCGACGTGAAAGTTGACGACGCCGGGCGTGGCATCGGCGAGATCGGTCAGCTCGTGATAGTGCGTGGCGAACAAGGTCTTCGGCCTCACCTTCGCGTTGGTCGCCAGAAACTCCGCGACCGCCCAGGCGATGCTGAGGCCATCGAAGGTCGCCGTGCCTCGGCCGATCTCATCGAGCACCACCAGCGATCGTGATGTCGCAGCGTGCAAGATGTTCGCCGTCTCCTGCATCTCGACCATGAACGTCGAGTGGCCGCGGGCGATGTTGTCCGACGCGCCGACGCGCGCGAAGATGCGATCGACGATCGGCAGCTTCGCTTCGCGCGCCGGCACGAACGATCCCGCCTGAGCCATCACCGAGAGCAGCGCCGTCTGGCGAAGGTATGTCGATTTCCCGCCCATGTTCGGTCCGGTCAGGATCACCAGCTGACAGGAGGAGCTGTTGAGCGTGATGTCGTTGGGCACGAACGGATCGCCTGTGATTGACGTCCGGCGTTCGACGACGGGATGCCGCGAGTCGGTGACGACGAGATCGTCGCCGTCGTGGACGTGCGGCTTGGTGTAGTTGTTGACCGCGGCGTCCTCCGCCAGGGTCGCCAAGACGTCGAGCGTCGCCAGCGCACGCGCGGTCGCCTGGACGCGCGGCGCCTCCGCGGCCACGGCGGCACGCAGCGTCTCGAAGATCTCCAGCTCGCGCTCGAGGATGCGTTCGTCGGCGCCGAGCACCTTCTCTTCGTATTCCTTCAGCGCCGGCGTGATGAAGCGCTCGCCGCCGGCAATCGTCTGCTTGCGGTGGTAGTCGATCGGCACGGCATGCAGGTTCGATTTCGAGACCTCGATGTAGTAGCCGAAGACCCGGTTGTAGCGGACCTTCAGCGACTGGATGCCGGTGCGCGCCCGTTCGCGCTCTTCCATCTCCGCGATGACCTGTTTGCCCGAACGGCTGATCGTCCGCAGCTCGTCGAGCTCGCGGTCCACGCCGTCGCGAGCGAATCCGCCCTCGCGGGTGAGCGCCGGCGGATCGTCGATGAGCGTGGCGTCGATCCGATCCCGCACGTCCACCAGCTCGTCGAGCTCGGCGACGAGCGACCGCACGAGCGGCGCCTGGAGATCGGCGAGCACCGTGCGCACGCGCGGCACCACCGTCAGCGACTGCTTGAGGCCGACGAGATCGCGTGGGCCGGCGGTGCCGAGCGCCGCGCGTGCAACGAGACGCTCGAGGTCCTGGACCGCCTTGATCGTGTCGCGAAACCTGCCGCGCTCGGTCGTGCGAAAGGCGAGCTCCTCGACGGCGTCGAGGCGATCGCGAATCGGCTCGAGCGATACGAGCGGCCGCAGCAGCCACGAGCGCAGCATCCGGCTGCCGATTGACGTCACCGAGCGATCGAGCTCGTCGAGGAGCGAGCCGTCACGGCCGCCCTCGGATCCTTCGACGATCTCGAGATGCTCGAGGGTCGTCGGATCGATCAGCAGCGCGTCCGCCCGCTGGCGATACGCGATCGAGCGGACGTGCGCGAGGTCCGCCTTCTGGCTCTCGCGCAGGTAGTGCACGAGGCCGCCGGCGGCTGCGACCGCGGCGGGATGGCGATCGAGGCCGAATCCTTCGAGCCCGCCCGCGCGCAGTTGATCGAGCAGCGTGCGCCGCGCCGATTCGAGCTCGAATGCCCACGGTTCGAGCGCCGTCACCGGCAAGCCGTTCACGCCAATCGACGGCACCTGCGCGCCTTCAGTGCCGTTGTCGCGCCTGGGTGCGACGATCTCGCGCGGCTTGAGCAGGATCAGCTCGTCGGCGAGCGCCTGGACGCCGTCGGCGCCGACATATTCCGTCGCGGTGAAGTCACCGGTGGACAGGTCGAGCAGCGCAACCCCGATCGTCGCCGACGCGGCGCGGGCGGCGTCGACGGCCACGATCGACATCAGGAATGCCGGCTCGCGGGCGTCGAGATAGTTCGCGTCGGTCAGCGTCCCCGGCGACACGACGCGGACGACCTCGCGTTTGACGATGCCCTTTGCCTTCCGGGGATCCTCGACCTGATCGCAGATCGCGACGCGGAATCCCTTCTTGACGAGCCGCGCGATGTAGCCGTCGACGGCGTGAAACGGCACGCCGCACATCGGAATGCCGCCGCCGTTGGCGTCCTTCGATCGCGACGTGAGCGTCAGTTCGAGCGCGCGCGCGGCGACGAGCGCGTCCTCGTAGAACATCTCGTAGAAGTCGCCCATCCGAAAGAGCAGGATGGCATCGCGATGCTGCTGTTTGGCGTCGAGATACTGACGCATCGCGGGCGTCGCGGACGCTGACATATGCTTGGTAAGTGTAGCCCATGCGTGTGCTGGCTCTGGATACGACGACGCGAGCGGGGAGCGTCGCGATCGTAGAAGACGACCATGTCGTCGACGAGCGCGCCGGCGATCCCGCGCGTTCACACGCCGAGCGGCTGCCGGCTGACATCCTCGATCAACTGACCGCGCATGATCGCACGCTTGCAGACGTGGATCTGCTTGCCGTCGCCTCCGGCCCCGGATCGTTCACCGGGCTGCGCATCGGCATCGCGACGATTCAGGGCCTCGCCTTCGTCCGCGGAACGCCAATCGTTGCCGTGTCCGCGCTCGACGCGCTCGGTCAGCTCGCGAGCCGCGAGGCGCGGCCCGGCGCGTACGTGGCCGCGTGGATGGACGCGCATCGCCGCGAGGTGTTCTCCGCGCTGTTCCGCGTGACCTCGTCGGTGCTGTTCGAGCCGGACAGATTGACCGAGGTTGACGCGCCGGCCGTCGGCGATCCTGGCACCACGATCGCGCGATGGCGGCCCGAGGTCGGCGATGAGCTCATCGAGGTGATGGGTGACGGCGCCGTGCTGTTCGCGGAGGTGATCGCGCGTGAGGCGCCCGAGTGGCGCGTCGCGCCGGCGCCGATGCTGGCGGGCGCGATCGGCCGGATTGCCGCTGCGCGGGCGCGCCGCGGGGAAACCATCGACGCCGCGGGGCTCCGTCCTTTATATATAAGGCGGCCCGACGCTGAGGTGGCGAGAGACCGACGTGTGGCGGATTGAACCTCTCACCGAACCCAATCAGATCGACGAGGTGCTCGCGATCGAGGAAGCGTCATTCACGAATCCGTGGACGCGGGAGATGTACCTCGCGGAGATGGACAACCGCGGTGTGTCGTATTGCTTTCTCGCGCGCGATGCCGCGGGCCGCGTCGTCGGCTTCTGTTCCTTCTGGCGCGTGCTCGACGAGCTCCACATCAACAACATCGCCGTGAAGCCGGAGTCGCGGCGTACCGGCGTCGCGACGGCTCTTCTCGAGCACGTGCTTCGCGAGGGCGGCATCATGGGTGCGCAGCGTGCGACGCTCGAGGTACGCCGCTCGAACGATCCGGCGCGGCTGCTGTATGAACGCTTCGGCTTCTCCGTGGCCGGCGTCCGGCGAGCCTACTACACGAAACCTGTCGAAGATGCGCTGATCCTATGGCGTGAGGGCCTGACAAAAGTACCAGCTCAGGGCTGAGACCTTGGTCCCACGTGAGCGAATGCGGCTGACGGCTGGGGTTGAAACCCCTGCATCGATGTGGTACTTTGCACGGAAGTTACTCCCGATCGATGCAGCCGCACGGCCCTCTCCACCGTTCTCGAGTTCCCAGATTAATCGATGTCCAAGGAGGCGGAGCATGAATGCACAGCCGCAGGATCTGAAAGCACAGCTGTTGCAGACGGATCAGGAATTCCAGCAACTCGCTGTGAAGCATCACGAACTTGAAGATCGCCTGCATGAACTGACCTCCAAGCATTACCTCTCCGAACCCGAACAGCTCGAAGAAGTCACCCTCAAGAAGCGGAAGCTGCAGCTGAAAGATAAGATGGAGGACATCCTCCGTCGCCATCGCCAGAGAGAGTCGTAGCGATCGGCGATCGGGCGATCGGAGGAGGTGCGATTCCGATCACCCGATCACCTGATGCGACTGGATCCTGCGGGTTTCCCGTTCATTGGCGCCGCGCTCGTGCTGGCCCTCGTCGCCGGCGCAGCCGTCGTCTGGGTCCTGGCGATTCCATTCATTGCGCTCGGCGCATTCTTCGCGTTCTTCTTCCGCGATCCCGAGCGCGCCTCGCCCACTGACGTCGACGCCGTCATCGCACCGGCCGACGGCAAAGTCATGCATGCGGGACCGGCGCTGCGTGAGTCGGCACCGCCGGGCTCGTGGGAACAAATCAGCATCTTTCTTTCACCGGTTGACGTGCACGTGAACCGCATACCCGTGTCGGGACGCGTCACGCGCGTCAGCTATATTCCCGGCCGATTCGTGCCCGCGTACCGTCATGACGCCGGCAGCACGAACGAGCGCAGCGAGATCTGGATCGATCACGGCGGGCAGATGGTCGTCGCGCGGCAAATCGTCGGAATTCTGGCGCGTCGCGTCGTGTGCCGTGTGCAGAACGGCGCCGAGGTGCGCGCCGGGGATCGCTTCGGGATCATGAAATTCGGTTCGCGTATGGACGTGTTCGTGCCGCCAGACGCAACGATCATGGTCAAGGTCGGCGACACCGTCCGCGGCGGTGAGACCGTGATCGCGGTGTTACACTCACGGCAGGTCTGAACGGTACGACCGATGTCGGAACCACACGCCCCACGTCTCCGGTTCCTGCGCCGCAGCGCAGACAGGCCGCGGCGCCGCTTTCGACGCGGTGTGTACCTGCTGCCCAGTCTCCTGACGATGGGCAACATGTTCTGCGGCTACGCGTGCATTGTCTATGCGATGCGAGGCGAGTACGAGACCGCAGCGCCGTTCATCGGCTTCGCGTTCGCGCTCGACATCCTCGACGGCCGCATCGCCCGCCTGACCGGCACCGAGAGTGACTTCGGCCTTCAGTTCGATTCCCTTGCGGACGTCATCTCCTTTGGGATCGCGCCGGCGGTTCTGTCGTTCGCGTGGGGACTCAACTCGCTCGGGCGCCTCGGCTGGGCGGCGGGGTTCCTGTTCGTCGCCGCCGCCGCAATGCGCCTCGCGCGGTTCAACATTCAAGGCATGTCCGCCAGCGACAAGCGCTATTTCGTCGGTATGCCGAGTCCGGCAGCGGCGGCCGTCCCGGCAGCCACGGTCTATGCGTATCCCTGGGGCCTGTTCGACTATCGCGAGGCGCTGCCGGCGCTGGCGATGGTGCTGGTACCCGCCGCGCTGATGGTCAGCCGCGTTCGCTTCCGGAGTTTCAAGACGCTCGACCTGCGCGCCCGCCACCCGTACACCGTGCTGATCTTCATCGCTGCCGCGATGGTCGCCGTCGCCACGCATCCGCGCTTCGTCCTCGTCGTGATGGCGTACAGCTATCTGGCGTCGGCGTTCATCGGCCTGGCGCTGACGCGCTTCAGGCATCGTGGCGGCCAGCCGCTTTCTGAGAGCAGTCAGCCCATCTCGCCACCTCTCACCGGCGAACCGTCCGCACGCGATACGGCGGCACGCTGACCGCCGCGTGGTGGAAGCCCGGCCGACCCTTCGACTCCGCAGACAGATTTGAGGCCGTCGGTATAATCCCGGCACCGGAGGCATCTCTATGCTGCGCAGTACGTGCGCGACGATGTTCGTGTTGATGGCGGTGCCCGCGCTCGCTCAGGACGGTGCTGCGCTCTACGCGCAATCCTGCTCGATCTGCCACGACGGCGGCGTGGTTCGCGCGCCGTCGCGCCGCGCGCTCTCCGAGATGACGCCGGAGCGCATCGTCGCCTCGCTCGAGAGCGGGTTGATGCGAGCGCAGGGCGCCTCGCTGAACGACGATCAGCGGCGCGCCATCGCCGTTTTCCTGTCGGGCAAGCCACTCGGCTCGATGGTCGCGCCGGTGACGGCGCCACGTTGCGTGCGCGCGCCCGCACCATTCAGCGACTCGCCATCGAGTGCGTGGGACAACTGGAGCGCGACGTCCACCAACGACCGGTATCAGCCGCGGCCCGGCCCCGGACTCACCGCCGCCGACGTTCCGAAGCTGAAAGTGAAATGGGCGTTCGGTTTCGCAGGCGACACCTCGGCCGCCATTCAGCCGACCATCGTCGAGGGTCGGGTGTTCGTCGGCAGTTCGTCAGGACGCGTGTACGCGTTGAGCCTCGCGGACGGTTGCACCTACTGGACGTTCGATGCCGATGCGCAGGTCCGAACCGCCGTGGCCGTCGGGCGCGAGCGCAGATCGACTCCGCCGAGCGTATTCTTCGCCGACGTCGCCGCGAACATCTACAGTCTCGACGCCGCGACCGGACAGCTTCGCTGGAAGAAGAAGGGCGACGAGCACCCCATCGCGCGCATCACCGGCACGCCGAAGTTCCTGGACGGCAAGTTGTACGTGCCGATCTCGTCGCTCGAGGAGCTCGCCGGCGCGGACCCCAAATATCCGTGCTGCACGTTCCGCGGCAGCGTGCTCGCGCTCGACGCGAGCACCGGCAATCAGCTGTGGCGGACGTATACCATCGGCGAGGCGCCGAAGCCGACGATCAAGAACAAGGCTGGCACGCAGCAGTACGGGCCGTCTGGCGCGTCGGTGTGGTCAGCGCCAACGATCGATGTTGCACGCAAGACGATCTACATCGGCACGGGCGACAGCTACTCGGAACCCGCTGCACCAACCTCGGACGCGATCATGGCGCTCGATCTCGACACTGGCGCGATCAAGTGGGTGAGCCAGCTGACCGCCGGCGACGCGTGGAACCTCGCGTGCGGCGGCATCGATTCGGCGAATTGTCCGGCGACGAGCGGGTCCGACTTCGACTTCGGATCACCTCCGATGCTGGTCACGCTCCCGAACGGCGAGCGGCGTCTCATCATCGGTCAGAAGTCGGGCGTCGTCCACGGTCTCGACGCGAACACGGGCAAAGTGCTGTGGAGCACGCGCATCGGCAAGGGCGGCCTGCTCGGCGGCGTCGAATGGGGATCGGCGGCTGATGGACGTCAGGCGTACGTGGCGCTGTCGGATCAGACGTTCAAACGCACCGGCGGCCCCCTCGTGCTCGGCATGACCGCGCTCGATCCGACGATCGGCGGCGGCCTGTTCGCATTGCGCCTCACCGACGGCGCGAAAGTCTGGAACGCCGCGCCGCCGGTGTGCGGCGATCGGCCGCTGTGCAGTCCGGCGCAGTCCGCAGCGATCACCGCGATTCCCGGCGCCGTGTTCTCAGGATCGGTCGACGGCCACCTTCGCGCGTACGCCGCCAGCGACGGCCGCGTCCTCTGGGACTTCGATACGTCGCGCGATTTCGAGACGGTGAACAAGGTTGCGGCACACGGCGGGTCGATCGACGTGGGCGGACCGGCAATCGCGGAGGGCGTCGTCCTGCAGACGTCAGGCTATCCGACATTCGGCGGCAGAAGTGGCAACGTCCTGATCGCGTTCACCGTCGATGGACGGTAGCGGGGAATCGCATTACTCCGGGCGGCAGTTGAATCGACGTCCTTAACAACCGCTCATGGTGAGCCCT
>DAIUKO010000105.1:0-20909 GCA_036848175.1 Vicinamibacterales bacterium | reverse complement strand
TCTACCAGCAGGCGGTGTGCCAAAATGAAACGCCGGCTGCTTGAATTTAAGGCCTTGCGGCTCAGTCGCTTGGACCTGTCGGCGGTCTTCGATCTTGAACAACCGGTCAAGCATATCCGAAAAGACTGATGTCCAGTATCCAACTCGTTGGACAGACGCTCGATGCTCGGCGCGCGCATACAATACCGCCCGTGCGAAGACGGGTTCTCGCGTCCGCCGCCGTGAAGATACCGCGCCAGTGAAGGAATACCCGTACTGGTGGGACACCACTGAGAACCCGGCGCCTCCAACTCAGAACCTCGAGCCGATTCGAGCGGGGACGCTCGACGTCGCGATCGTCGGCGCCGGCTACACCGGCCTGGCCGCCGCGCGGCATCTCGCGCGCGTCGGCGCGACGGTCGCCGTCATCGAACGCGAACGCGTCGGCTTCGGCGCCAGCTCGCGCAATGGCGGTCAGGTGTTGACCGGCCTCAAGGTCGGTGCCAAGACGCTCGTCGCGCGCTACGGCGAGCGGCGCGCCCGCGAGCTGTTCGATGTGTCGCGTGATTCGCTCGATCGCATCGAAGCGCTGATCGCCGAGGAAGCGATCGACTGCGAGTTCGCCCGGGTCGGACATCTCCAGGCAGCGTGGAAGCGCTCGCACTTCAAATCGTTTCGCGAGGAGCGCGATCTGCTCGCGCGCGTCTTCCATCACCGCGTCGAGCTCGTCTCGCGCGAGGATCAACGGACCGAGCTCGGATCGATGGCGTATCACGGGCTGCTCGTCGACGAGCGCAGCCGCGCCCTCAATCCCGCGCGCTATGTCGCAGGACTCGCGCGCGCGGCGGCGCGCGCGGGCGCGTGCGTCGTGACCGGCGTCGGCGTGAGGCGGCTGACCAAGCGCGGCGACACGTGGACCGTATCGACGACTGATGGCGACGTCGATGCACGTGATGTGCTCATCGCCACCAACGGCTACACCAACGGCGCGGCGCCGGCGCTGCAGCGGCGCCTCGTGCCGATCGGCAGCTACATCATCGCGACAGAGCCCTTGTCGCCTGCGGAGGCGGCGTCGCTGCTGCCGCGCGGACGCGTCGTATTCGACTCGAAAGTCTTCCTCTACTACTTCCGTCTCACGTCGGATCGCCGGCTGCTCTTCGGCGGCCGCGCCGAGCTGACGCCGCCGGTGTCGGAGACGACGCGGCGCGCCGCCGCGATTCTCCGCGCCGGAATGCTCGAAGTCTTCCCGGACCTTGCGGACAAAGCCGTCGAGTACGCGTGGGGCGGCAACGTCGCCTTCACGCGCGATCAGATGCCGCGCGCGGGTAAGCTGGACGGCATGTATTTCGCCGGCGGCTACTGCGGGCACGGCGTCGCGATGGCGACGTATCTCGGCGAGACCGTCGCGCGCCGGATCGCCGGCGAGCCGATCGAGCATCCGCTGTTCGACGATCGCTTCGCGCCGATCCCCTTCTACCACGGCCGCCCCTGGTTCCTGCCGCTCGTCGGCGCGTACTACAAGGTGAAGGATTGGGTCCAGTAAATCTCGAATACTCGCGTCAGGAGATGCGCGCGATGGCCGACGAAGTCGTCGCGCGCTCGGTCGAGCACATTGCGACCGCGGGCGCGCAGCCAAGCTGCGGGGACGTCGATGCCGGCGAGCTCTGCCGCGCCATGCGCGAGCCGGCGCCCGAATGCGGCGCGCCGCTGCATGCACTGCTCGATCAGCTGTTCCGCGACTGGGTGCCGCGATCGTTCACGACGATCGGTCCCGGATATCTCGCGTTCATTCCCGGCGGCGGCCTCTTCCCGGCGGCGCTGGCCGACTTCATCGCCGACACGACGAACCGCTTCACCGGCATCTGGCAGGCCGCGCCCGCGCTGGTGCAGCTCGAGGCGAACGCGCTCGACTGGCTGCGCGAGTGGATGGACTTTCCGCCCGAGACCCGCGGGCTCTTCACGACGGGCGGTTCGATGGCGACGTGGAACGCGGTCCTCTGCGCGCGCGAGCGTCATCTCGGCGCGGAGATTCGCCGCGGCGTTCTCTACACCTCGGATCAGGCGCACCACTCCGTGCTCAAAGCGGCGAAGCTCGCCGGTGTGATGCCCGACCGCGTACGCGCGATCGCCTCTGACGATCGCTTCCGGCTTCGCCTCGATCTCCTCGACGAGGCCATCGCATCCGATCGACGCGCCGGGCTGACCCCCTTCGCCGTCGTCTCCAGCGCGGGCACGACGAACACGGGCGCCGTTGATCCACTCGACGGGATCGCGGATCTCTGCGCCCGCGAAGGCATCTGGCACCATGTCGACGGCGCGTACGGCGCCTTTTTCTATCTGACTGAGGACGGCCGTCGCGCGCTCGGCGGATTGCCGCGCGCCGACTCGCTGACGCTCGACCCGCACAAAGGCATGTTCCTGCCCTATGGGACCGGCGCGCTGCTCGTGCGCGACGGCGCGGCGCTGCGCGCGGCGCACGAAGCGACCGCCGCGTACCTGCCGGCGATGCCGCATCCACAGGATTTTTACGATCCGAGTCAGCACGGGCCCGAGCTGTCGCGGGGGTTTCCCGGCCTTCGCGTCTGGTTGACCGTCAAGCTGTACGGATCGGCCGCGTTTCGTGAAGCGATCGCGGAGAAGCGCGCGCTCGCCCTCGACGCGGAGCGCCGCGTCGCCGCGTTGCCCGGCATCGTCATCGACGCGCCGCCGGACCTGTCGCTCTTCGCGTTTCACCTCACCTGGCCTGGCGCGACGCGCGCCGAGGAAGATGCCGCCACTCGGGCGCTCATGGACAGGACGACGAGCAAAGGGCGCGTGATGGTGACCGGCTGCACCGCCCATGGCCGGTATCTGGGCCGCGTCTGCGTCCTCAGTTTCCGCACCCACCAGGTGGACATCGACGCGCTCGTCGAGGATCTCGGCGCCGCGATTCGCGAGATCCGTTCGTGACCTCGCAGCGGGCGCACCTTCAAGCGATTGCGGTCGCGGCGATGCGGGCGCGCGGCCTCGAGCCCGACTTCCCGCCCGCGGCCACGGCTCAAGCGGCCGCGCTGCAGGCACCACCGCGCTCGAGCGAAGCGCCGACGCGCGATCTGCGTTCGCTGCTGTGGTTCTCGATCGACAACGACGATTCGCGCGACCTCGATCAGCTGTCGGTAGCCGAGCCGCTCGCGAACGGCGACATGAAGATCTGCGTCGCCATCGCCGACGTCGACGCGGCAGTGGACAAGGACTCGCCGGTCGATCGGCACGCCGCCCTGAACACGACGTCGGTCTACACGCCCGCGATCATCTTTCCGATGCTGCCGGAGAAATTTTCCACCGATTTGACATCGCTCAATCCGGATCAGAATCGGCTGGCGATCGTCGTCGAGTTCGTCGCGTCGGCGAGCGGGGTCGTCTCACAGTCCGACGTGTACGGCGCGCTCGTCCACAATCACGCCAAGCTGGCCTACAACGCCGTCGATGCCTGGCTCGCCGGGCGCGGGCCGCTGCCGCCCGCGGCTGCGGCAGTGCCGGGAATCGACGAGCAGTTGAAGATGCAGGATCGCGCGGCGCAGGCGCTGGACCGCGAGCGGCGCGAGCACGGCGCCCTGCAGTTCGAGACCCTCGAGGTTCAGCACGTGTTCGATGGCGACACCCTCGAGGAAGTCAGACCTCAGGCGCCGAACCGCGCGAAGGCGCTCATCGAAAACCTGATGGTTGCGTCGAACGGCGTCGTCGCGCGCTTTCTCGACGGACGCGGCTTTCCCTCGCTCAGGCGCGTCGTCCGATCGCCGGAGCGGTGGGATCGGATCCGCGATCTGGCGGCGGGGCTCGGCGAACGGCTGCCCGCGGCGCCCGACGCGAAGGCGCTCGGCGACTTCCTCGTGCGGCGGCGGCAGACGGCGCCCGAATTGTTTGCCGATCTGTCGCACACCGTCATCCGCCTGCTCGGCTCGGGCGAGTACGTCGTCGATCCGCCCGGCGCAGAGCCGCCGGGCCATTTCGGTCTCGCCGTGCGTGACTACACGCATTCGACGGCGCCGAATCGCCGCTATCCGGATTTGATCACGCAGCGTCTCGTCAAGGCATCGCTCGCCCGCCATTCGCCGCCGTACGAGGTCGCCGAGCTCGAATCGCTGGCCGCGCATTGCACCCGGCAGGAGGACAACGCCAACAAGGTCGAGCGTCAGGTGCGGAAATCGGCGACGGCGATGGTGATCGCGCCGCGCGTCGGCGAGCGGTTCGACGCGATCGTCGCCGGCGCGTCGAACAAGGGCACGTTCGTCCGCGTCGCGACGCCGCCGATCGAAGGGAAGCTGGTGGCGGGCGAGCAGGGCCTCGACGTCGGCGATCGCGTGCGCGTCCGCCTCGCGTCGGTCGACATCGATCGCGGCTACATCGACTTCGTCCGTTCCTCGTGAGCGCGTTGCGCGACGCGGACATTTTGTGGCATTAATCTGCGCCTGCGTCTCATATCCCTTGTTCATGTTCCTTTAATGGTGTCGTTCGCGACCGCTGCGGCCGCCGGCCAGACCGCAGCGCGCGCGTTGACGACGGGCGAAGCCATTTATCAGTCGGGCTGCGCCGGATGTCACGGGCCGTCAGGTCAGGGGATGCCCGACACCACGATCGGATTCGACAAGCCCGAAACCTTTCCCGATTTCACCGACTGCAGCGGCACGACTCCGGAGCTCGATGTCGACTGGAAGGCGAGCATCCATGACGGCGGCCGCGGGCGCGGCTTCTCGCGCATCATGCCGTCGTTTTCCGAGGCCCTGACCTCGGCGCAGATCGACGCTGTCATCGGATACCTGCGCGGACTGTGCCGCGATCGGTCGTATCCGCGCGGCGAGCTCAATCTGCCGCGGCCGCTCGCCACCGAGAAAGCGTTTCCGGAAGACGAGACGGTGATCACTTCGTCGATCGATGCGCACCACGCGCCGGACGCCACGCAGGAGCTCGTCTACGAGCATCGTTTCGGCGCCCGCAATCAACTCGAGGTGTCGGTGCCGTTTGCCTCGCTGCACGATGCCACGGGCACGGTCGCGCACGGTGTGGGCGACGTCGGCGTCGGCATCAAGCGCGTGCTGTTGGCAGGCTCGCAATCGATCGTCAGCGCGCAAGGCGAGATCATCCTGCCGACCGGCAACGCGTCGAAAGGCCTCGGCGCCGGCGTGACGGTATTCGAAGCCTTCGCGGCGTACGGACAGCTGCTGCCAGCGCGGATGTTCGTTCAGGCGCAGGGCGGAACGGAGCAGCCGACGTCGACCGACGAGACGCCGCGCGCGCTGTTCGGCCGCGTCGCATTCGGCCGGAGCTTTCGTCAGGAACGCGGGCTCGGTCGATTGTGGTCGCCGATGCTGGAGTTGACCGCCGATCGCGATTTGGAAGATGGCGCGCGAACTGACGTCGACATGCTTCCACAATTCCAGGTCACGCTCAACAGACGGCAGCACGTCCGCGTGAATCTCGGCATGCGGCTGCCTGTGACGAACACGACCGGACGATCGAAGCAGGTGGTCTTTTACTTCTTGTGGGACTGGTTCGACGGCGGTCTGCTGGACGGCTGGAAGTGAAGCGATGAGGCGCGTCATCTTTTGTGGCGTCGTCATCGCCTCGGCCGCGCTCGCGACGGGCGCTGAGAACGGACAGCCGCATTCGCCGGCGTTTCAGACCTCCGACCGATGCATCGCCTGTCACAACGGCCTGCTGGCTGCGTCGGGCGAGGACGTCTCAATCGGGTTCGACTGGCGAGCAAGCACGATGGCGAATTCGTCGCGCGATCCGTACTGGCAGGCGAGCGTCCGCCGCGAATCGCTCGATCATCCGCGCGCGCAGGCGCTGATCGAAGACGAGTGCTCCACCTGCCACATGCCGATCACGCGGTACGAGGCGAAGCTGCGCGACCGACCCGGCGAGGTGTTCTCGCATCTTCCGCTCGGCGGCGGCGCCGCGGACGCCGCGAACGCGCGTCAGGCGGCGGACGGCGTCTCCTGCTCCGTATGCCATCAAATCAGTAAAGACCGGCTCGGCACGGCCGCGAGCTTCAACGGCGGATTCGTCATCCAGCCGCCGCAGGATCCGGCGGTGCGGCCGGAGTACGGGCCGTTCGAGGTGGAAGCGGGCCTTACGCGGATCATGTGGAGCTCGTCGGAAGGATACCGGCCGACGCAGTCAGATCACATCCGCCAGTCGGAAATGTGTGCGACCTGCCACACACTCCTGACCCAGGCGCTCGGCCCGGACGGAAAGCCGATCGGCCGGCTTCCCGAGCAGGTGCCGTATCAAGAGTGGCTGAACAGCGACTTCAAGGCGACCGAGAGCTGTCAGTCGTGCCACATGCCGGTCATCAACGAGCCGGTTCCGATCACGCGCGTCTTCGGGGTGCCGCGGCCAGGCGTGTCGCGGCACACGTTCGTGGCGTCGAATTTCTTCATGCAGCGCATGTTGAACCGCTACCGCGACGAGCTCGCCGTCGCGGCGCTGCCACAGGAGCTCACGGCAGCCGCCGATCAGACGCTCCGCTTCCTCGGATCGAAGGCGGCGCGCGTCACGATCGAGGATGTGCAGGTTGATTCAGGCCGGCTGCGCGCCGATATCGCCGTCGAGAATCTCGGCGGCCACAAGCTGCCGACGGCGTACCCCTCCCGCCGCGCGTGGCTTCACGTCGTCGTGCACGACGCCAACGGCCGATCGATCTTCGAGTCCGGTGCCGTCAACGCGGACGGATCGGTCCGCGGCAACGACAACGATGCCGACCCGTCCAGGTTCGAGCCGCATTACACCGAGATTCGCAGCGGCGACGAAGTTCAGATCTACGAGAGCATCATCGGCGGTGTGAACGGCGAGGTGACGACGGGACTCCTGACCGGCGTCCGCTATCTCAAGGACAACCGCCTGCTGCCGCGCGGCTTCGACAAGCGCAAAGCCGAACCCGACATCGCCGTCGTCGGCGGCGCGCTCGACGATCCGGATTTCGGCGCCGCATCGGATCGCGTCCGCTACTTGGTCTCGGTCGCCGGCGCACAGGGTCCATTCGTCGTCGAGGCTGAGCTCTTGTACCAGCCGATTGGGTTTCGATGGGCGGAGAACCTGAAGGCGTATGAGAAGGCGCCCGAGCCGCGGCGCTTCACGCGCTACTACGCAGCGATGGCGGCGGTGACGACCGCAACCCTCGCCCGCGCGACGAAGTAGCGTGCTGGCGAATCCCGAATCCCGAATCCCGAATCCCAAATCCCGTCGGGAATCGTTAAGGCGCGCGGCCGAGCGAGCGGCAACGCCGTGTCACGAGCGGCCGAACGTGACCTTCATGCCGAGCTGCCAGAAGAGAAACGCGTATTGGTCCACGATCTGTGACACGGCGTCGCTGAGCGACGTGCCGAAGCCGTGGCCGCTGCCTGATACACGCAGCAGGACCGGGCGGCCGGACGCCGTCGCCGCTTGGAGCCGCGCGGCAAACTTCCGCGAATCCGCCGGGTTCACACGCGGATCGTTCGTGCCGCTGAGGAGCAGGACGGCCGGATACGCCGTGCCGGCCTCGACGTGATGGTACGGCGAGTAGGCGTGGAGCGCGCGGAACTCCTCGGGCACGGTCACGGTGCCGAACTCGGTCACGTTGAAGGCACCGTTCGGGTAGAGCTCGCACCGCAGCATGTCGTAGATGCCGACGTGTGACACGACGGCTCGAAACAGCTCCGGGTGCTGCGTCAGCGCGGCGCCCATGAGCAGTCCGCCGTTGCTGCCGCCGAGGATGGCGAGGGTCGATGCACTCGCGTAGCGCCGATCGATCAGGTATTGCGCCGAAGCCGCGAAGTCATCGAAGACGTTCTGCTTCCGTGTGAGCCTGCCGGCCTGATGCCACGCGTCGCCGAACTCGCCGCCGCCGCGCAGGTTGGCGACGACGAAAACGCCGCCCTGCTCGATCCACAGCCGGTTCGGCGCCGAGAAGATCGGCACGAGGCTGATCCCGTATCCGCCGTACGCGTAGAGGAGCGTCGGGTTCGTGCCGTTGAGCGAGGTGTTCTTCCGCGCCACGATCGTCAGCGGCACGTGCGTGCCGTCCTTCGAAATCGCCTCGGCGCGCGTCACTTGCGTGTCGCTGAAATCAACCGGCGCAACCAGCGCGAGCGCGGTTTTCCTCGGCGCCGTGCCGGGCTTGACGCGGTAAAACGCCGGCGGCCTGACGTAGCTCTGGGCTTCATACAGGATCTCGTCGCCGTCGAGCGGCGCGACTTCAGTGACGCTCGACACCGGCTCGATCGGGACCGTCTGCTGCAGCCGGCCGTTCAGATCGAACACGCGAATCTGCGACGGTCCGCCGACAAGATCGTTCGAGTAGATCCGTGACGCCGTCACCGCGATCGACTGAATCGCCGCCTCGCCCTGCGCGACGATGACGCGCGCGTCGGCAAGCGAGGGCGACGCGCTTGGTGCGATGCGCAGCACCTGCCCGCGTGGCGCGCCCTTCCGCGAGACGAGATACAGCGACTCGTCGGATCCCCACTTCGCCGACACGACATCGTCGGTGTAGCCGGCGAGACGGATCCAGGCGCCGCGAGGCGGCCTGACAAAGAATGCGCGCTCGCCGCCGTCGCCGTTGTTGACGGCCGCGAGCACGAAGCGGCCGTCCGGGCTCGATCGCACGCTGATTTCGGCGATCTTCGGAAAGTCCTTCCCGATCTCGTACGCGTCGGCGTCGCCCGCTGCGCCGATCGTGTGAAGGTAGAGCTGCTGGTAGAAGTCGAGATCGCGATCGGGACGTTCGCCCGGCCGTGGGTAGCGCGTGTAGAAGAACCCCGAGCCGTCGGCGTTCCAGGCGACGCTGCCACCTGCGGTACCGCCATTGACCCGCGTCACCACGTCGTTCAGTTTGCGGCCGGTGTCCACGTCGAAGACGTGCACGTCGCCGCGCTCCGTGCCGCCGACCGACATCGACACCGCCACGCGCCGGCCGTCGAGCGACGGTTCGTAGAAATCGATCGCCGTGTGACCGCTCCGATCGAGCGCGACCGGATCGACGATCACGCGCTCGCTCGAGAGGTCATCCGGCGATCGGAGGACGACGAGCACGGGCTGTTCGCGAGGGGGCTGCTGTTTGATCGCGAACAGCCGGCCGTGAACGTATCGCAGGCCGAACCATTGCGGATGTGTATCGGCGGCGACCGCTTGCGCGCGTGCGCGAAGTCCCGGCATGAACGGCAGCGCGTCGAGCTGGCCGCGCGTGTACGCGTTCTGCCGATCGGTCCAGTCGCGTACCGGCGGATCGTCCCATTGTTCGAGCCAGCGATAGGGGTCCGTGACCTTGACGCCCTGGTACTCGTCGACGACTGGACGCACGTCGGTCGGCGGCGCGCCCGGCAGCTGCGCACGCGGCGCGACGCTCGCCGCCCCGACGGCGACGATCGCGATCGCGGCTGCGATCGTCTTCAGCGGAACCACTGTTCGCCCTGCTCGATCGACACGCGGAAATCGATTAAGCCCTTGCCCGCTTCTTCGGCGCTGACGCGGCCATGCGTTCCACCGGCGCTGCCGGTTTTTTCTTCGACGCGCTGATCGTGTCGAGACTCTTGCGCAGCGCTTCCATCAGGTTGACGACCTTCGGCGGCGCCTCGACTTCCTGCGTCACGATCTCGCGACCTTCGATCTTGGCGTCGATGATTTCGCGCAGTCCGACCTGGTAATCGTCGCGGTACTCCTGGAGATCGACGTCGCCCTCGAAGGTGCCCATCACCTGCCTGGCGAGCTTCACTTCATCGGGCTTTACCGACGCCGGCATGTCGGCAAGCTCGTCGATGGCGTCCATGCTGCGGATCTCCGCCGCGTGCCGCAGCGTGTACATGATCAGTCCCTTCTCGCGGGGCTGAACCTTGACGAGATATTCGCGCCCGTAGAGCGCCACCTTACCGATGCCCGCCTTGCCGGCCATTCCTTCGCGGATGACCGCGAACGCCTCGCGCGCCACCGGTCCGTCGGGCGCGAGATAGTACGGCCGCTCGAGATAGATCGGATCGATCTCCGTATCGTCGGTGAACCTCTCGAGGTTGATGACGCGCGTCGATTCGACCCGCACCTTCTCGATGTCCTCCTCGCCGACGACGACGTAGCGCCCTTTCTCGAATTCGAAGCCCTTCACGATGTCGGTGTTCGGGACCTCCTTCTGGCAGTGCGGGCACCAGCGTTTCTGCTGGATGCGGGTCTGACATTCCGCGTGCAGCTGGTTGAAGCTGAGCGTCGCCGCGGCGTCGGTCGCCGGAAAGACTTTCACCGGGATGTTCACAAGGCTGATTTTCAGATAACCCTTCCACGTCGGTCGCGCAGGCATGCTGTGTCCTATTTGATGGGGGCGATCTTCTCGTCCACTTTGACCTGGAACTGCCGGAATTTACCGTAGGTCGCCGTGCCTTCGACCTTCGTGCCGTCCCTCCGCAACTCGTAGCGCTCACGCATCTCCGAGGGCACGAGCAGACTGAGAGACGGCTCCGGACGGTAGATGACGTCAACGGTACCCTTCAGGTTCGTATCGTCGGCGACGAGCTCGGTCGCGAAGACGCGGCCGCTCGACGGTTCGATCCAGATGCGGCCATGCATCGGCAGATCGCGATCGTTGTTGGTGCGAATCAAGGTGCCGGCGCTGAGCTCGTCGTATTCGATCACCCAGACGTCCGCCCCGGCGACCTTTGGCTCGCTGCCAAGCTGCGGCTTGCGGTTCTGGCTGCGATCGAAGGAGAAACGCCGCTGGTGCGCGGGATCGAGAACGATCAGCGCCAGCACCGGAACGTTGATCGTGCGCTGCACGCTGCCGATGTTGAAGCGCGCGCTCTCGTTGACGATCTGCGTCGCCTGCTGCGCCGACGAAGCGGTCGGTTCGAGAAACAGTTTCACGAGGCGCTCGTTGCGATCGTGCACCGCCTTGCCGTCGACCTCGAACACGTCTCGGAACTGAATCCAGCGCGTCGCGCCTTCGGGCTTGACCAGCAGCAGATCCGAGAGGAGGACGCGGCGCGCATCGGCCGGGACGTTCGGGCGCGGGACCGCTCCGATCACGGCTGCCGGGATGAAATACTTGACCTGCTGCACGTAGCGCTCTTCGGCGACAATGCCGGCGAGCTGACGCTGGAAGTCGCCGACGTAGGTCGCGGCGCGCTGTAGCACCTCGTCCAGCGCGTCAGCGGTCGGCGGCTGGCCGAGCGCGACGCGCGAAGCGGCGACGAAGCACAGCAGGATGAGCAACCAATGGATCATAGCCCTGCGACACAAGGGGACGACAATCGTCCTCCCCGCAGTGGCACTCGTCAAGCTAGAATCGCCTCTGATTAGGAGGTCGGATATGAAACGTTGGTGGCTGGCTGGCGCGATGGCGGTAGCCCTCGCCGTTGGTTCTCTGGTGGCAGCCGAGCGTTCCTCGTCGGCGATGGCCTCAGCGGCCTCGAAGTTCATGGCCTCGCTGACGCCGGAGCAGCGGCAGCAGGCAAGCTTCGAGTTCAACTCCGACGAGCGGTTGCGCTGGCACTTCATTCCGACCGAGATGTTCCCGCGCAAGGGACTGCTCGTCCGCGACATGAACGACGCGCAGCGCAAGCTCGCGCACGATCTGCTCAAGGCCGGTCTGAGTCAGCGCGGCTACCTGACCGCGTCGTCGATCATGGATCTCGAAACCGTGCTCGGCGCGCTCGAAGAGGCGCAGCGCACCACCGAGCGCTCGCGCACCGGCACGCCGCTCGCCCGCGATCCGGTGAAGTACTTCTTCTCGATCTTCGGCACGCCGTCGACGCAGAACACCTGGGGCTGGCGCGTCGAAGGACATCACGTCTCGCTGCATTTCAACGTGGTCAACGGGACGCTGGTGGCGAGCTCGCCGACCTTCTTCGGCAGCAATCCGGCGGAAGTGCGCGAGGGTCCGAAGAAGGGGCTGCGGATTCTCGGCGCCGAGGAAGACGCGGCGCGTGCGGTGTTGAACTCGCTCGACCAGGGCCAGCGCGCCAAGGCGGTCATCGAGACGACGGCGCCGAGCGACATGATCACGATGGAGAAGAATGACATCAAGCCGCTGTCGCCGGTCGGCATCACCGCCGACGCGCTGAACGCGAACCAGCGCGAGCTGCTGATGAAGCTGGTCGACGTCTACGTCGGCTTCATGGCCGCCGACATCGCCGCCGATCGTCAGGCCAAGCTGAAGAAGGCCGGGCTCGAGAAGATCGGCTTCGCGTGGGCCGGACCGCTCGAGAAGGGACAGAAGCACTACTACCGCGTGCAGGGGCCGACGTTCCTCATCGAATACGACAACACGCAGAACGACGGCAACCACATCCACTCGGTGTGGCGCGACTTCGACGGCGACTTCGGACGGGATCTGCTGCGCGAGCACGTGAAATCGACGCCGCATTTCTGACGAAGGTCACAAAGGCACAAAGCTCACAAAGGTCACAAAGACTGCCGCGGCGGAAAGACCCGATCGAAGTTGCCTGCAAAAATCTTCTCTCGTACCTCCGCGCTCGCCTGAATCTCGTCGAGCGCGGAGGACTGCCGCTCGTAGACGTCCATCACCCAGCCGCGCGGAAAGAATGACGAGTCGGATCCGAACAGGATCCGATCCGGTCCAGCGACGGCGAGCGCCTGCCGGAACACGGCCGCGAGCGTCAGGCCGGGTTGGTATTTGATCCAGCTGTTGGAGCTCGACGAATCGAGGAGCACGTTCGGACACAGGTCCGCGAGCATCAGCGCCTCGCGAAAGAGGCCGGCGCCGAAGTGCGGCACGATGATCGGCACGGTTGGATACGCGAGCGCGACGGCGTGCAGATCGAGCGGGTTGCCGAAGCGGATGTCGAACGGGCTCGGCAGGCCGAGCTTCTTGCGCACGCCGACCGACAGAACGCCGCAATGAACGAACACGGCGGTGCCGGGGCGCGCCGCGGCGACGTCGAAGCAGACGCGCGCGCGTTCGTCCTGGATCGAGAAGCGGTGCATCGCGGGGAAGAGACAGATCGTGCGAAGCGCGCCCCGATCGATCGCCTCCGCCGCGTTGATGGGCGCCTCGGGCCGTGTCGGATCGACCATGAAGAATCCGACGAAGCGATCGGGATGACGCCCGACCGCCGTCTCGACGGATGCCGCGTCGCCAGGGATGCTGGCCATCAGCGCCGCACGCGACACTCGCGCGCGATCGAGCTCCGCCACCCACCGGTCGGCGAGCGCCTCCGCGGTTCCCGGCGCATCCCAGCCAAGCGTGGTCACCGCCGCATCGCCGCCGAGCGCGGCGAAGAACGTTGTCGAGAAGAAATGACAATGCGCGTCGTTGATCATCAGATCTCGCGCGTGATCGCGTCGGCGACGTCCTTCGTCTTCGCCGTTCCGCCGAGATCGGGCGTCAAGGTTTTCCCGCTCGCGACGACGCGTTCGATGCCGGTGAGCAACTTGTCGTGCAGATCGCGATGGCCGAGATGATCGAGCATCAGGGCGCCCGCCCAGATCGCGCCGATCGGGTTGGCGATCCCTTTCCCGGCGATGTCCGGCGCCGACCCGTGAATCGGTTCGAACATCGACGGGTGGCCGCGCGTCGGATCGATGTTCCCGCCGGGGGCGATGCCGAGGCTGCCTGAAATCGCCGAGCCGATATCGGTGAGGATGTCGCCGAACAGGTTCGACGCGACGATCACGTCGAGCGTCTGCGGATGCGTGATCATGCGCGCCGCCAGCGCGTCGACGTGGTACTTGCGATACTCGACGCCCGGGTAGTCCTGCCGCACCGTTTCGGCGACCTCGTCCCACAACACCATCGTGTGCGTGAGCGCGTTGGACTTCGTCGCGCTCGCAACCATCTTGCGCGGGCGGCTCGCGGCCAGGTCGAACGCGTAGCGGAGGATCCGATCGATGCCGCGGCGCGTGAACACCGCGACCTGCTGCGCGACTTCGCTCGGCGTGCCGATGTGAATGCGGCCGCCGACGCCGGCGTACTCGCCTTCGGTGTTCTCGCGCACGCACACCATGTCGATGTCGGCGGCGCTGCGCGCGGCGAGCGGTGATGTGATGCCGGCGAGCAATCGCATCGGCCGCAGGTTCACGTACTGATCGAAGCGCTGGCGGATGGCGAGGAGCAGGGCCGCGGACACGCCGTCGGGGACGCCCGGCGCACCGATCGCGCCGAGATAGATCGCCTCGAACTTCGCGAGCTGGTCGAATCCGTCAGCCGCCATCATCCGCTGATGTTTGAGATAGTGCTCGCATCCCCACGGCAGTTCGGTGAATTCGAGCGACACGCCGCTGCCGCGGGTCGCCGCTGCGAGGGCCGCCATCCCCGCTGGAATCACCTCACGACCGATCCCGTCTCCCGCGATAACTGCCACACGATGTGTCGTCATGTCCGCCTACATCCCTGGTGGGGTGAAACGACCGTCGACGGCGGTCCATCCGCCGTCAGCGAAGAGCACTGTGCCGGTGACATAGCTGGCCGCGTCAGAGGCCAGAAAGAGCGTCGGCCCGACCATTTCCTCCGGCGTCGCCCATCGCTTCAGCACGCTCTTGTTGGCGTACGCCTCGTACCATTCGGCGTTCTCTTTGATCTGCGCCGTCAGCGGCGTCTCGACCACGCCCGGCGCGATCGCATTGACGCGCACGCCGTAGGCGCCGAACTCGGCCGCCGCGGTGCGCACGAGCTGCACGATGCCCGCTTTGCTCATCGCATACACCGACTGGCCTGGCTCGACCACCTGCGATCGGATGGACGAGAACACGACGATGCTGCCGCGGCGCTGCGCGATCATCGTGCGTCCCGCCGCCTGCAGCACGTTGAAGGTCCCTTTCAGGTTGAGATCGACGACCCGATCGAACTCCTCCTGGGTGTAGCCGACGATCGGCTTCCGCACGTTGATGCTCGGCGTGCAGACGACGATGTCGACCGACCCGCGAACGAGCTTGACGGCGTTCATGGCGCCGGCGACGGCGCCGGCATCGCGAATGTCGAGGCCCGCCGCGCTTCCGCCGATGCGCGACGCAATCGTGTGCGCGGCGGTTTCGTTGGTGTCGAGGATGACGACGGCCGCGCCCTGCGCGGCGGCGCCGCGCGCGACCGCCTCGCCGATGCCCGACGCCCCGCCAATCACCACGGCGACCTTTCCGGTGAGATCAAACAGCGTCATGAACCTCCCGTCGAGAGGGATAGGCGATCGACGCGATGACGAATGCCGCGATCGCGGCCGAGAGACCGACCAGCGCCGGCGTCAGCGCGCCCCAGCCGCGTCCGCCGGTCGCGAGCTGCACGACCAGCATCCCGGCGACGCCTGCGCCAATCGCGGCGAGCGCGTGCGGCGTTCGCGCGCGCGCGATGTAGAGGCCCGCGAGCACCGGGACGAAGAGGCTCACGGTGAGCAGCGTATAGAAGATCGTCAGCGTGTCAACGATGCTGCGCGACGCGACGGCCAGAACGACGCTCAAGGCGCCGCTCACGACCGTCGTCACGCGCGCCACCTGCAGTACGCGCGCGTCGCTGGCAGCCGGATTGATGAACCGCTTGTAGAGATCCTGCGACAGCGACGTGGTCAGCATGAACAGCACCGCGTCCGCGGCGCTCACCTCGGCCGAGAACACCGCCGCGAGGCCGATGCTGCCGACGACCGGCGGCAGCGCGTTGATCAGAATCGTCGGCAGGACGAGCGTCTGATCGCTGATCCCCGGGAACATCGACTGTGCCGCGATCCCGAGCACCACCGGGACGCCCGCGTACAGGAACAATCCGAGCGCGTTGAGGCCGACGCCCACGCGGACGGCGCGATCGTCGCGCGCGCCGAAGATCTTCTGCAGAAGCCCGGGCGAGATGATGAATGCCGGGCCGAACGAGACGAGCATCATGACGCCGGGCGGGCCGATGCGCGTGATCGACCAGTACGCGTCATCGTTGGGCCGAACGGCGGCGATCGCGTCCCAGCCGCCGACGACGTGAACAACGATCGGCACCGCGAGCGCGAAGCCGCCAAGCTTCACGATCAGTTGAATCACGTTGATCCACGCGGCGGTCAGGAGCCCGCCGGCCGTGTAATAGAC
This sequence comes from Vicinamibacterales bacterium, assembly GCA_036848175.1. GTDB lineage: Bacteria > Acidobacteriota > Vicinamibacteria > Vicinamibacterales > CAVVIG01 > QHWF01. The sequence goes on along the minus strand of DAIUKO010000105.1, from coordinate 4,913 downwards.
CGTAATCACGAGGCCGCCGATCGCGCAGCCGGTGACGAACGGCAGACCGGCGACGACGTTGAGGATCCCGCCGAGCGCGATCAGCTGCGCCGCGAGAATCGAAAGCGACCCGATCCACAACAGCGCCGACACGATGGCGCGGACCGATCGGTCGTAGCGGAACTCGAGGTAGTCGCCCACCGTGCGCAGGTCGTGCGCGGCGGCGACGCGGCGCATCGCGGGGCCGATCCAGAACGCGAGGACGAGCGATCCGATCGCGGCCGACCCGACCCACCACCACGCCGGCACGCCGCTCGCGTATCCGAGTCCGGTCGCGCCGACGGTCGATCCCGCGCCGATATTGGCGGCGAGCATCGTCGAAAAAATCAGGCCCGGTCCGAGCGCGCGTCCGGCAACGAAGAAATCCGACGCGCCGCGAACGTACTTGCCGAGGCGCAGGCCGAGGCTCATCAGCGCCAGGGTGTAGCCGACGATGACGACGAGATAGATGTTCAGCGGGGAAGATCTCGAAGCGCGGGGAAGCCGGGGACGCTCGTCGCCTGGCGTGCGGCGCGCACAATCGCGTCCGCGATCATCTCGGCCGCGAGCTCGCCGATCTGGCCAACGTCGCCGCCGCTCTGCGCGCCGGTGGCGAGCGCGAAAATGATGTCGCCGTCGACCGGCGTGTGGCTCGGTGAAATCGCGCGCGCAAAGCCGTCGTGCGCCATCTGCGCAACGCGCGTCGCCTGGGTCTTGGTGAGCGTCGCGTTCGTGGCGACAACGCCGAGCGTGGTGTTCTCGCCGGGGCGGCTGCGCGGAATCACGCCGGTGCGCAGGAGCACGCGCGCATCGGCGAACCCCTTGCCGTCGGCCGCCCGCACCCCCGCGACGACTTTCCCGGTGGCGGGATCGATCACGTCGCCGGCCGCGTTCACGGCGACGAGCGCGGCGACGATGAGACCGCCCGGCATCCTGATCGCCGCACTGCCGATCCCCGCCTTCATCGCGTGTTCGAAGCCGTTGGTTTTCCCGATCGTCGCGCCCGCGCCGGCGCCGACGCTCCCTTCCTGCACGGCGGCGGCGGTCGCGCCTTTGGCCGCCTGATATCCGCAATCCGCCGTCGGACGAATCGTCGGGTTCCCGACCGGCAGATCGAAGAGCGATGCGCCAGGCACCGTCGGCACGTGCGCGCCGCCGAACGGAAAGCCGATGCCTTTCTCTTCGAGGTACTTCATCACGCCGCCGGCGGAGTCGAGTCCGAAGGCGCTGCCGCCGGAGAGTACGACCGCGTGAATCTGCTGAACGATGTTGACCGGTGAGAGCAGATCCGTTTCGCGCGTCGCCGGGGCGGCGCCGCGCACGTCGACGCCGGCCGTCGCGCCCGCTTCCGCGAGGATCACGGTGCAGCCGGTCGGCCGTTCGGTCAGCGTGTGATGACCGACCTTGATGCCGGGCACGGCCGTCAGCGTCGCGTTCGAACCGCCCGCCTGCGCGACGACGATGGCTAGCAGCGCGATTGATAAACGCGTCATGCGTTCCCCTACCGAAGGCCCACGCGACGCGAAGCGTCGCGCCAACGCCGCGAAGCGGCGCCTGGCAGGCGGCTTTGGCCGCACCGCTTGCGTTATTGTAATCGCCCGTGACCGCGGACCCCATTCAACGCGTCGTCGACGAGATCGATCGCGCCGCGGATGAGATCGTGCAGTTCACAGCCGATCTCGTCCGGATTCCGACCGTCAATCCTCCCGGCGCGGAGTACGAGCCGTGCGCGCGGTTCCTCGGCAATCGCCTCTCGCGCCACGGATTCGACGTCGAGTACATCGCCGCCACGGGACGGCCCGAACACACCGACCGCCACCCGCGCGTCAACGTCGTCGGCACCCGTCCGGGCGACAGCCGCGGCCGCGTCGTCCACCTGAACGGCCACATCGATGTCGTGCCTCCCGGCGACGGCTGGAGCGTGGATCCATTCGGCGGCCTGGTGCGCGACGGGAAAATTTTCGGCCGCGGCGCCTGCGATATGAAAGCCGGGCTCGCTGCCGCCGTGTTCGCCGCTGAAGCGATCGATCGCGCCGGCGTGCCGCGGCCGGGCACGATCGAGATCAGCGGCACGGTTGACGAGGAGAGCGGCGGCTTCGCCGGCGTGGCGTGGCTGTGCAAGACGGGACGCATCGCGAAGACGCGAACCGACTACGTGATCATCCCCGAACCGCTGAACGTCGATCGCATCTGCGTCGGGCATCGCGGCGTGTACTGGTCGGAGCTGACGACGCACGGACGGGTTGCGCACGGGAGCATGCCCTTTCTCGGCGTCAGCGCGATCGACGCGATGGCCGACGTGCTGGCCGCGATTCGTCGGGAGCTGCAGCCGGCGCTCGACAGCCGCGTCACGGCGATGCCGGTCGTGCCGCCGGGGGCGCGTCACGCCACCATCAACGTGAACGCGATCGATGGCGGCCAACCGCTCGATGGGATTCAGACGCCGTGCGTTGCGGATCGCTGCCGCGCCGTCTTCGATCGGCGATTCCTGATCGAAGAAGGATTTGCCGCCGCCAAGGACGAGCTCGAATCGTTGATTCGACGCACGCTCGGCGCCACGGGCATCGAGTTCGCGCTCCGCGATTTGATGATTGTCGACCCCGTGCTGACTCCGGAGGATTCGCCGGTCATCGGTGCGCTCGACGCCGCCATCCGCCGTGTGCTCGGCACCGCGCCGACGTTGATTGCGAGCCCGGGCACGTACGACCACAAGCACGTCGCACGAATCGCCGGCATTCCGCACTGCGCGGCCTACGGGCCCGGTGAGCTCGAGATCGCGCATCAGCCGGACGAGTTCTGCCGCATCGACGATCTGGTCAACGCGACAAAGGTCCTCGCCGTGACGATGCTTGAGCTGCTGAGCACGACACGGTAAAGAGTTACACTGAAGATTCATATGAAGAAGTTGTATTCGACACGATTGTTGTGTCCGGCCTGCGTGCTCTTAATCGCCGTGCTCGTCACGGCCTGCGCATCGGAACCGACCGCGACGCCAGCAGATGCGCCGCCGCCATCGACCTCGTCGCACGTATCGATCGGTCAGCTGCCGGCCATTGACGCCACCGCCCTGCTGCGGCATACGAAGATCCTTTCATCCGACGAATTCGAAGGCCGCGCGCCGGGTACGAAGGGCGAAGAGCGCAGCGTCGGCTACCTCGGCGACCAGTTCAAGCTCGCCGGCCTCGAGCCGGGCAACACCGACGGCACCTACGTGCAGAAGGTCCCGCTCGTCGGCATCACACCGGAGCCCGCGCCGCTCGTTCTTCAGAAGGGCACGCAAAAAGAGACGCTCAAGTGGAAAGACGACGTCGTGGCGTGGACGAAGCACGTCGCCGAAAAGGCGAGCCTCGACAATTCCGAGATGGTGTTCGTCGGTTACGGCGTCGTCGCGCCCGAGTTCAATTGGGACGACTACAAGGGTGTGGACGTCAAGGGCAAGACGATCGTGATGCTCGTCAACGACCCGCCGGTCCCCGATCCGAACAACCCCACGGAGCTCGATCCGAAAACATTCGGCGGCAAGGCGATGACCTACTACGGCCGCTGGACGTACAAGTACGAAATCGCGGCGCAGAAGGGCGCCGCAGCGGCGCTGATCGTGCACGAGACCATACCGGCCGGCTATCCGTTCAATGTCGTGCAGGGAAAGACCGGCGAGCAGTTCGATCTGGTCACGCCCGACAAGAACATGGGCCGTGCGTCGATCGAGGGATGGCTGTCGCTCGACCAGAGCAGGAGTTTGATGCAGTTGGCCGGCCAGGATTTCGACGCGCTCAAGGCGCAGGCGGCGACGCGCGACTTCAAGCCGGTGCCGCTCGGCGTCACGGCGTCGATGACGATTCGCAACAAGCTGCGGACGATTCAGTCGCGCAACGTGCTCGGGAAGCTGCCCGGCAGCGATCCGACGCTCAAGGACGAATATGTCATCTACACGGCGCACTGGGATCACTTCGGCAAGGGTCCTGAAGGCATCTTCCACGGCGCGGAAGACGACGCGCTCGGATGCGCGGCGCTCATCGAGATGGCGCGCGCGTTCAAGCAAGTGACGCCGCCGCCCAGGCGATCGATCCTGTTTCTCGCGGTGACCGCGGAGGAGCAGGGACTCCTCGGATCGCAGTACTACGCGACGATGCCGATCTATCCGCTGGCGAAGACCGTCGCCAACATCAACATGGACAGCTGGAACGTCCACGGGCGGACGAAGGATCTGACGCTCATCGGTTTCGGCGCGTCGGACCTCGACGATTACGCGCGAGACGCGGCCGGCGAGCAGGGCCGCATCGTGCACGGCGACGCCGAGCCGGAGAAGGGGTTCTACTATCGGTCCGATCACTTCAACTTCGCGAAGGAGGGGGTGCCGGCGCTGAATCCCGACGCCGGCGTCGACTACATCGGCAAGCCGGCCGACTACGCGAAGAAAACGCGCGACGAATGGAACGAGAAGCGGTATCACCAGCCGAGCGACGTCGTGCTGCCGGATTGGGACTTTTCAGGGACGACCGAGGATCTGAAGGTGCTGTTCGCGGTAGGCTATCGCGTCGCGCAGGCGGATAAGATGCCGGAGTGGAAGCCGGGGACCGAGTTCAGGGCGAAGAGAGAGGCGATGCTGAAGAAGTAGACGCTGTCGAACCACGAAAGACAGGCACGAAACCACGAAACCACGAAAGCACGAAAGCACGAAAGCACGAAAACTACGAAAGCACGAAATCACGAAAGACGCGACCCAAATTCTTTATTCTTTTTCGAGGTTTCGAGGTTTCGAGGTTTCGTGATCGCTGCGTGGCTAATTAGCTACGCAATTGCTGAAAGAAGGCTCTAGATGGCGATCGAAGCAGTAGGCAACATGACCGGCGAGGAGATGATTACCCTCTCGAAGAAGCACACGCTCTTCGAGT
>DAIUKO010000104.1:0-21015 GCA_036848175.1 Vicinamibacterales bacterium | reverse complement strand
CGATCTTCGAGGAGTACGGCGTCCAGTCAGAGATCGATCGCGCGCTGCGCAGCAAAGTCTGGTTGAAGTCGGGCGGGTCTATCGTCATCAACCAGACGGAAGCGCTGGTCGCGATCGACGTGAACACCGGCCGCTATGTCGGCAAGAAGACCGCCGGCCGTCTCGAAGACACGATCGTCAAGACCAATCTCGAAGCGGTGAAGGAAATCGTTCGCCAGGTGCGGCTGCGCGATCTCGGCGGCATCATCGTGCTCGATCTCATCGACATGGAGGAGAAGAAGAACCGCCAGAAGGTTCTTCAGGCCGTCGAGCTGGAGCTCAAGAAGGATCGGTCGCCGTCAAAGGCGCTGCAGGTGTCGGACTTCGGCCTGATCATCATCACGCGCAAACGCGTCAAGCAAAGCCTTGAACGGGTGCTCACCGAGCCGTGTCCGTACTGCTCGGGCAGCGGCGTGATCAAGTCGAGCTCGACGATCTGCTACGAGATTCTCAGCGAGGTGAAGAAGATCGGTCCGGATCTGAACGGACACCGGCTGTTGCTGCGCGTGAATCCCGATATCGCGCGTGCGCTGAAAGAAGAAGAGCAGGCGGTGCTGCGGGATTTGAGGCAGTCGTTGGGGAAGGACGTCACCGTCAAGGCTGACGTCCAACTCCATCACGAACAGTTCGACGTAATGGCGGTCTGAACTACGCCGTCGGCAGATGCAGCAGGTAGTGATTGCCGCCGCGGTTGATCCAGACGCGGACGTAGTCGCCGCCTTTCAGCGTCTCCACTTTCGCGGCGTTCGGCGCCGGCGGCTTGTCCTTTTGAACCTTGTCGATCTCGGACTGCGGAACGATCGTGACGACCTCGCGGCCCTTGACCTGTTTTCCCTGCATCAACTCCACCCACCGTTCGGCGTTCGGCGTCTGGCCCGCCGCCGCCGGTGTCGCGGTCTGCGCGGTCAGCCGCACCGTATAGGTCCCGGCGGCCAGCGCCTTCCCATCGACTTTCACGCCCTTCGGCAGGCGGATCGATCCGAGCTGCATCTCACCGGCCGGTACGCTCGGCGGCGGCGCCGTCTCCGGTTGTGCTTTGGGTGCGGTGTGGCCGGCCTGGTCGTTCCCGCGCGCGCCGCGCGTTGCCGGTTTGGCCTTCGTATCCGGCTGGGTGCCCTGCGCAAGCAGGCCTGCCCCGCCGATCGCGCTCACTAAGGTTCCCACGAGAACCAATCGCTTCATGCTGGCCTCCAGAACTTTGTCGATGAGATCGACGGGTCCAATTATACAAGCCCTGAGCCAGCCCGTCCCGCGCCGTGGTCGAGCTTCGGCGGTGGTTATAACGACATCGTCAACGTTTCGCGATGACGATGTCGCCGCTGAAGGTGCGGATGGTGAGCGCGGCGCTGCCGTCGCCGAAGGTCGCGCGAATCTGTCGGTTGTTCACACCGCGGCGGCGACCGGTATCCCGATCGCGATCGCCGCCGATCGTGAGTGGCAGCTCCGATCGAATCGATCCGCTGAACGTGTTGGCGGTCAGCTCGAAGCCGGTCGATCCCGACAGCGTCAGCCGCGCGCTGCCCGAGTGCGTGTTGAGATCGTAGCGTCCGTTTCGCGCCAGCGTACCGGAGTACTCGAGGTTGCCGCTCACCGACTTGATGCCGAGCCGTTCGCAGGTGACGTTGAGCAGCACGACGTCTCCGCTGACCGAGCCCGCATCGATCGCCCGCACCTTGAGGCCGTTCGCTCGGACGTTTCCGCTCACGCTGGTCGCGGTCAGATCGGCGTCGGTGCCCGCGTCCGTGAGCACGACGTCGCCGGATACCGACTTTGACAGCTCGAGCCGGGGTGTCGCCGCAGTGGTGACATTGCCGCTGACGCTTTCCGCGCGCACCGCGCCCTGCACGCTCGACACCTTCACGTTGCCGGAGATCGATTTCACGTCGACGGCCACGCCGCTCGGCACGGCGATCGTGTAGTCCACCGACACGCCGTCGTTGTTGTTTCGACCGAAGCGGTCGTACTCGGTGCGCACGTCGACGCGCCCCGCGCGATCGTCGACGATGATGCGGACGTTGGCGAGCTCGCCCCGGTCGCGGCGGGTGCGCTTCACCGCTTCGATCGAGACCTCGTCGCCCGACCCGCCGGTGACCGTGATCTCGCCGGCGATGTTCTCGACCGATACGCGGCCGTCGCGGCCGACCTTCACCTTGCGTGAAAAGCGCTCGGTCTGCTCGGCTCCCCGGTCGCGGCCCTGATACGCTCGCGTGAGTCCTGCGCGCTCGATGTGCGTCGTGACCACGTCGCGGACCACGTCGCGGACGACGATCCTGACGTCCGGGTCAGCAGGGTGTTGCGCCTGCGCCTCCGCGGCAGCGGCGATCGACGCGAGTGTCACCAGGAGAACGGGCAGTCTGAGTCGCATGATCCGTTTAACCCTTTGGCTTGAGACCCGAGACGATGCGCGCGGCGCCCGCCTCGTTGCCTCGGCGCATGTCGTTGATGAGCGCGACCGTGTCCTGCAGCAGTCCCATCTTGGTCTTGAAGCTGTCGATGAGACTCTGCTGCGCCGGTTCGCTCGTCGGCTCGGCGCGGAGCGCCGCGCGGCTTTCGCTGATCGCCTGATCGATGACCGACAGATTCTTCTGCAACGTCGCCGCCGTCTGCGGATCGAGCGCGCCTTTCTCGGCGTTGGCGATCTGTTCGAGACCCTGAATCGCTTTCTCGTAATGCGCTTCGGCCTGCCGCAGCTCGGCTTCGATCTGCGCGGCGTCGCTGCTCATCGCGGCGGCGGGCGGGCTGGTGGTTCCAGCAGGTCGAGCCGCGCGCGGGAGGAGCCTCAGACCGACGGCGGTCGCGAGCACGAGGACGGCCGCAGCCGCCAATCCGATCCAGATCGAGCGCGACGATGTGAGGCGAGCGGCGGCGAGCTTCAGCTGAACGCCGCGCGCGCCACCGTCGGCCGCGCGAGCGGCCGCTTCCAGCTGAATCGCGCGCTCGATGCGCGTCCATACACGGACCGGCGGCTCGCGTCCGTCGAGCGAACCGGCGACGCGACGAATCTCGCGCACATCGTCGACCAGCGCGCGGCATGCCGCGCAGCCCGCGAGATGACGCTCGACGTCGGCCCGTTCGGCCGGCGCCAACCTATCGTCGGCGTAGTCGTTGATGACGAGATCGTCCGGATGCATGGTTCAGCGCAGCAGGGCGCGCAGCTTCGCGCGCGCCTTGAAAACCTGTGACTTCGACGTCCCTTCCGCGATACCGAGCAACTGGCCGACCTCTTTGTGATCGAACCCTTCGACGTCGTGCAGCACGAACGCCTCGCGACATCCATCGGGCAGCCGCTCGAGCGCCCGCTCGAGATCCAGCCGGGCGATCGGCGTGTCGCGCCGCGCCGTCGGCTGGTGCGACACCTCGGTGTCGAGCGTGTCGGTGAGCTTGCTCATTTTTGCGTGTCTGCTGCGAACGTAGTCGAGGCAATGGTTGAGCGCAAGCCGATACAGCCAGGTGCCAAGCGTCGAATCCCCTTTGAAACTCCCGAGCTTGCGATAGGCCTGGAGGAAGATCTCCTGCAGCAGATCCTCGCCGTCTTCGGGCGACCCCGCCATCCGGCATGCCAAGGTGTAAAGCCGCCCGGCGTGCTGCCGGTAAATGGCTTCGAACGCCTGGACATCGCCGGCCTGGCTGCGCGCGACAAGATCCATCCCCTCCGAGGCGGGCTCAACCGCCGTGTCTTTAGACGGGAAGGGGAGGACGGGGCGTTGCTTGGGCGCGGTCACAGAAGCAGATACGGAACCTGACGGGCCCGATGTTCAGGCCCGGCCCTTCCATCGGATGCGGTCCAGCTCGCGTACGCGTGCGCCGGACATCGGCACGCCCTCGGCAACGAGCAGCGATCGCTTGAGGAACTCGCTGCCGCCGTAGCCGCCAAGGTGTCCGCCCGACGCGATCACGCGGTGACATGGCACGTCGGCACGCCGGCAGTCGCGCATGATGTTGCCGACGGCGCGCGCCGCGCGCGGCTTGCCGGCCAGCTTCGCGACGTCGCCGTACGTGGCGACGCGGCCGGGCGGAATTCGCCGGACCGTCGCCAGCACGCGCGACGTGAAGTCCGAAGCAGTCGTGTTTCTCTTGCGTGTCTTCGGTCGCCGCACCGGGACAGTCATCGCTCGTGGTTCGACAAGCTCACCACGAGCGGTTTTCTCGTTATTCGGTCGCATCGGATCAGAACGCGAACCGGATGCCGCCGCCGACCTGGATGCCGCCGACGTCGACGTCCAGTGCCGGATTGTTGGTCGCGTTGAGGGTCGCCTGCGCGCGCGCGAACCGCACCATGCCTCCGACGCCGACGGTTCTCGACAACTTCCACGTGACGTCCCCGCCGATGTTGAAGCCGGTCGCCGTCTTGCTCGTCGACTCCGCGCTGTGCGTGCCGGTAAAGGTGGCCGTGTCGAACGGAAACGATTCCGAGTAGGTCACGTCGGTGACGAGTGTCTGCCGGAGGGTGAAGAGTGACGGGCCGCCAGACAGGATCACGTCGAGCCGCGGCCCCGGAACGATGTAGACCGCTTGAATGTGGCCGGCGGTCTCGCGTCGCGTCATCGCCGTGGTCCCCTCGATGCTGCGCAGCCGGCTGAAGAAAAACGGATGCGGGATGCTCGCCGTTACGGTGGCGTCGCTGTCGTCGGTGAGGAACGACAACGCGAATCCGACGCCGAAGTGGCCGGCCAGACGCAGCATGAGACCGCCGTCGACGAGGACGCCGCGCTTTTCGTCGGCGTTCGCCTTGATGGGCGCGTCCTCGAGATTCTTCGGCACGCTGAAGGACTGCGACACCGTGTTGTCGCTGCGCTGGATGCCGCCGTTCACGCTCACATAGACGCGCGGCGCGGCAGTCTGCGCCGAGGCGAGCGTCGGCGTCGTGAGCCCCAGGGTCAGAATCAGGACTGTGGAGTGTGGGATTCGGCATGGCGAATTGCTGATTGCACATTCCACATTCCAGATTTCTCGTTTCATCAATTCACCCCCACCGCCGTCCACGCCTGGGTGACGGCGCGTTCCGGCGCGCTGCCTGCGCCGAAAAGATCGCGCGCGGCCTGGATGGTCACGGTGCGGGCGACGGCGAATGTCGCGTTCGCCGGCATCAGCTGCGTGAACGCGCGATAGTACACCTTCTCCATCTGCTCGCGGTTGGCCGCGCCCACGCCCTGCACGCTCAACCCGGACGTCCGGTTCGTGCCGCCTTCGATCGCGAGGTAGAACGCATGCGACACGATCGTGGAGTTGATGTGGACGCCGCCATCGTCCTCTCTGCCCGTGAATCGCTTCGAGTAATGATCCGGATCGCCGAGCGCGCCGGGATTCGCCATGTTTCGAATGCCGCCCGGCGTGACCACGTCTTCACCGATCACGTAGTCCGCCTGCAACGGGCCCGTCCCGGCCGGTTGATAGAAGAACTCGACGGACGTGCCCATGATGTCCGAGAAGGCTTCGTTCAGCGCGCCGGGCTCGTTCTCGGAAATCAGACCCGACGAAAAATCGGTGACCCCGTGCGTCAGCTCGTGGCCGATCACGTCCAGGCCTCCAGCGAGGAAATTCCAGCTCTGACGTTCCGGCAGCAACACGATGTTCGGCGGGAGCCCCTCGCCGAAGACCATGACGCCGTCGCAGCAGTAGAACGCGTTCACATAGAACAGCCCGATGATCTGGTTCGAGGCGGTGAACAGATCGCTGCGCCGAACCGGGTGGACGATGCTCGCAATCGGAATGTTGTTGTTGTCCAGACCGCGGCGGCCGTGCCGCTTGAAGTAGTAGTCGTACACGTAGCCGACGTAGGCGTGCGCATCGACCGGAACCGGATCGCTCCACGTCGTGCTGGTGTTGCTGGCGAGGTCGGATGTGACCAGAGTCGCCTGCCCGTTCAGGAAACGGAGGACTTTGTTGAGGTCGCCGCGGGCGTCGTAGGTCTTCAACGACGGCGGCCGCAGCATGTCGGACGCGACGAACGTGCCCGATTGACTGCTGACGCTCACTTTCTTGTCGTCACCCAACACGCCGAGCCCGTGGCCGATCGCGGAAGTCGCCGTCTGACGACGGGCGCCGGCGATGGTCCGGACGATCGCGCCCGACGTCGCGTCCACGAAATATTGATGATCGCCTTGAAGCGTGAAGACCGTCGCGCGGTAGGTCAGCCGGTAGCCGCCCGTGTCGTCGGGAAGAATCACCAGCCCGGGAACGCGATCGGGACCCAGCTCGATGCCGCTCTGCCGCTCGACCACGGTCTTGATTTCGTCGATCGACAGCGTCGGGCGCACGTCGAGATCGATCCCCTCGTACAGCGTCCCGAAGATCGAGACCGTGAGGCCGCGATCGGTCTGGCGCGCGACGTCGCCGCCGTAGACGCGAACACCTCGATAGAACTGCTCGAGCCGCTCGTGCACGCGTCCCGGCATCATCGTGTCGTCGACGGTCCGGCGGACGCGCAGCAGATCGTCGCGCTTCATGCGATCGATGGCGGCATCCCAGGTGCGCAAGTCGGAAAAGGACGTCGCCGAAACTGTTCTCGCGCGCGAGGACTGCGCGCGAAGCCGTTGACCGACTGGACCGAAGAGGACGATCGACGTAAGAACGGCCGAAGCAAACAACAGTCGCAACACACGCATACGCTCTCCGTTGCGGCGCCAACAAGCCAGTCTAGCGTAGCGCTGCGGTCAGTGCCCGGCCCTCGGCGTGCGGCAGTGAAATGCCGCAGAGCTTTGCGAGCGTCGGCGCGATGTCGGCAGGCGTCACCGGCTGATCGTATCGGCCCGGCTTGATGCCCGCGCCCGCGAACAGGATGGGGACTCGTTGGTCGTCATCGCTGGCGATCCCGTGCGTGGCGGCTTCAGACGATGCAATCCAGCCGGGCCGCAATGCGATGATGATGTCGCCGCTGCGTCCGTCGACGTAGCTGAGCGCCGCGGCTTGCAGCCAGTCGTCCTCCGAGGCCAGTGCCTGCGGCTGGCGCAATTGCTCCGCGCGATAGGCGCGCCGCACGCCGGGCGCCGATTCGATCGCCTCGACGATGTCGTCGACGAGACCCGGCGACGCGACGAGCTTCGCGTAAACATCGGGCAGGAAATACACGTTCATGTCGCGGCCGTCGAGGATCGCGACGTGTTTGCCGTCGCCGAGGACCGGTGCGATCGTCGCCTCGATTCGATTGACGATCTCGGGCGCGTTCACGCGTCCGCCCTCGCGATGCGCGCGAGCCAACTGCTCGGGAACGGGGGTGACGCCATGATCCGCGCTCAGCGCGACGACGTAGCGCTCCCGGCCGACTTCGCTGTCGAGATGATCGAGCAGATCGCCAATGGTGCGATCGAGACGGGCGAGCTGGTCCTGCACCTCCTGGCTGTCGGGACCGAACTTGTGACCGATGCGATCGGTCGCCGAAAAACTGATGCCGAGGAAGTCCGTGGTGTCGTGTTTCCCGAGCTGCATCGATGCGACGAGCGCCGCCGCCATCCGTCCGGTATAGGCGTCGGCGAACGGACTGATGTCCCACTGCGCCCGGAACGTCGCGTCAGGTTTGCCGACCGTGCCGTTCAGGATGTGCGGAAAGGCCGGCGTCCAGCCGCCCGGCGGTCGCTCGGACTTGTCGTCGTCCAACTGGTGATACTTCGACGCCGCAAGCAGTCGGGTCCACGTCTTGCCGAAGTCCGCATCGACAGGATTGGCGTCGATGAACTGTTTGACGGCCGGAACCAGCGCGGTCGTGAAGGCCGACGATGTCAGCCAGGTGTCCGCGCCCTCGCTCATCCACGTGACCGCGTCGCCGCCGTGGCCGGCGAGCATGATCGCGCTGCGCGTCTTCGCCGAAATCGTCACGACCTGCGCGCCGCGGTCGGTCCGCAGGACGTCGGCGAGCGTCGGAACCTTCAGCCGATGACCGCTGTTGTGCTCCTTGCCCGGACCGTCGTATCCGAGGTTGGTCACGCTCGGATCCTCGGTGCACGCCATCTGACGTCCGGCCTCGCGGTCCCACCACTGATTGGACGGAATGCCGTGCACGTGCGGCAGCGCGCCAGTGGCGATGGTGGCGTGCCCGGCACAGGTGATCGTCTGGAGGTACGGATAGGCGGCTTTGCGGAACCATGCCCCGTCTTTCACGATCCGCTTCAGGCCGCGAGACCAGTCGCGCTGATACCGCTCGATGTAATCGGCGCGCATCTGATCGACGACGATGATGACGGCGAGCTTCGGCGGAGCGATTGAGGGTTGACTGTGGAGCGTCGCGAAGGCCCCGGGCAGCAGGACGAGCAGGAGCGCGAGTCGCCGCATCGCGGAATTCTACCGGAGCGTATCGACAGAGCGCTCGAGATTTCGAACCGACAGCCACTACATCAGCATCAGCGGGTCGAACTCGTAGTGCTTCGGGTCGAGAGGCGCCACCACTGACGACGGCCGTTGCGGGTCGGCCGGTTCGGTCTGCGCCTCCCACAGCGCCAGCTCGTAGGGAATGTCGAGGCGTTTTCCCTCGCGATCGATCAGGACGCGGACGTGCGGCCGGTACGGATCGGGGGCGTGAATCTTCACCACGACCGCGACTTCGCCGGTGTTCAGGCGAACCAGGTTCCCCGCCGGATAGATGCCGATGAGTTGAACGAACCGGCGCACCAGGTTCTGATCGAACTGCTGGCCGTCGTTCCGCTTCAACACCTCGAGAATCCGTTCGCTCGGAAAGGCCTGCTGATACCCGCGCTGCGATCGCATCGCATCGTAGACGTCGGCGATGCTGCAGAGCATCGTCCCGACGTTCAGCGACGCTCGTTTGACGCCGTGCGGGTAGCCGCTGCCATCCATCCGCAGATGGTGCTCGAACGCGACCACTGGGGCCAGCGCCGGAATGTCGGGTGTCTTGCGCAGAATCTCCGCGCCGTCGACGACGTGGCGCTTCATGATCGTGAACTCGTCATCGGTGAGCTTGCCCGGCTTGTTCAGGACTTCGAGCGGCGTTTTGACCTTGCCGATGTCGTGCATCAGCGCCGCCAGTCCGAACTCGCGCAGCAGCGGACCGTCGATGCCGAGCCCTCGCGCCTGACCCATGGTGAGGATCGACACGTTGACCATGTGCGTGAACGTGTAGTTGTCGTACTCCTTCAGCGTCGTCAGCGCGAGGAGGGCGGTGCGGTTCTGCGCGACCGCCTGCGCCAGGCCGTCGATCATCGTGCGCGCCATCGCCGCGTCCGGCTTCCCTTCGGTTTCGGCGCTCTCCCACAGCGATCCGGCGACCGACACGGCGTCGTTGTAGAGACGCTTGATGGTCGCCATGTCGGCGAGGCTGCCTTCGACGCGCTGCTCGACGGTGACGCGGCCGACACGAATGTGCGGGAACGACGGAAATGTCGCGGCCGCTTCCTCGGGAGTCTGGCGCTCGACGTCGGTGACCGCTTCGATGAAGGCGCCGAGCTCGTCGTGCGTCACGCCGCGATCGAAGGTGATGCGCTCGAGGCCGATCTGCTGCAGGCGGCGCACGAGCGGGCCGAGTGTGTCGGCTTTCGCCATCGGCATGTCGTCAACGATCACTTCGTCGCCGACCAGGCCGATGACGACCGATGGCTCGAAGCCGTGCAGCAGTTGAATCGCGTTGGCGAGCGACTCGAGGTTGCGGCCGATGATGGGATGGCCCTTCGAATACAACTGGGCCGAGCGGAGCGAGGCCGCGAAGCGGCGGAGCAGCTCGTCGGACAGCTGGAACCGCGGCGCGGTGGTCATGCCTCTTCGCCGCGCGGCGCGGGCCGTCGCGCGCGGACGCTGTCGATCTGCGCGCGCGCCGCGTGGCGCACGCCGCGGCGGGCTGTGCTGCTCGCCTCTTCGAGCACCGCCAACGCCTCCGGCGTGCCGATGCGTCCCAGTGCGGCGGCCGCCGCCGAGCGCAGCTGCGCTGTGCGCCGCGGCGCCCACCACTCGCCCTTGTTGTAGAGGACTTCCTTCAGCGGCTCGATGCCTTCCGGGTCCCGCTGCGCACCGAGCGATTCAATCGATCGCAGATAGACCAGTGCGGTCGGACCGCGGTGATCGAGATGCCGGAGGATGTAGGCGAAGAGCGGCGTCGCGCGCTCGTCGCGCATGACGCTCAGCGACTGCATGATCGCCTCGCGCGATCGGCTGGTGCCGCTGTTCAGCGCCTCTTGAAGGATCCGGTAGGCGGGATCGCTCCCGATGTTGATGATCGCGCGCACCGCTTCGCGCTGCACCTGCGGCTCGTTGTCGTCGAGCAGCTCGGTCAGATCGGGCAGCGCTTCGCTGCCGCCGAACTGCCGCAGCAGGCTGATGGCCGTCCGCCGGACCGCCGCGTTCGGCGATCCCTTCAGCCGCTCCACGGTGCGGCGCGCCACCGCGCCGAACCCGAGCAGGATCGAGATCAGCCGTTCGCGCGTCCGCGGACGTTCCTCGATGGCGAGCGTCTCGGCGAGCGGCTTCACGAGCACTTCGCCGAGCGACACGCACATCGCCTTGACGCGCTCGAACTGCTGCTCGTCGATCGTCGCCAGATGGGTCGTGATGTGGCGCATCATCGGTCCGGCGATGAGCATGTCGATGGCGGTGGTGGCGTGCTGCCGCCGCGCGGTGGACGCGGCGCTCGAGACCTGCGCCGCCGGGACGTCGATCAGTTGGAGGGCAGCCTCGAAGTCGCCGACGAGCAGCAGATCCTCGAGCAGGCGCACGACCGGTATCATCAGCTCGCCCCATCGATCGTCGTCCGGTTCGATGTGCAGCAGATCGATGAGGAGCGTGAGGTCGAGGGCGCGCAGCGCCGTGGTTGCGACCGTCGAGAGCCACGCGCTGACACGATCGGGTGGATCGTCGCTGATCTCCTCGACCGCGACCGCCTGCGTCCGCGCACTCGAGAGCTCGCGGCCGTATTCATCCGACACGAACGGCTTGTCGGAGTACGACGTCAGGAGCTTCTGCGCGACCTGATCCCACATCGCCTCGAAGCCGTCGGTGGTGCCGAGCGGCGAGGCGGCGACGTCTTCGCGCGCCAGCGTCAACAGGCGTTCGCGCCCCTCTTCTTCGCGCACGAGCGTCTGAAACGCCTGCGCGAGGCGATCGGTCGGCGAGCTCGCGGAGACGACGTTGCGGGCGACGAACCTCGCAATCGTCTCCTCGGACATGCGGCTGATGACCGCATTCATGACCCGCGGCCCATCTTCGGTCCGGCGATCCGACAGCAGCCCAATCACCATCTCCGGCGACAGCTGACCGACGGCATTGGCCATGCTGTAGAGGACCGGCTCCAGCCGTCCCGGATCGCTTTTCGTCACGGCCTCGACGATGCCGCGCAGCATACGCAGCACGGCCGCGGATTTCGCGGCGACGCCGCCGTCGCCGCCGGCCTTCGATTCGAGCGCCGCGACCAGCGCCGACAGCTTCTCCGGGTCGGCGGCGATGCCGAGCAGCTCGCGCACCGCCTCCTCGTCGAGTTCGAACGACGTGCCCTGCAGGCAGTTGGCGATCACCTGGTCCCAGACCGCCTTTTCGCCCTCGGCGCGCTCGCGCAGGACTTCCGCGTAGTCGATCTCGCGCATCTGCACGTGCCGCCCCGCCATCATCGCCCACACGCGGGAGATGCCGCCTTCGCTGCGAACCGATTCGGGTGTCCGCGCGAGCAGCAGCAGGAAGGCGCGCCAGGCATCCTGGTCGCCGCCTGGATGAACGGTGAGCTGCCCGATCAAGTGGCTGTGCAGCAGGATCGCGAGCTCGACGACCGCCGCATCGACGCGGGCTGGCGCCTGGTCGTAGAGCAAGAGGCCGTCGGGCCGAACAGTCAGGACGAGCGGCCGCGAGAGACTCGCCGCCGAGGTGATGTGCACGATGCGGCCGAGCGTGGCGATGATCGCCGGATGTCCATGGGGATACAGCACGACCGCGCGCGCCGCCGCCTTGCACGCGCGCGCGAAGTCGGTCAGCCGCGCGGCCCCCTCCGGGGCGAGCGGCGCGGGAGCGGCGAAGTCGGCCGCTTTGCTGTCCGCCTTCACATCCGGCTTCGAAGTCACCTGATTGAATTCACCAATTTACCAACGTACCAGCCCCGCAACTTACCAGTTCTTTACAGGTATTTCAGCGGATCGATGTCGACCGATTCGGGATCGACGGCCTCGGCCACGGCCCGCGAATGCTCACCCCCGTCACGTTCCCAGGTGTTGACGAGCAGCGGTTCCTCGAGAAACTCGCCCTTTTCGTCGGTGATGATCTTGACTTGCGGGCGGAACGGGTCGGTCGGATGCTCGGCCGTGACGACCGCCAGTTCGTCGGTGCTCAGGCGGACGAGGTTGCCGACCGGAAACAATCCCATCAGATTCACGAACCGCTTGAGCAGCGTCTGGTTGAACGCCGGATTGCCTTGTTCCCCCATGATGCTGCGGATGCGCTCGGTGGCGAGGCCTTTGCGATAGGGGCGCGTGCTGCGCAGCGCGTCGAAGACGTCCGCGATCGACACGATCATCGTGCAGAGATTCAGCTTGCGGCTGCCGATGTTCTGCGGGTAGCCGCTCAAATCCTGTTTGAGGTGGTGCTCGAAGGCGACGATCGGCGCGAGCGCCGGCATCTCGGGCGTCCGTCGCAGGATGTGCGCGCCGTCGACGACGTGCCGCTTCATCACCTCGAATTCGTCTTTGGTGAGCTTGTCGGGCTTGTTGAGCACCTCGAGCGGCGTGTTCACCTTGCCGATGTCGTGCATCAGCGCCGCGAACCCGAACTCGCGCAGCAGCGTGCCTTCGATGTTCAGCGCGCGTGCCTGCGCCATCGCGAGCGCGGAGACGTTCACCATGTGCGTGAACGTGTAGTTGTCGTACTTCTTGAGTGCCGTCAGCGCCATCAGCGACGTGCGATCCTGCGTGACCAGCTTGGCGAGGCCGTCGATGATCTTCCGCGCTGCGCTCGGATCCGGCTGGTCGCCGGCCTTCGCCGCCTGCCACAGCGATTCGGCGGTTTCGACTGCGGTGCTGTAGACGCGGCGCGCTGCCGCGATGCCGGCCTGCTCGTCGGCGACGTCCTCGACCACGATCTTGCCGAGCGTCACGTGGCGGACGCCCTTCGCCGCCAGGCGATCCGCCAGGGGCGTCCCCGCCTGCCGATCGCCGAACACCGACAACAGGACGCGGACGTCTTCGCGCGACAGGCCGCGGGAGAACGTGATCTTCTCGATCTCACGCTCGCGGATATCGCGCGCGAACGCGACCAGCGATGCGCTGCCGCGCGCCAGCCGGTAATTGTCGACGACGACTTCGTCGCCGAGGAAGCCGATGACAATGGACGGTGCGGTCTTGAGTCCTTCGCTGGCGGCGTTGGTGAAGGCGTCGATGCCGCGCTGAACCAGCGGGTGCGTCGGCGAATAGAGCTCGGTGCCGCGCAGGGCGGCGGCCAAACGCCGGACCAAGTCCTCCGATTGCTTGTGGTCCATCACTCCTTGGCTGCGGCGACGATCTTCTGGAGCTTCCGGTCGCCCGTCTTCGCCGCGTCGCGCAGCGCCTCGTCGGCCTGGGGCGTTCCGATCGCGACCAGCGCCGCGACGCTGCGCTCCTTGAGCGCGCGCAGCTTGCGGCCGCCGAAGAACCTGCGGCGCCGCGCCATTGCGATGACTGCGGGCACCGCCGCGTCGCTGCCGACCCTTCCGAGCGCCTCGATCGTTTCGAGCACCATCTCGTGGTCTTTGCCGAGCGGGTCGCTCTCGTTGACGATCTGCACGAGGATCGGTACGACCCGCGCATCGCGTCCTTCGACCATCGTCTCGATCACGGCGTGGCGCATCTCGCCGGTGGCGGCGCGGAGCACCGTCTGAATCGCGCGTGCCGCCGTTGGATCGCGAATGCCGCAGAGCGCCCGCACCGCTGCGCGCAGCACGCGCGCATCGGCCTGGCGGAGCAGCGGCTGCAGCAGCGGGACGGCTTCCTTCGTGCCGAGGCGGCCGAGCATCCGCGCCCCGCGCTGCTGCGCGTACCAACGCGGGTCGGACACCAGCGGCGCGATTCGTGTCACGGCGTGGTTGCCGAAGCTGACGATCATGTCCTCGGCGCGCGCCGTCGCTATCGTGTCCTGCTCCGCGACGACGACTGGCTTCAGCGATTCGATGCTGGGCGGGCCGATCGCGGTGATCACCGCTTTGATGGCGTCCCAGTCCCGTTCGTCGACCTCGCCGATGAGCGCGGCCGTCTCGCGCATCGCGAGCGACTCGCCGAGCTCGTCGAGCGCCTGACGGCACGCGTCGCGTCCCATGCCGCCGGGGGTGTTCGCGCGCGTCGATACCGCGTCGGTCACCGTCAGGGCATCGTCGTAGGCGCCGGACATGAGCAGATCCTCCGCCAGGGCTTCCATGTCCTCGGCGATCCGGGCCGCGTGCGTCTCGTCGCGCTCGAGCGCCAGCAGGTCGATGAGCAGGCGGACCGACAGGCTGCGGACGTTGGCCTGACCGAGGGTTTCCATCCATTCGGGAAGATCGGGCGGGAGATCGCCTTGGGACATGCGGTTGGCCCGCTCGCCGATGCCGTCGAGTGCAGTCTTGTAGACGTCGGAGACGAACGGCTTGTCGTTGTACGAGACGAGCAGCTCTTCCATCGACGTCCAGAGGACCTGGAAGTGGCCGGCCTTGCCGAAATCGGTCTCGCTCAACAAGCTGCGCGTCATCGTGAGCACGCGCTGCTTGCGCGCCTCGTCGGGGGCGATCGTATTGAAGATCGTCGCGAGGCGATCGGAGGCTTTGCCGTCGAGCGCCAGCGCCGTGGCGAGCAGCTGCGCGACTTTCGTGTCGTCGAATGCGCCGGCGAGACCCTGGACGATCGAGGCGCCGGCGTTCCGATGGTCGTCCGATTGCAGCACCTCCATCATCACGTGTGCGTCGAGCTGCGTCGCGGCCGCGGCGAGATTGCTCATCACCTCGGGCACGCGGTCGGGCGCCATGACCGACACGATGCTGTTCAAATGGCGGAATGCCGCCAGCACGGTGGCCGCCTGCGATGTCAGCATCGGCGATCCGTCCATCGCCCGTTTCGGTTCCATCACCGCCCGTGCGAGATCGGCGACATCGGGAGCGCTGCCGGCGATGGCGAGCAGCCGTTCCTGCGTCCGTTGATCGAAGATCGCCTGCTGACCGCCGGCGATCGATACGACGATCGCGCGCCAGAGATCGTCGCGCTTGGCCGGCTCGGCGACCTCGCCCTCTTCACGCGAGAGCAGGTGCTCGTAGTCGATCTGCTCGAGGACGATCGACGGATGTCCCTCCGTCTGCCAGATCTGCGCCGGCCCGCCGCGCTGCCGGCGCTCCGGGGTCTCCAGCGTCAGCACGCGCAGGAACGCCTGCAGCGCGAGCTGCGGGATCTCGCCGACGAAGGTGACTCGCAGGAGGTCGCGATCGTGGAGCAGCGCCGCCGCCTCCGCGATGCCGACCTGGCTCGCGTCGGCCGCGGTGCCTTCGATCATCAGCGTCTCGGGCGTGATGCCGATCGAAAAGATCGCGCCGAGCGACGACTCGTGAATGGCCTCGCCCAGCTTCTTGACCGACGCGCCGACGGTGGGATGCTCCGGCGGATACAGTGACCAGTTGCGCGCCGCGACGAGCAGCGCCCGCGCCACCTGCAGCAAGCTACGCCCAAGCTCGGGCGACAGCTGGGATGCCTGGGCCACAAGAGATTATGCCCTGATCCGATATACTGCCCGCCATTCGATGCGCGCGGTCGACGTGATCATGAACAAGCGGGACGGCGGCGCGCTGTCCCGCGACGAGATCAAGTTCTTCGTCGACGGCGTCACCTCGGGAACGCTGCCCGATTATCAGGCGTCGGCGCTGCTGATGGCCATCCTGCTGCGCGGCATGAGCGCCCAGGAAACTTCGTGGCTCACCGAGGCGATGGTTCATTCCGGTGAACGCGTCGATCTCGGGGAGATCCCCGGCATCAAGGTCGACAAGCACAGCACCGGCGGCGTCGGCGACAAGACGTCGTTGATCCTCGCGCCGCTCGCCGCGGCGTGCGGCGTGCCGGTCCCGATGATGTCGGGGCGCGGCCTCGGCCACACCGGCGGCACGCTCGACAAGCTCGAGGCGATTCCCGGCTTCCGCGTGAATCTGTCGCTCGACGAGATGAAGAAGGCGTTGGCGCGCGTCGGCTGCGCGATGATCGGCCAGACCGCGCAGATTGCGCCGGCCGACAAGAAACTTTACGCGCTGCGCGACGTCACCGGCACGGTCGAGAGCATTCCGCTCATCAGCGCGTCGATCATGAGCAAGAAGATCGCCGAGGGAATCGATGCGCTCGTGCTCGACGTCAAGACCGGCTCGGGGGCCTTTATGAAAACCGAAGCCGACTCGCGCAAACTGGCGGAGTCGCTCGTGTCGATCGGCAACGCCTCCGGGGTCAGGACCGAAGCCGTGATCACGGCGATGGATTCGCCGCTTGGCCGCGCCGTCGGAAACGCGCTCGAAGTGATCGAGTGCGTGGAGGTCTTGAAAGGTGGAGGCCCCGACGATCTGATCGCAGTCTCCATCGAGTTGACGGCGCGGATGCTCGTCCTCGGAAAGGTTGCCGCCGATCGCGCGGACGGGGAGAGGCGGGCGCGTGGCGCGATCGCGTCGGGGGCGGGCCTCGAGCGGTTCCGGCAGATTGTCGACATGCAAGGCGGCGATCCACGGACCGTCGACGACTACTCGCGGCTCCCTCAGGCGGACGAGCGGCACCTCGTCGCCGCCGAGCGCGGCGGATATGTCAACCGGGTCGACGCGGAGCTCGTCGGACGCGCGTCGGTGGCGCTCGGCGCCGGACGCGACCGCGTCGAGGATCCGGTCGATCCGGCGGTCGGCATCATCGTCAAGGTCAAACCTGGCGACGAGGTCCGCGCCGGCGATCCGGTTCTCGAACTGCACTACCGGAAACGTCCGAAGCTCGAGGCGGCGCTGGCGCTCGCCTCGCGCGCCGTCAACATTGGAGACGAGCGACCGGCCGCACGGCACCTGATCGTCGCCGAGGTGCTGGGGAGACCGTGATGCTCGGGATTCTGCAGCCAGTATTCGGCGCGATGGTCATCCTCGGCATCGCCGTCCTCTTCTCGACCAACCGGCGCGCGATCAATTGGTCGACCGTCGCCTGGGGTCTGTCGCTGCAGGTCGTGTTCGCCATCATCGTGTTGAAGACGACGGTGGGGCAGCGCGTCTTCTCGACGCTCGGCAGCGGGATCAACAAGCTCCTCGGCTTCGCCGGCGTCGGCTCGTCGATGGTGTTCGGCCCGCTCGGCGATGCCGGCATCTGGGGCCGCGCCATGACCAACGTCTTCGGGCCCGAGGGCGCGCAGTACACCGTCATCTTCGCGTTCCAGGTGCTGCCGACGATCATCTTCATCGCGGCGCTGTTCGCCGTCCTCTATTACTTCGGCGTCATGCAGGTGATCGTCCGTGTCTTCGCGCTGCTGATGCACCGGGTGATGCGCGCCAGCGGCGCCGAATCGCTGAACGTCGCGGCCAGCATCTTCATGGGACAGACCGAAGCGCCGTTGACGATTCGCCCCTACCTCCCGGAGATGACCGAGTCCGAACTGATGACCGTGATGACCTCGGGCATGGCGCACATCTCCGGCGGCATCATGGCGGCGTACATCCTCTTCGGCATCGAAGCGAAGCATCTGCTGACCGCGGTGATCATGACGGCGCCGGGCACGATCATGATGGCCAAGATGATGGTTCCCGAAACCGAGGTCCCGAAAACGATGGGGATCGTGCGCCTCGAGGTGGAGCGGACGGACGTCAACGTCATCGATGCGGCGGGACGCGGCACGAGCGAAGGGCTGCAGCTCGCGCTGAACGTCGGCGCGATGCTCATCTCGTTTCTCGCCCTGGTCGCCCTCATCAACGCGCTGCTCGGCCTCGTCCACCTGAGCCTGCAGCAGATCTTCGGCTGGGTCTTCGCGCCGGTCGCCTGGAGTATGGGCGTGCCGTGGCGCGATGCGCCGACGATCGGCAATCTGCTCGGCACGCGGATGGCGCTGAACGAGTTCGTCGCCTACTCGCAGCTCGGACCGCTCAAGGCGCAGCTCGATCCGAAGTCGTTCACCATCGCGACCTTCGCGCTGTGCGGCTTCGCGAACTTCAGCTCGATCGGCATCCAGATCGGCGGCATTGGCGCGCTGGCGCCGAACCGCCGCCACGATCTCGCGCGCCTCGGTCTGCGCGCGATGTTCGCCGGTACGCTCGCCAACTTCATGACCGCGACGATCGCCGGCTTCCTCCTCTGATGGACTACTACGATAAAGTCAAAGAAGCGGCCGACGCGGTCCGCGCGAAACTCACGAAGGTCCCCGAGATCGCGATCATCCTGGGGTCGGGGCTCGGCGACTTCGCCAATTCGCTCGCCGACGCGACGCACATGCCGTACGGTGAGCTGCCGCATTGGCCGGCGTCGAAGGTCATCGGTCACGAGGGCAAGCTCGTCGTCGGCACGGTGAAGGGGCGGACGATTGCCGCGCTGGCAGGGCGATCGCATCTGTACGAAGGGCACGACATCCGGACGGTGACGTTCGCCGTCCGCGTGCTCGGCGTCCTGGGCGTCAGGACGCTCGTCCTGACCAACGCGGCCGGCGGGGTGAACACCGGCTTTTCGCAGGGCGCGCTGATGGTGATCGACGATCACGTCAACCTCATGGGCGCCAACCCGCTCGCGGGACCGAACGACGAACGGTTCGGTCCGCGGTTCCCTGACATGACGGAGGTCTATTCGCTGAGGTTGCGCAGAATTGCCGATCAGGCGGGGCGCGGCATGGGTCTGGAGCTGCCTCACGGCATTTATGGCGCGCTCCTCGGACCCAGTTACGAAACGCCGGCGGAGATCCGATATTTAAGGACGATCGGCATCGACGCGGTCGGGATGTCGACCGTGCCGGAAGCGCTGGTGGCGCGGCATATGGGACGCGAGGTGCTCGGAATTTCGTGCATCACCAACATGGCCGCCGGCGTGCTGCCCCAGCCACTGGACCACGCCGAAGTCATGGAAACGGCGCGCCGCATCCGCGGCCAGTTCATCGCCCTTCTGGAGGGCGTCATTGCCCAGCTCTGACAATCGCCGCCTCTCGGTGACGCGCGTCGACGTGTCCAAGGGACACGAAGCCGAGTTCCACGCCATCGCGACGCAGTTCGCGGCGATCCTGCTGAAGAAAGAGTACGGACGGTCGGTGGTCGTCGCCGACGAAGCGGAGCCGTCGCGCTTTTATTCCGTTCACCACTGGAACGGCGTGGCCTCCGCGGAGCTGTGCCACGGAGATCCTGAGGTCCAGGCGCTGACCGCGCGTCTCTATCAAATCGCGCGGGTCACCTACGTCGTCAATGGCGTCCGCCGGCCGGAGATGATGAAGCTGCTCGAGGATCGCCGCGCGCGGGTCGAAGCCGATCGCCGCACCGGATTCGATCGCCGCCGGAAGAACATCGGCCGGACCGAGGGCGACCGGCGCAAGAGCGATCGGCGCCTCGGTCCGCGCCGCCTCCGCGATCGCCCGGGCGAGGTCGATTTGATCGCCGCGGCCCGCCGCGCGCGGGAGCACGCGGACGCGGCGTTCTCGCATTTCAAGGTCGGCGCCGCGCTCGAAACGGCCGACGGCGAAGTCATCACCGGCTGCAACATCGAGAACGCGACCTATGGTCTGACGATCTGCGCGGAGCGCGTCGCCATGTTCAAGGCGATCTCCGAGGGACATCGTGCGTTCCTCCGCATCGCGATCGTCGCCGACACGGAAGCGCCGACGCCACCGTGCGGCGCGTGCCGCCAGATTCTCTGGGAGTTCGGCGGCGACCTCGAGATTCTGCTCGCCAATCTTCAGGCCCCGAAGGGCTCGTACCGCCTCAAGGATCTGCTGCCGCTGCCGTTCGACGCGCGGCTCCTCTGAGGGCGCCCGCTTCGCGGGCCGTGGGGCGCGCCGGTGGGCGCGGCGCCCTGTAGAATCGTCTCCTATGCTTCCGACGATTGCCCGGGAAGCTGACGCGGTCGTGATGATCGACCAGCGGAAGCTTCCGGCCGACGAGGTTTACGTTCGCTGCAAGACCGCCGCCGAAGTCGCGCGGGCGATCAAGACGATGGTGATCCGCGGGGCGCCGGCGATTGGCGTGGCAGCCGCGATGGGCATCGCGCTCGGGATGCGGAAGAGCAAGGCGACCGGAACGCAGAAATTCGCGGCCGACTTTCACAAGACGTGCGAGCTGATGGCGGGGACGCGTCCGACCGCGGTCAACCTGTTCTGGGCGATCGAGCGGATGAAGCGGACGTTCGCGAGCGCGGCGCAGGCCGGCGAATCGGTCGATCAGATCAAGGATCGTCTCGACGCGGAGGCGAACGCGATTCACGACGAGGATGTCGCGAGCTGCCGGGCACTCGGCGCGTTCGGCGCGGAGGTCGTGCCCGCTGACGCGCGCATCCTCACGCACTGCAATGCCGGTGCGCTGGCGACCGCCGGCTACGGCACGGCGCTCGGCGTGATTCGCGGCGCTGTCGAGAAGGGGAAGCGCGTCGCGGTGTTCGCCGATGAGACGCGTCCGTTTCTTCAAGGCGCGCGGCTCACGGCCTGGGAGCTCGTGCGGGACGGGATTCAGACGACGGTCATCACGGACAACATGACCGGCGCGCTGATGCGCCAGGGCAAGGTCGATCTGGTCGTCGTCGGCGCGGATCGCATCGCCGCCAATGGCGACACGGCCAACAAAATCGGCACCTACGGCGTCGCCGTGCTCGCGCGCGAGCATCAGATCCCGTTCTACGTCGCCGCTCCGCTGTCCACCATCGATCTGAACACGCCGGACGGCG
This sequence comes from Vicinamibacterales bacterium, assembly GCA_036848175.1. Lineage (GTDB taxonomy): Bacteria > Acidobacteriota > Vicinamibacteria > Vicinamibacterales > CAVVIG01 > QHWF01. Next base: position 223 of record DAIUKO010000104.1, on the reverse strand, counting down.
ATCACATTCCGATCGAGGAACGCGCCGCCAAGGAGGTCACGCACATTGCCGGTGCGCAGCTCACGCCGGAAGGCGCGCTCGTCTGGAATCCCGCCTTCGACGTGACGCCGCATCACCTGATCGCCGGCATCATCACCGAGCGCGGCATCTTCCGGCCGCCGTACGTGGAGTCGCTGAAGCGGGCATTCGAGCAAGAGCCGGCGACAACCCGCTAGGCGAAACC
>DAIUKO010000103.1:0-21064 GCA_036848175.1 Vicinamibacterales bacterium | reverse complement strand
CCGCGCGGCGCACGCGATTCGACCTGACGGCGATCGCAAGGCCGAACAGCTTGCGATGCTCGTCGAACAGACGCTCAGCGCGGCGGTGGTGGTATGACGCGCCCGTCGCTGGTCTTCTACTGTCAGCATTCGCTCGGTCTCGGCCACCTTGCGCGCTCGTGGGCGCTGGCCGACGCCTTGTCATCCGATTTCCGCGTCACGTTGTGGTGCGGCGGCCCACTGCCGAACGATCTGCCGCCGCCCGCGTCTTGCGACGTCGTCGGGCTGCCGCCGATCACCGCGGACGAGAACGGCCGGCTGGTCAGCCTCGATTCCCGTGAATCGATCGGGACGCGCCTCGATCGTCGCCGCGACATCCTGCTGCACCGTGTCCTGACCGAGCGGCCCGACGTGATCGTCGTCGAGCTGTTCCCGTTCGGGCGCAACAAATTCGCGCGCGAGCTCCTGCCGCTCCTCGACGCGGCGCGCGTGGCGTCGCCGAGCCCAATCGTCGTCTGCAGCGTGCGCGACATCCTGGTCGATCGCGGCGATGAGCAGCGAGAGCATGACGAGCGCGCGCGCGCACTCGCCGACCGCTACTTCGATGCCGTGCTCGTGCACGGCGATCCGGCGTTCGCTCGCTTCGACGAATTCTTTCGTCCGTCGGCGCCGATGCGTACGCCGGTTCACTACACCGGGTTCGTGGCCGCTCGGGCGAGGACGCCAGCTGCGGCCGAACGCCACGGCATCCTCGTCTCCGGCGGCGGCGGACGCTTCGCGTCGGCGCTGTTCATGGCCGCGATCGACGCGCACGGCCTGCTGAAGCGGCCGCCCGCGATGACGATCGTCGCCGGCCCGCTCTGCGAAGAGTCGGTCTGGCGGCGGGTGTGCGACCGAACGCGGCATCATCCCTTGATCCGCGTGCGCCGTTCGGTGGCCGATCTCTGCGGCGAGATGTCAGCGTCGCAGCTGTCGATCAGCCAGTGCGGCTACAACACGGCGCTCGACATCATCCACGCCCGCGTGCCGGCGCTGGTCGTCCCGTTCGCGGAGCGACACGAAACCGAGCAGACCGATCGCGCGCGGCGTCTGGCGGCGCTCGGCGTCGTCCGAGTGCTGAACGCTGATTGTCTGAATCCCACGACGCTCGCCGCGGCCGTCGAAGACATGCCAGGGTTTCAACCTGCGCGCGTTTCGCTCGACACCAACGGCGCCGCACATGCGGCGCGGCTGTTGAAGGCATGGGTCGACTGGCGTCGGATGGAAACCGCCTCTTTTCGCAGGGCGCGATGAGTCACTGGCTCGATCCGATTCGTGTCGCGCTCGACCGTGTCTCTTCTGACCTCACGGTGTTTTTCCGCGACGATGACGCCGGGTGGGAGGACGAAAAGCTGTTTCGACTTCTCGATATCGTCTCCACGTATCAGACGCCGATCGCGCTTGCCGCCATTCCGACGGCGGTCAGCCGGCATCTGGCCGCGGAACTTCGCTCGATGCAGACGGCGAAGGCGTCTCCGGTCTCGGTTCATCAGCACGGCTACGCGCACGTCAATCACGAACCGGTCGGCCGCAAGTCCGAGTTCGGCGCTTCGCGTCCGCGCGATCTTCAGCGCCGGGATCTTTCTGACGGGAAGCGGCGGCTCGAGGACCTGCTGGCGTGTGCGCTGCCGCCGATCTTCACGCCGCCGTGGAACCGCTGCTCGCGCGACACCGCCGACTGTCTGGTCGAGCTCGACGTCCGAGTGCTCTCTCGCGATCTCTCCGCGGAGCGATTCGCTCTCGCATCACTGCTGGAAGTACCGATCTCTCTCGACTGGAGCGGCCGCCACGGCGTGCGACGTGGACCGATCGCGTGGGGCGAGACGATCGCACGCGCCATCGTCCCCGGCGCGACGGTGGGGATCATGCTGCACCACGCGGTCATGACCGCCGACGACCACCGCATGGTGAGCGATCTTCTCGAGGCACTCACCGCGCGCCAATCGATCAGCGTGCGACACATGGTCGACATTGCCATCCCGTCGCATGACTCCCGAGGGCGGTACTCATGCGCGTCGTAGTTCTGGTCATGATGTGCTGCGGCCTCTTCGCGCCGGCGGCGCGCGGACAAGTGGCGGCGGTGCGCGGCGTCGTCGTCGACGATTCCGGCAGCGTGCTTCCGGGCGCGACGATCGTCCTGGCGTCCGACGGCGTGAATCCGCACGAAACCACCACCGACGCGACCGGCAGCTTCGTCTTCCCGCGCGTCGACTTCGGGTCCTACCGATTGCGCGTGGAGCTCGCCGGCTTTCAGCCCGCCGATCTCAAGGTGCCGGTGGCGGAACGCGAACCGCCGCCGCTGAGGGTGCGTTTGATCGTCGGCTTCGGCGACGAAGTGACGGTGAAGGGCGACGAGTCGGGCGGCGTGCTGTCGCCGGCGCGCAACGCCGACGCCATCGAGTTCGATCCCGAAGCGCTGCGTCAGCTTCCCACGGACATGCAGAACCTGCAGGCGCTGGTGGCCACGTTCACGACTCCTGAAGCGATTGGCGGCGTCTCCTTCGTGGTCGACGGCGTCGAGACCGATGCCGCCGACATTCCGACGGCCGCGATCTACCGGCTCCGCATCAACCGCAGTCCCTACGCCGTCGAATACAAGAGTCCAGGCAAGGCGCGCGTCGAAGTCGAAACCCAGCACGGGTCGCGGCGCTTCTTCCACGGCAGCGGAGCGCTGTTCGTCCGCAATTCGGCGCTCGACTCGAAGAACGCCCTCGCCCTCACGATGCCCGACATGCAGCGCCTGCTGTCCGAGGGCACCTTCGGTGGCCCGATTCCACGAAAAGGGTGGTCGTTCTTCGCGAGCGGTCAACAGCTGACGAGCGACGACGCCGCGGTGATCAATGCCGAGACCGCCGCAGGCCTCCTGAACGCCAACGCGCCGACCACCGAGCGGCGAACGACATTGTTCGGCCGCGTCGATGTTCGCCCTGGCAAGACACAGTCGACCTCACTCCGCTACAACCTCTTCGACGACGTGGAGCGAGGACGCGGAATCGGCGGTCTCCGTCTGGCGGAACAGGCGTACGCGACGACCGAACGGCGCCAGCACCTGACGATCAGCGATCACCGGGTCTGGTCGGGCCGGCTGGTCAACGACATCAACTCCGAGGTGAGCCATTCGGATCGCCAGGACGGCGCACTCGCAACCGGTCCGTCGATCGTCGTCGCCGGCGCGTTCGCGGGCGGCGCGTCGCAGATCTTCACGGCCAATCGATCGACGTCGGTGCAGGGCGCCGACATCGCCACGATCACAATCGGCTCACACGCGATGCGCCTTGGCGGACGCGCCAAAGCGCGCTCCCTGGACGTCGTCGACGGCAGCAACTTCGGGGGCACCTACAGCTTCGCCAGCCTGAGCGACTACACGCGCGGACGGCCGACGCTGTTCACCCTCAGGCGGGGCAACCCTCGCGTCTCGTTCACGGACGTCGACGCCAGCGTGTTCGCTGAAATTGATTTTCGTCCGCTCGATACGGTTGGCATCGTCACCGGCGTGCGCTACGACTGGGAATCCGCCGTGCACGACTCGAACAACGTGGCGCCGCGTGTCTCGCTCGCCTACGCCCCTGCCGGCCGGAAGTTCGTCATTCGCAGCGGCGTGGGCGTGTACTACCAGTCGCTGGCGGAAACCGCAATCGCACGATCGCTGTTGTTCGGGAGCGGGGGGCTCCAGGAATTCGCGATCGAGGCGCCTCCATATCCGCCGGCCGCGCCGGCCGCCGCCTTGCGCGACGCAGGCCTCACAGTCTGGCAGCTCGACCCAGCCCTCCAGTCACCGGCGACCATCCAGGCGTCGATCGGGATCGAGCGGCCGTTGACGCGGAAGAGCATGGTGAGCGTCGAGTATCTCGACACGCGGGCATCGGGCGTCTTCAGAGCGCGCGACATCAACGCACCGCTGGACGGAACCGGGCTGCGCCCGGATCGCGCTCGATCGAACGTGGACCAGATCGAGTCCGCGGGAAGCGGCCACACGCACGCGCTGACCACCATGTTTCGCGGACGCGTCTCTGAATTCAAAGGATCGATTCAGTACGTGTGGTCCCGTACCATCGACGACACGTCGGGCATCTTCGATCTGCCGGCCAACAGCCGGAACTTTGCCGCCGAACGCGGTCGAGCCGACTTCGATCGGCGTCATCGCCTCAACGTAGCGGGCGCGTACGCGTGGGCGAAGGACCGGATGCGCCTCGCCACGCGCCTCAGCCTCGCCAGCGGCGCGCCATTCGACGTGACGACGGGGTCGGACGACAATCATGACCTGGTCGTGAACGACCGGCCGGCCGGCGTGACGCGCAACACCGGAAACGGACCGGGTCTCGCGCAAGTGGACCTGCGATTCACGACGATCTTTCGCGCGCCGCGTCCGCGGTCCGCAGATCCCGAATCGAGCAAACGCGATCAGGTCGACAACCTCGAGCTGAATCTCGACGTGTTCAACGCGTTGAATGCCGTGGATGCGAGTACGGTCGTCGGTGTCGTCAGCTCGCCGCTGTTCGGCAGGGCTGCCACGGTCCGCCCGGCTCGCTCATTTCAGCTTTCGATGCGATACCGTTTTTAAGACCGTCAAGAGTAATTTCTAGAGCGCTCAAGGATCAGCTGCGCGGGACCCGCCGAAAATTTGGATTTGGCGCCTGGCCCTATTCTCGAACAGCGAAAATCTCTGTCGAGTTTCGTAAGCTCGCACGGAATACAGTGACGTTCCCCGCCTGTTTCGGCTGGCATGCGACTTGTCAGCGTTACGACGCCGTTACATGCAGGCGCGTCCCTACCACGCCGCCACTGACGAGGAACTGATCGACCAGTACCGCCTCGCGCCCGACTCGGCGCAGTCGCGTCGGTTGATCGACGAGTTGATGCGGCGGCATCACGACAAAGTCGTCGCGTGGTGCGGGCGGTTCGCCGGCAACCGCGATCTCGCGGCGGATCTCGCCCAGGACGTGCTCGTGAGGGCGTACTCCAGCCTCGACATGTTTCGACGCGGCGCCAAGTTCACGACGTGGCTGTATGTGATCGCGCGCAACCGCTGTCTCGACGAACAGCGCGCACGCGCCGCGCGCGCCGCCCTCCCGCACGACGCGCTGGCTGACATCGCACTCGACATTCCCTACGACTGGAACGACGGCGTCGCCGCGCTCGACGCGCGCGACGCACGAATTGTCGTACGCGGTTTGATGGACGCCGTGCTGGACGACACTGAGAAGCGCGTGATGATCATGCATTACGCGCACGACGTGCCGCTCGATACGATCACGGCCGCGCTCGGTCTCACCAATGCGAGCGGCGCAAAGGCGTTCATCGTCAGCGCCCGGCGCAAGCTGACTGCGGCAACGAGGCGATGGACGGTCGTCAATCGCTACGGTGGGCGCGCTCGCTTACGCTCGCGCGCGGAGCCGCGCTTCGCGCCGTAGGCTCGCTCGCTTCGCTCGCGCGTAGGTGACGCGGCCGAAGCCCGCGCCCAACGGGCGGCGAAGCCGCCAACCCACCCTGCCGCGGAGCGGCCCGACCGTCACGGCCTCGACGACGTCCTTTGGCGATCCGCTGCCTGGAACAACTGCGGCGCGAACTGCGACAGATAGTCGCGCCAGTTCAACCAGGTGTGTCCGCCTTCGCTCTCGTGGAAGACCGGATTGAATCCGTGCTTCTTCAACAGGGCGACTGTGTTCTTCGTCGTGTCGAGCAGGAAGTCGTCTTTGCCGGTCCCGAACCAGAGCAGATTGAGCCCGCGCTTGTTGGCGGCGTTGTCGAGCGCGGCGAGGTTCTGCTTCTCCCACGCTTCTCCGAAAGGCGGTGCCGGCGTGCCTGCCGGCGGCGGCGCCGCGCCGCGCGCGCTCGAGATGATCCCCGAGCTGTAGACCCCGACGTACGCGAACTTGTCGAGGTGCGGAATCGCGATGTTCAGCGTCTGATTGCCGCCCATCGACAGACCGGCAATCGCACGGCTCTGACGATCGGTCAGCACGCGGTACGTCTTCTCGACGTACGGCATCAGGTCGGTCATGAAGTCGTTGACGAATGGATCCGGTCCGCTGCCGATCCCGGGCATCTCCTGCGGGCCGAGCGTACTCTTGGCGCCGAGCGCCGCGCCGGCGCCGTTGGTGTGACCCGCCGGCATCACGACGATCATCGGCTTCGCCTTGTTGGCCGCGATCAGATTGTCGAGGATGAAGCCGGCGCGTCCGACGGAGCTCCACGAGTCGTCGACGTCGCCCGCGCCGTGCAGCAGATAGAAGACGGGATAGCGATCGCGGCTCGTCTCGTAGCCGGGCGGCGTGTAGACGTGCGCGCGGCGGATGCCGCCGAGCGCCGTCGAGTTGTAGTAGACGGACGCGACGGCGCCGTGCGCGACGTTCTTCGTGTCGAACACATCGGAACCGGGCACGACCGCGAGGCTGTAGACGGTCGTGTTGGTCTGGCTCGTCATCGGATTGCGCGAGTCGACCACGGTGAGGCCATTGACGACGAAGACGTAGCGGTAGGCGCCGGCCGGCACCGGTCCGAACGTTCCTTCCCACACCCCTTCAGAGTTCTTCGTCAACTGCGGCAGCGCGACACCGCGGCCGCCGATGCCAGGGATGTCGCCCGGACTTCGCAGTTCCACCTTTTGCGCGTCGGGCGCGTAGATGCGGAACGTCACACGGCGATCGGCCTGTACTTCGGGCGAGGTCGGCGTCGGCACGCTCGGCGCGCTGCCGCGTCCTTGCGCCGGGGCCTGAATGGCCGGCGCGGCCGCCGACAGTGATCGCTCCGGCACGCCGACGGTCGCCAACGCGATCAGGCCGGCGACGACTCCACTCAACGACAGCGTTCTCAGAAAGATGCGGCGCATGGTCGACTCCATCAGCATGCGGTTCGCGCGGACGTATCGGCGGATTGTAATCGGTTTCATGTCGTGCCTGAAGGATCTCGTGCACGTCCCGGCGATCGCGGGCGTGCACACGGGGATACCATGTGGGTCGCGAAACACGTGGCCAGCATCTTTATCAGCTACAGACGCGAGGACGCGGCCGGGCACGCCGGACGGCTCTGCGACCGATTGACGGCGCGCTTCGGCAACGATCGCGTCTTCATGGACATCCAGGACATCCACCCGGGCCAGAATTTCGCCACATCGATCGAGGACACGATCGCCACGTGCGACTGCGTGATCGCGGTCATCGGCCCGCACTGGCTCGAGTCGGTGAAGAAACGCGAGCAGTCACACGACGACTTCGTGCGGCACGAGATCGGCGCCGGGCTGCAGCGTCACCTGACGGTGATTCCGGTGCTCGTCGGCGGCGCCCGCATGCCCGCTGCCGCCGACCTTCCGGCGGACCTCACGGAGCTGAGCTTCCTCAACGCGATCGAGATTCGCGATGAGCGGTTCGATCGCGACGTCCTCGAGCTCGAAAACTTTCTGGCGAGTCAGCTGCGTGTCGGCGGCGCGCGCGCAGCCGCGCACAAATACGGGACACGCCACGTGGTGTTCGCCGCCGTGGTTCTGGTCGTCGCCGCGGCGACGGCCGCCTACGTGATGCCCCGGCGGTCACGCTCGGCGTCGCGGGGAACCGTTGCCGCCAATCGTCCAGCAGCGGCCGCGCCCAGCATCGCTGGCGATTGGATCGCCGAGATGCAGAACGCTCAACAGCACCGCTATCGCATCCGTTTGCGCTTCGAACAGGTGGGGAACCGGATCCGCGGCCTCGTCCGCTATCCGACCGGCGACGGACCGATTCAGGACGGCGAACTGTCGGGCAACACGCTCACGTTCTCGACGTCGCACGTGCCGCAGTTCGAATCGTCGCCGGTCACCACGCGCTTTCTCGCCGAAGTGACCGGCGATGGCATCCGGTTGACGGCCACCTACGATGGCGGCATGGCGACGGGCGTTGCCACGCGCGCCACGCCTCGTCCGCCTCAGAACTAACTCTCCACCACGAAGGACGCGGAGGACACGGAGGACAGTAGCGAGCGTGTTTCGCCGCAGGTCAGTCAGCTCGCAACGCCGCCTGCGGATCGACCTGCGAGGCGCGCCGCGCGGGCAGATACGTCGCAAGGAGCGTGACCGACAACAGCACGGCGGTGCCCGCGACGTAGACGCGCGGGTCGCGCGGGTTGACGCCGTTGAGCATGTCGCCGATCACCGTGCTCAACGCGAAAGTCAGCAGCAGTCCGATGCCGCTGCCGATCGCGCTGAGCACCAGCCCCTGGCGCAGGACCATCGCGAGCACGCGGCGCTCGCTCGCACCCACCGCCATGCGGATGCCGATCTCCCGCGTCCGCTGGCTGACCGAGTACGCGATCACCGCGTAGAGACCGAGCACGCTGAGCGCGAGCCCGACGGCGCCGACCGCGGCGATGACTTCGGCGACCAGCCGGACACCCCACAACGCCTGCTGCTGAAAGTGCGAGGCCATCGTGCGCACGTCGTAAATCGGCTGATTCGGATCGAGCGCGCGCACTTCCGCGCGCACGGCGCCGCTCGCTGACGCCGCATCGCCGGCCGTCTCGACAAACAGCATCATCGCCGTCTGGCGCCTCTGCCCGAGCGGCAGATAGAGAAACGGCTGCGGCGCTTCGCCGATGTCGCGCGTCTTCGAGACGCGCGCGATGCCGACGACCTCCGCCGTGACCGGCGGCGTCGACTGAATGGTGATGGTCGCGCCGATCGCGTCGCGCGTCGGCCAGTACTTCTTTGCCATCGCCTCGTTGACGATGGCCACCGGCGGCGCGCTCTCGGTGTCTCTGGTCGTGAACGCGCGGCCGCGCAGGATCGGAATGCCGAGCACGTCGAAGTAGCTGTCGCTCACGATCGAGCTGCCGATCGAGAGCGTCTGCTGGTTCGGCCCCATCTCATAGCCCGCGATGGTGATGTCGGTCGCGCTGCTGGCGACGCCGAGCGGAATGTGCTGGCCGAGCGCGGCGCTGCGCACGCCGCCAATCGCGCGTACCCGAGCCAGCAGCTGCCGGTAGAACACGCGCGTCGCCTCGACATCGTAGCCCGCGATCCGCGGATCGAAACCCATCGCCAGCACGTGTTCGACGCGAAATCCGGGATCGGTGTCGCGCGCCGCTCGAATGGTCTCGAGAAACAGACCGGACAACACCATCATCACGAGCGCCACCGCGACCTGCGCCACGACCAGCGCCTGACGAATCCATCCGCGCGCCGCCGCGAAACGGAGCTCGGTGGCTTTCAGCAGCGCGTTCAAGTCGGCACGCGCGCCGCGAATCGCCGGCCACAGGCCGGCCAGCACGCCCGACATCAGCCCCACGGCCAGCGCAAAGAGCGCGACGCGCACGTCGACGCGGGTATCGAGCTTCACCGGGAGATCGCTCGCGATTTCAATCGACCGGATGAACGAGGCGCACATCGCCGCGATGCCGAGCCCGACGAGGGCGCCGGCGATCGAAAGGACGGAGCTCTCAATCAGAAACTGGCGCAGCAATCGCGTCCGGCTGGCGCCCATCGCCAGTCGCACCGCCGTCTCGCGCAGGCGCGACGGCGCCGTGGACAGCAACAGGTTCGCCACGTTGATGCACGCGATCGACAGGACCAGCGCCGCGACCGCGAAGAACAGCCACGACAACGTGAAGTTGTCGGGCGCTTCGGCAATCCGGTAGCCGACCTGCGTGAAGACCGTCGCGCCGCGCCCTTTGTTCGCCGCCGGATTCTCCTGCTCGAGCGCCGCCGCGACACGGCGCATCTCGTCGCGCGCCTGCTCAATCGCGACGCCCCCCTTCAGCCGCGCGAACACGTCCACCGACCGCGCCGTTCGATCGGTCAGCAGGTCGGCCGGCGCGCCCGTGGCCTCGCGGATCATCATCCGCGGCACATAGAGTGCCGGCTGGAAAAACGGATGCACGCCGGTGAACCACTGGGGCGTGACGCCGATGATGGTGAACTCCGAGGCATTGAGGCGAAGGGTCTGCCCGACGACATCGGGGCGGCCGCCGAATTCGCGCTGCCACATGCCGTAGCTGATGACGACGACGGGGCTGCGCCCTGGTATCCGATCGTCGGCGACGGTGAAGCCGCGGCCGAGTACTGGCGTGACCCCGAGCGTCGAGAAGAAGCTGCCGTTGACGAGAATGCCGATGGTTATCCGCGGCTGGTCATTGCGTCCGTGGGCAAAGCCGAACACCGCGTTCCTGGAGGTGGCCAGCCCTTCGAACGACTGCGTCCGCTGCTGGATCTCGTCCACTTCGGCGTAAGAGAAGCGGCCGACCGGATTGCTCTGGGTGACCGATGTCAGGCGCATCACCCGGCCGGTTCCCGGCACCGGCAGCGGCCGCAGCAAAAATGCATCAATCAGGCTGAAGATCGACGCCGTGGCGCCGACGCCCAGCGCGGTTGAGAGCACAACCGCGAGGGCAAAGCCTCTGTTGCGGCCGATCAGCCTGATCGCGTAGCGCGTCTCGCGAAGGATCGTGATCATCTGAAACAAAGACGGTGGTTCACGCGGGTGAGTTCTCCCTGCTTGTTACGCGCGGCGAGCATCTGCGGTTCACAGGTCGGAGCGAGTCGAAGGGCCGCGCTAACGCCGAGTCTTCACGTCGCCGTCGGCGACTGGCTGGCGACGAGCGTGGCGATCGCCGAGACGAGCTCGAACGGATCGACCGGCTTGGTCACGTGGCCGTCGAAACCGGCCTGGAGCGATTGCCGCCGATCTTCCGGCCGCGCGTACGCGGTCACGGCGATGGCGAGCAGCCGCCCACTCCGCAATCGATCGAGCGCGCGCGCCTTCTGCACGAGCGAATATCCGTCTTCGGATGGCATCTCGATATCCGAGAGCAGGACGTCCGGCGAGTGACCCTGGAGGAGGATGAGCGCTTCCTGCGCGGAGGCCGCGGTGACGACCGTCGCGCCGGCGCGCTCGAGAATCGTCGCGAACATCTCCGACGCTTGTGCCTCATCGTCGACGACGAGGATGCGCACGTCGTCCAGCCGGGCGAGCGTGAGCGCATTCCCCGGCACGTCGATGACTGGGCTCACGTGCGCCGAATCGATCTCATCGTGGCGGTCGCTCGTCAACGGCAAGCGGACGGTGAACGTCGCCCCCGCTCCAGCGCCGCGGCTCTCCGCGGTGACCGTTCCGCCGTGCAGCTCCGCCAGATGCCGGACGATCGCCAGCCCGAGACCGAGGCCGCCGTGCGATCGCGTCGTGCCGGCATCCTCCTGTCGAAACCGTTCGAAGACGTGCGGGAGGAATTCCTCCGAGATTCCCGCGCCGGTGTCGCTCACGACGACGTCGACGTGCGCGTTCGCGCACTCGACGCGCACCTGCACCCGCCCGCGCTTCGGCGTGAACTTGACGGCGTTGGTCAGGAGGTTCCACACGATCTGTTGAAGGCGAGCGGCGTCGCCGGAGACTGGACCAGCGTCGGGATCGACGATCGTCTCGACCCGGATCTCCTTCGCATCGGCGGCGGGCTGGATCGACTCGACGGCGCCCTTGACGATGTCCGGCAGGTTGACGATCGAGACGTCGAGCCGCAGCTTGCCGCTGATCGCCCGCGACACATCCAGCAGATCGCCAATCAGCTGCGTCTGCGCCTGCGCGTTGCGTTCGATCGTCTCGAGGGCATGGTGCTTCTGCTCGTCGCGAATCTCGCCCGTGATCAGCATCCGCGCCCAGCCGCGAATCGCCGTGAGCGGCGTCCGCAGCTCGTGCGACACGGTCATCAGGAACTCGTCTTTGAGCCGGCTCGCCGCTTCGGTCTCGCGCCGCGCGCGCTGCGCCTCGGCCAACGACACCGTCAGCTTGGCGTTGGCATCGGCGAGCTCCGTCGTACGGCTGGCGACCCGCTCCTCGAGCTCTTCGTTCGCGCGCCGCATCGTCTCGGCGGTCTGGCGGCGGCGGCTCGCATCACGCGCGAGCAGGATGTACGCCCAGGCCAGGAACGCAACGGTCATCGCCACGACGGCGACGCCGGTCGCATACACGCGCCGAACCGCCTGCGCGTCGGCCTTCTCCCGATCGGCGAGCAGCCTGAGCTCTTCGTCGCGCATCGCCGTGATGGTCGTGCGCAGCGCGTCCATCTCCGCGTTTTCCCGTCGATGGGTGGCCGGATCGAAGGTGAGACCGCGGCGCTCCATCTCGATCAGCGCGGCGAGCGAGGCACGTACGTTGGCCAGCTGCGTTCGCAGATTGGCGACGCGGCGCTGCTGCACCGGATCGTCGGCGGTCAAGGTGGCGAGGCGTTCGACGACGGCCGGCATCGCCGATTCGGAGCGATCGAACGGCTCGAGACTCTCCAGCTCTCCGAGAATCAGGTAGCCGCGTACGCCGGTTTCGGCGTCGACAGCGGTCGCCAGCGCCGTCTGCAGCGTCGTGAGCACTTCCTGCGTGTGGAGCAGCCACTCATTCGATTCGTTGCCGCGCTCGATCGCACGGTGCGCCACGAACGTGACTGCGATGACCGCCGCGATCGGAAGAATGAGCGCGGCACTGCCGAGCTTGGACGAACGCGGCGTCGACCCGTTCATGTGTGGATAATCGCATGATTTCCCTCGACGGCGATTGGAGGCGGGCGTAGCATGCACGGCGCTCCCGTACAAGGAGGGTCGCATGCCGGGTGTTTCGCAGCGCAGCTATGTCGCGGGCCATTTCCTCCTGACGCTCGACGGCGTCGACGCCGGGTTCGTGAAATCGATCGAGGGCGGTGCGATCCACGCGGACGTGATCAACGAAACGGTCGGGCCGTCGTACTTCGTCAAGAAACACATCGGGCCGCCGAGGTACGAGGACTTCACGATCCAGGTCGGCGCGTGGATGCAGGACGCGGTCTACGACTGGATCGCCGCGTCGTGGAAGATGAACTACCAGAGGAAGAACGGATCGATCGTCAACTACGACTTCAACTTCGAGGCGCGCAGCCAGCGCGAATTCTTCAACGCGCTCGTCACCGAGGTCCAGATTCCGGCGATGGACGGCGCGTCGAAGGATCAGGCCTACATGACGGTGAAGTTCGCGCCCGAATACACGCGGATCGGCAAGGCGGCCGGCAAGGCGAAGCTGCCGCCGGTCAAGGCGGCGCAGGAGATGTGGCTCGCGTCGAACTTCCGCCTCGAGATCGACGGCCTCGACTGCACGAAGGTCAATGCCATCGACTCGTTCACTGTCCGGCAGACAGCCGTCGCCGACGACGTCGGCGACGCCAGAGACTTCGCGAAAGAACCGGGCCGTTTGGAATTCCCCAATCTGACGATCACGATGGCGGAAACGGCGGCGTCGACGTGGCACGACTGGTTCGAGGAATTCGTGATCAAGGGGGTCAACGACGAGAGCCACGAGAAGAACGGCTCGCTCACCTTCCTGACGCCGAACCGGCAGGCGGAGCTCGGCCGCGTCAACTTCTTCAACCTCGGAATCTTCAAGCTCGCGCCGACGAAGGCCGATGCGGGCACGGAGCAGATCCAGCGGGTGACGGCGCACCTCTACTGCGAGCGCATGGAGCTGCAGATGGCGAAGCCGGCATGAACCCACGCTGACCTGGAGCGCCTAATCCCGGTGAGCAGTTGAATTGGCGTCTCCATCATCGCTCGTCCTGAGCCCGTCGAAGGACGAGCGCTGCGCTCATGGTTCGACAAGTACATCCTGAGCGAGACGCTCATGCTTCGACATGCTCAGCATGAGCGGCGAGTCGAAGGGCTCACCATGAGCGGTTGTCAAAGACGTCGATTCAACTGCCGCCCGGAGTAACGCGGCCGGAACCGCGCCGGCTACGACAGATCGTGGCGCATGATCGGACGAGGCGGCACGTGGCGCGCGACGGTTCTGAATCCGGCGCGTGCGAACGTCGATTCGAATCCCGTGCCCGACGCGCTTGGCGTCTTGTCGGCATCGAGGGGATACGCTTCGAGCGCGGGCGCGTTCGCACGCTTCGCGGCTTTCACCGCGGCTGCGATCAGCGCCGAGGTGACGCCTTTCCTGCGATATCCCTTCCGCACGTACAAGCAGGAGATCGACCAGACCCGTTTCTCGTCGATCCGGCGAAGCCGCCAGGTGCGATCGAGCCACGGCAAATCGTCACGCGGCGTCAGCTGACACCAGCCGACCGGCACGTTGCCGTCGAAGGCGAGCAGACCCGGAGGCGGACCGCGCTTGACGATGTCGCGGAACGCCGCCCTGTTCGTGTCGCGCGGCCGTCTGCGATACGCGCTGCCGATGCGCCAGTACATGCACCAGCATCCGCTGCAGGCGCCGAGCGGGCCGAACAGTTCCTCGAGCGCCGGCCACAGGTCGGGTGTGAGCGGACGCACGGTCACCTTCATCACGCCTCGTTGATCCGTTTCTGAATATCGTCGGCGTGCTGGCTCGCTCGGAACTGGATGATGCGAAAGTCGGCGAGGCCGCGCGCGACGAACGGATCTTCACGGACGATCGCGTCGATTTCCTCCACGCTCTTGCCGACGGCCAGAATGATGCCGCCGTCCCGTGGGATCTTTCGTCCCGACACGATGAAGTTGCCGGCCGCGTAGTACTTCTTCAGGAACTTGACGTGCGCCGCCATGCTCGCGTCGATCTGCTCGAGGCTCACTTTGTAGACGAGTTCGATGATGAACATTGATTCTCAGCGTCGGCGGCCCATCGTTGAGCATGACGAGGATCACTCTGACTTGTTGGCATCCTTGAGGTATCGCGCGATTTGCTCGCCGGTCGCAAACCAGACGCCGGGTTTCGCGCGCATGTAGGCGATGAGCTCGTCGAGGTGCTTCAGCGGGGCGCGATGCCCGCTGACGTGCGGGTGCAGCGTGAGGACGAACATCGTCCGCTGCTCGTACGCGCCGTCGAATTCCTCGCGGTACAACTGGAACAATTGCGCCGGCGACGGCATCGTGCCGCCGCGGCCGAGATACGGCGTCTCGGTCAGCGTCCAGTCGATCGACAGCTCGGTCAATCCGGTCGGTTCGCCGTTCGACACCAGCTCGTACGGCTCGTCCATCGCCGACAGACTGCTGTCGTACAGAAATCCGGCGCGGCGCAGGATCCCGATCGTGTGCTGGCTGAACGCCCAGCCCGGCGCGCGGTAGCCGACCGGCCGTTTGCCCGTCGCCCTGGTGAGGTACTCGATCGCCTGGTTCAACAGCCGCTCCTCTTCGGCGGCATCGTTGAGCGCCGGGAGTGACTCGTGAATCCACCCGTGCACGCCGATCTCGTGACGGCCGCGTTTCACAATCGCTGGAATCATCTCCGGATGAATCACGGCGCTCACGGCTGGAATGAAAAACGACGCGGGTACCTGATGACGATCGAGCAGCTCGAGGATCCGCGGCAGCCCCGTTTCCGCGCCGAAGTCGGCGGCGGACAGCGTCGTCGGCGACTTCTCGCCGCGCGCGAGCAGGTACGATTCGTTGTCGACATCGAAGCTCAGACAGACGGCGACGCGCGCGTTGCCCGGCCATGATTTGGGCGTCAGCTTGCGGCCGACCCGCGCCGGCGCGACGGCTTGACGCAGCTGTTCTTCGCTCCATTTCGTTCCAGGTTGCGCGACGCCTGGTTGTTGCGCGCGCAGGATCGCACCACCGCGCGCTGAGGGGAGGGCCAACGCGAGAGCCGCCGCCGTCAGAATCGATCGCACGTTCATCACCGACGCCTCCTCGTTGATCCGGTCGAGCGGGCGCACTGCAGGCGTGCGTCATGATATATCTGCAGCACGGCTGCGACCCGAAATCGCCGCAAACGGCGCGTTGTGAAGATGTGACGGAGGAGTCGCGTCCATGAACGTGCGAAGTGTGTCCGCCCTCGCTGCGGTGGCTCTGGCGGTTGTCTGCGGCGCCTGCTCATCCAAACAGCCGCGTCCAGGGACGGTCGATGACGAGGCGAAGCGCGCCGGCGTCGCGCCCGAGAAGTTCGTGGCCGCCGACGAAGACTACTTCCACGACATGGATTTCAATCTCGTCGACGGCAAGCCGCGCCGGCCGCTCACGAGGGAAGAAATCCAGGGCCGGAACATGTGGATGGTGTGGACCGGCGGCGACGACCGCCTGTGGGACACGCTGTCGGTCGCCAGCGTCGGATCGTTCGATCTCCTGAAAACGATCTCATCGCATCCGTATCCGCCAGGCAGCAAGTACGGCGAATCGTACGGGCGCCACAATCGGTGGCGGTATCTCGGTCTCGTCAACGAACCGTGCTTCAAGGAAGCGACTGGACCGGATCCGAATCGCTTCGGTCTGTGGCTGGACGTGCGCGTCACCGGGCCCGACTGCCCGCCCGATCCATTCGCCAACGAGCAGACGTATCCCGGCGTCGAAATCGGCGCGCGCGGAAAGACCGTCGCCAAGGGTTCGTACTACGGCGAACCCACCGGCATCGTCGGCTTCCGGCTGTTTCCGAATCCGGCCTTCGACGAGAACGCGCGGAAGCGATGGAATGCGGATCGCTTCTACAACGACCCGAGCTACTTCTACGATCCGAATCTCGTCCGTCCCTATCGAGTCGGCATGGCGTGCTCGATCTGTCACGTCGGCCCCAACCCGATCAACCCGCCGGCCGATCCCGAGAACCCGAAGTGGGAGAACCTGAGCTCGAACGTCGGCTCGCAGTATTCCTGGTGGGAGCGCATCTTCAACTGGCGCGGCACGAGCGCCGAGGACAGCTTCTTCTTTCAGTCGCTCCATCCGTATCGTCCTGGCACGGTCGACACGTCGCTCGTCTCCACCGACAACATCAACAACCCGCGCACGATGAACGCGGTCTACCAGCTGATGCCGCGGATGCTTCACGCCAAGAAGTGGGGGAAGGAAACGATCGCCGGCGGCGGCTTGCGGAACAAACAGTTCAACGACTACGTGTCGAACTCGGATCCGCTCGCGCAGTTCTTCGTCTGGCCGAGCACGACCTGGACGCCGCGTGTGCTCAAGGACGGATCCGATTCAGTCGGCGCGCTCGGCGCGCTCAATCGCGTCTACATCAACATCGGCCTGTTCAGCGAGGAGTGGCTGCTGCACTTCCGGCCGCTCGTCGGCGGCCGGCCGATCTCGCCGATCGAGATCGACGTCGCCGAAAAGAATTCCAACTACTGGCGCGCCACCGAAATGCAGACGCCGAACATGGCGAGGTTCTTCCTGGCCAGCACGGATCCACATTATTTGAAAGATGCGCCGGGCGGGCGAAGCTACCAGACCGAGAGCGCCGCGACGCTGCAGCGCGGCAAGGTCGTCTTCGCCGAACGCTGCGCGCGGTGTCATTCGAGCAAGGGGCCCGATCTGCCGGCGGGCCTCGATCTCGAGAACGCCAACGGGCCCAACTATCTGACCGCCTGGAACGAGTACTGGCGGTGGACGAAGAGCGACGACTTCAAGAGCAAGATACGGCCGATTGTCCTCGCCGACGACTTCCTCCAGAACAATTTCCTGTCGACCGAGCTGCGCGTCCCGATCACGCTGCTCGGCATCAACGCCTGCAGTCCGCTGGGGACCAACGCGATCCGCGGCAACATCTGGGACAACTTCTCGTCCGAGTCGTACAAGCAGCTGCCATCGGTCGGCACGATCAAGGTCCGCCATCCGGTCACCGGCGCCGAGAGCGACTACGTGATGCCGGCCGGCGGCCGCGGCTACATTCGCCCGGCGTCGCTCGTCAGCGTCTGGTCGACGGCGCCGTTCCTCCAGAACAACGCGCTCGGTCCGTTCGAGTGGAGCCCATCGGTCGAGGGACGGATGCGATCGTTCCAGGCCTCGATCGAACAGTTGCTGTGGCCGGAGAAGCGCGACAAGGATCCGATCTTCGCGAACGAGAACGGCCCCGGCGTCGGCTTCATCGATCGCACCACCGCCGACAGCTACGTCGAGATTCCGGAAAACTACATCCCCGAGGGTCTTCGCGGCCTCGTCGGCGTCGGGCGGCGGCTCTTCCCGTTCCTGGTCGGCGGCAGCGGCTACTCGGTCAAAATCGGACCCTTCCCGAAAGGGATGCCGGTCGGTCTCGTCACGAGCATGGACGCGCTCGGGTCCGATCTGCAGGGCGAGGAACGCAAAGAGCACCAGAAGCGGCTGCTCAACGTCCTCACGCGGGCGAAGCGCGAGCTCAAGGAGAGCCGCGATCTCGCCGCCACGCTCGGCAGCCTCGTCGACGACATGCTCTCGCTGAGCAAGTGCAAGGACTTCGTCGTCAACAAGGGGCACTACTTCGGCACGCGCCAGTTCGAGTCGATCGAACCGGGCGAGCCGGGATTGAGCGACGATGACAAGCGCGCGCTGATCGCCTTCCTGAAGACGTTCTGAGAACCGCGACTCGCATCACTGATTGCCGCTCGGCGTCCGCTTCTCGTACGCCGGCCGCGCCGGGGGCTTCGGCTGCTCGGCGATCCGTCTGGTGACCTCTTCGATCGCGCGCTGCAGCTGCGAATCGGTGCCTTTCGCAAGCTGCGCGGGATCGTCTTCCACCGGAATGTCCGGATCGACGCCGTGCCCTTCCGCGAACCACTGGCCCTTCGGGTCGTACATCCGGAACGTCGGCACGGTGATGCCGCCGCCGTCGACCAGCGACGGCGATCCGCTGATGCCGATCAGGCCGCCCCACGTGCGCGTGCCGATCAGCGGACCGAGCTTCGCCTCGCGGAAGTAGAACGGGAACGCGTCGCCGCCCGATCCGCTCCATCCGTTGATCAGCATCACCTGTGGCCCGCGGTGCGCGATCGGCGGCCACTGCTGCGCCGGCGCGTCGCGCACCGCCCAGTAGGCGAGAATCGGGCGGTTCAGCAGCTCGATGAACCGATCGGGAATCTGGCCGCCGCTGTTCCAGCGCTCGTCGATGATCAGCCCGTCTTTCTTCCACTGCGCCATGAACTGCCGCATCAGATCGTTCTGCGCGTCGGTGCCCGTGCTCTGCACGTAGATGTAGCCGACCTTGCCGGCGGTCGCCTTGTCGACGATTTGCCGCCGCTCTTCGATCCAGGCGCGGAATCGCAGATCGATCTCATCGTCGAGGCACGTCACGACGACCTGACGCGCTTCGCTCATCGACGGTGAGCGGCCGACCGTGAGCACGACGGTCTTCTTGCCGAGATCGCCGAAGCTCGCCCACGGATCCTTTTTGGTGTCCAGCGGCCGTCCGTTGACGGCGAGCACGTAGTCGCCTTCGTTCACGTTGACGCCGGGCTCGTCGAGCGGCGAGCGGACGCTAGTGTCCCACGGTCCGCCGCGCACGATCCGTTTGATGCGGTAGGCGCCATTGGCCAGCTCCCAGTCGACGCCGAGCATGCCCACCGATCGCGTCGGCGCCTCCTCGAGGTCGCCGCCGCCGTGGTAGGTGTGCGACGCGTTCAGCTCGCCGAGGAACTCCCCGATGATCCAGTTCACGTCCCAGCGCGTCACCGCTTCGTCGAGCAGCGTCGAATAGCGCTCTTTCAGCGCGTTCCAGTTGACGCCGTGCATGCCCGGGTCGTAGAAGAAGTCGCGCTCGAAGCGGAACGTGTCCATGAACAGCTGCCGCCACTCGGCGCGCGGCTCGACCGGCACCTGCATGTTGGCGAGGTCGATCGGCTTCTCGAACTTCTGCTTCTCCTTCACCTCGACGATCGCGTACTTCTCTTTGCTGGTGACGAGCATCTTCTTGCCGTCGAAGGTCACCTCGATCGCGTCGGCATCGTCGAGCACCGTCTTTTCCTCGCGCTCCTCGAGATCGAAGTAGAAGACGGGACTCGGCTGGTCGTGCGTGCCGGCGCGCGGCGGCCGTCGATACACGAGCCTGCCTTTCACCGGCTGGAGATCCGCATAGGTGCCGGACGGCGGCGGCAGGACCACCGATCGCGACTCGAACCGATCGAGGTCGATATCGACGTTCGACGGCGCCGGCGGTTTGTCGGCCGGCTTGTCGTCGGCCTTCTCATCCGTCTTGCCGCTCTTCTTGTCGTCCGTCTTGTCGTCCTTCTTGTCTTCTTTCTTGTTTTCCTTCTTGCCGGTGTCGAGCGCTGGATTCTCGGAATCGTTGCGCGCGGCGAGCGGCGACTTCACCTCCTTCCGCAGCGGCACGGCGACCAGGCGCGTCGGGTTCGCGTAGGTCCACGTGTTGTCGAACGTGCCGTACACCGGATCGAAGGCGCGGTCCGACGCATAGAACAGGTACGTGCCTTCCGGATCGAATGCCGGCTGCGTGTCGTTGAGGTAGCCGCTCGTCGCCTGATGCAGCTTGCCGTCCCTGGTATCGAACAGGAAGATCGCGTTGTTGCTGGTCGCGGCCGGTCGCGCGTAGGCGAGCCACCGCGAATCGGGCGACCACTGGAAGCGGAACGCCTCGAGCGCGCCGTGCGCGATCCAATCGGGACTCCTGTCGACGTCGGTCAACTTGCCGGTTGCATCGTCGTAGATCCGAATCCGCATCGCCTGATCGATGAACGCCAGCTTCTTGTTGTCCGGCGCCCATTGCGGCGGGTAGCGAAACCCGCGGCCGAGCGACGTCACTTTCCGCTCGACGCCGGCGCCGTCGGCGGAGCGCAGCGTCAATTCGTACTCGCCGCTGCGATCGCTCCAGTAGGCGATCGTCTTCCCGTCGGGCGACCAGCGCGGATAGCGATCGGCCACGCCCGAGCTGCGCGTGACGTCGATCGCCGCCCCGTGCTCGGCTGGAAGGGTCACGACGTCGCCGCGCGTTTCGAACGCGACGCGTCTCCCCGTTGGCGACACCGAAACCGCATTGATCGTCTTGTCCGCTTTCGCCGTTCGCGAGCGCAGCGTCATCTGATCAGTCACGACGCGGATCGACACCTCCGTCACCTTCTCGCCGGGCAGACTGAGGAGGTAGATGCGGCCGCCCTTCTGGAACACGATCGCGTCCGGGCCGATTGACGGGAAGGTGATGTCGAAGTCGCTGAACTCGGTGACCTGGCGCACCGCGCCGGTGCCGAGATCCTCGGCCCAGATGTTGTTGCGCTGCTCGGATCCGCGATCGGAGATGAAGTAGATCGTGTTGCGAAACCACATCGGCTGCGCGTCGTTCGCCGGATTGTTCGTGATGTTGCGCGACGCGAACGTCTTCAGATCGAACAGCCAGAGGTCGGGCGCCCAGCCGCCGCGATAGCGCTTCCAGTTGCGGAAGTCCTGCGACATCGGCATGTAGAC
>DAIUKO010000102.1:4340-21076 GCA_036848175.1 Vicinamibacterales bacterium | reverse complement strand
GCAGGTAGTCAATGACCGCCTGTTGCTGCCGGTTGACCCAGCCGGCGAAGAGGAGTACGACGAAGGCGAGCGGAGGGGGCAGCGAGTCCATGCGCAAGCGTGTCCGAGAGGCGGGCCGGGCGCAAGGCGCGGCCGATGCGATCGGCGTGTGGCATCAGGTTGGGCCCAGTTCTGGGGCCACAAGCCTCCGTCGATTGCCTCGAATACCCCGATTGTCGCGCGATCCGGCATCGGCCGAGTTTTCGCACAGGACGCCGTCGCGGCTACTGATCGTCGTGCGCAGATTCCCATTGCCAGAAACCAGACGGCGATAGCACCCGGATGCCCTGAAAGGGATCCAGGATCAACAAATCCTGATCGCCGGTGACGATGGCCGCGCACTCGCCGGCGCGGGCCGTCGCCAACACGACGTCGTCGTCACGATCGCGACACGTCGGCGACTCGAGCGCATTCGGCACGACGAGTGTGAACGTCTCCTCAAACAATCGAGTGGCCGCTCGTACATCGATGCTGCGCTGATGGAATTTTTCAGTCAGAACACGGCGAAGCTCGTCGAGCAGTGGCTGCGAAGAAACGACGACGTGATTGCGAACGCAGTGTTCCAGCAGGTCGCTGCAGACGCCGCGCGCGATGAGCGCGGCGATCAGCACATTCGTATCGAGCAGGAGGTTCACGAGACGCGGTTGAACACGTCCTCGTCGGTGAAAGTGCCCTGAGCCTGTGCCGCGGCCATCATGCGTTGCCGTAGCTGTCGAAATCGACGCGCGAACAGAAAATCTTCCAATGACTGCCGAAGGACGTCGCTGCGAGAGACGCCCTCTTCTTTGGCGATCTTGTCGAGTTCGCGCCGGATGGCTCGAGGCAAGCTGATGGTCACCGTTTCTCGCATGATGTATTAGATTCTAATACAGAGCCTGAGCACGCGTCCTCGAGCCCGATTGCAAAGGACCCGATAACGGTGCCCGTCGACCAACAAGCCATTGAATCCAAACGATTTAGCAGACGACGGCGCTCCGGGCAATGCCGAATCGTCTTAAATTGCTGCAATAACAGGACTTAGTTGAGGAGTGGGTTCCTCGTGCACCCACGAGGCCTAGACAGAATGCTGTTATTTATTGTTGGCGGAGAGGGTGGGATTCGAACCCACGTGCCCCTTACAGGACAAGACGCTTTCGAGGCGCCCCCGTTACGACCACTTCGGTACCTCTCCGTTGAGGACGACTGAAGCGAAGCGGACCTTGGATTATACCGCAAGGACGATCGATCGGCCGACTCAGGCGTCCGCGCGCCGATGACGAAAGAACGCTTGAAGCATCTCGCGGCAATCGTCTTCACGGACGCCAGAGACGATATCGAAGCGATGGTTGTGCCCGGGCAGCTCCCCGCCGCGCACCGTTGAGGTCACGGCGCCGGACTTGGGTTCGGGCGCGCCGAAGATGAGTGTGCCGATCCGTGCATGGACGAGCGCGCCCACGCACATCAGGCACGGCTCGATCGTGACGCACAGCGTCGCACCGGTCAGCCGATAGTTGCCGACGCGCGCCGCAGCGTCGCGAATGGCGACGATCTCGGCGTGCGCCGTCGGATCGCCGGACGAAATCGGCTGGTTGAATCCGCGGCCGACGATCTCGCCGTCGAGGGCGACGACGGCGCCAATCGGCACTTCACCGGCATCGCGCGCGCGCCGCGCCTCGTCGAGCGCCGCGCTCATGAGCTCATCATCGGTCACGCGCGCCATAATAGCAGCGGCGCATGCTGAGCCTGCTGCTGGCCGCGGCCGCGACGATCGCGATCGAGAATCAGAAAGCGGGAACCGCCGACTGGGAAATCCGTGCGCCGGCGCTGGCGCGCGAAATCGAAGGCTACGCCTCGAAGACCAGCGTCAACGGCGGCGAACCGATCGACCTCTTCGTCAGCACCCGCGATCCCCGCTATACGATCGACGTCTTTCGCATGGGCTGGTACGGCGGCGCCGGCGCCCGCCGCGTCGCCGGCCCGATCGAACGGCACGGCATCCTGCAGGACCCGCCCACCGCCGATCCGTCGACCGGGTTGATCGAGTGCCGCTGGCGGGATCCGTACACGCTGGAGACGAACGATGCCGGCGACGCGTGGACGACCGGCGTCTATCTCGCGCGGCTGACCGCGCATCCCTCCTCCTTGCAGTCGTTCATTGTCTTCGTCGTGCGCGACGACGCGCGCGACTCGGCGATCGTCTTTCAGTCGAGCGTGACGACGTTCGCCGCCTACAACAACTGGGGCGGCAAGTCGCTGTACGCGTTCAACAGCGGCAACGCGCCGGCGAGAAAAGTCTCGTTCGATCGCCCGTATGCGACCAATCCGTACGGCGTGCGCCTCGACGGCGCCGGCGATTTCCTGCGCCGCTGGGAATACAACGCCGTCCGGTTTCTCGAGCGCGAAGGCTACGACCTCGCCTACCTGACCGACGTCGACACGCACGAGCGCAGCGACGCGTTCACACGCCACCGCATCGTGTTGTCGGTCGGACACGACGAGTACTGGTCGCGGCCGATGCGCGAGCGCTTCGAGGCGGCGCGCGACCGCGGCATTCACCTCGCGTTCCTCGGCGCCGACGTCAGCTACTGGCAGATTCGATTCGAGCCGAGCTCCGCCGGCGCACCGGATCGGACGATCGTCGCGTACAAGGAGGCCGCCGACAGCAGCGACCCACTCGCGATCGACGGCGATCCGCGCAACAACCGGCTGGTTACCGGCCGCTGGCGCGATCGGCCCGTCTCGCGTCCGGAAGAACGGCTGGTCGGCGTGATGTACGCCACCGATCCCGTCGATGGCGACATCGTCATCGAGGGCGCGTCGCACTGGGCGTTCGCCGGCACGAACCTGAAGCGCGGCGACGCGCTGCGCGGCCTGCTCGGCTACGAAGTCGACGCCATCTACGGAGGCGGTCCGGCGAACCTCGTTCGCCTCGCCCATTCCCCGTTCGTCGATCAAGGGAAGACCCGCTACGCCGACATGACGATTTACACCGCGCCGAGCGACGCGCTCGTCTTCGCGACCGGATCGATGCAGTGGAACTGGGGACTCGACGGCTATAACGCTCCGGAATGGCACACATTGCGAACCAGCGCCGCCGCGCAACAGGTGACGCGCAACATCCTGAACGCGATGCTGGCGCGAGAGGGCCGGCCGATCGCCGCGCGCAGCGTCTTCCCGAGCCCAATCGTGTTGCTCGCGATGGCGATCGCCGCGCTCTTCGTGTGGCGAGCATGGATATCGAGTAGGATGGCGCCGTGAATCTCATGGAACATCGCAAGGGACCCGATCGGCGGAAGCAATCGCGAGGCGGACGGCGCGCCGAGGATCGACCCGGCTTCGCGCCGCTGATTCTCGTGGCCGACGACGATCCGTCGAGCCGCGACGTGTGCGAAGCGATTCTCGCCAAGCTGCACTTCGCGGTCGCGCCGGTCGACTCGATCGACAAGGCGGTGTCGGTCATCAGCACGCTCCGCCCCGACGTGATCGTCGTCAACGCGCGCAACGGCGAGGCGCTCGAAAAAGCGGCGTGGCCGAGCGGCGTGCCGTTCGTCAAAGTGACCGACGAACTCCGCGATCCTGACGCGCTCGTCGACGCGATTCGCCGCGCGATCCGCGCGTCCCGGGAGAACACCTGACGTCCAGCCGGGCGTCAAGCATCGCTGCCGAACCACAATCGCCTCTAAAGATCGCACCTCGTCCACACCTTCCCCGGTCTGCACGAAATGTTTCAACGGCCGCGCTCCATCTCGAGGGGATGCCGCGTACGATGCGGCGTTTGCCGGTTGACCGTTCTCGAGGAGGAGCGATGAAGAGAAGCCACGTCGCGGTACTGCTGTCGTCGATTGGTCTGATCGTCCTCGCGCTGCTGCCCGTCGCAGCGCAGCAAGCTGAGGTCGCCCAATCCGGTTCCGCTCGATTCCACCGGATGGGCAATCGGGCGATTCCGAATCACTACATCGTCGTGCTCGATCGTGACGCCGAACCGGCGGCCGCCGTCGGACCGCGCGGACGGCGCATCAGCAACAACGCGGCGCTGAACGCGCGCGACGCCGCGGAACTGCTGCCCGAATGGGCCGGCACCATCACGGGGCGGTTCGACAATGCGATCAACGGATTCTCTGCGGTCATGACCGAGGCCCAGGCCATCGCCCTCAGCCAGGACAGCCGCGTCAAATTCGTCGAAGAAGACTCGATCATGGAAGCGCTCGCCACGCAGACGAATCCGCCGTGGGGTCTCGATCGCATCGGGCAACGGAATCTGCCGCTCAACCAGACCTACTCGTACACAACGAACGGAACCGGGGTCAACGTGTACATCATCGACACGGGAATCCGTCGGACGCACCAGCAGTTCGCCGGCCGTGCGTTCGTTGGCTTCGACGCGATCGGTGACGGCCAGAACACCAACGACTGCAACGGCCACGGCACGCATGTGTCGGGCACGGTCGGCGGCTCGACGTTCGGCGTCGCCAAGAACGTGCACCTGTTCGCTGTTCGCGTGCTCAACTGCAACGGCTCTGGAACGACCTCGGGGGTGATCGCCGGCGTCGACTGGGTCACGACCAATCACATCTCGCCGGCGGTCGCCAACATGAGTCTCGGCGGAGGCGCCTCGACGGCGCTCGATAACGCCGTCATCAATTCGATCAATTCCGGCGTCACCTACGCGATTGCTGCCGGCAACTCGAATACGAACGCCGCCAACTCCTCGCCGGCCCGCGTCGGCGCGGCGATCACGGTGGGCGCGACGACGATGAGCGATGCGCGTTCGTCGTTCTCGAACTTCGGGAGCGTCGTCGATATCTTCGCGCCGGGCTCGTCGATCCTGTCTTCGTTCAACACGAGTGATACGGCAACGGCGACGCTCAGCGGCACGTCGATGGCGACGCCTCACGTCGCAGGCGTCGCCGCGCGAGTCCTGCAGGGCAATCCCGGCTTCACCCCGGCACAAGTCCGGAATGAAATCGTGAACACGGCGACGCTCAATCATCTGAGCGGCATCCCGGCGGGAACGGCGAACCGGCTGTTGTTCCGGAGCAGCGCGCAGTAGTGCACGATTTGGCGAACGCCGCGCGCCGCACCGCTTGCGGCGTTCGTCAAGCTTCGTGCGGTTCTGCGCCGAAACGGAACACGAGAACGCCCCCGATCTCCGCCGGGCGATCGATCGGTTTTCGGTCTAACTAACTCCAGTTCAGAGCCTTCCACCTAGCCCTTCCGGTCCGGCATCCACGTTGCTCAACTGCGGTCGTGATGACGACTATGTCGTCTTATGTCATACAGCAGCGCGGTTCGCTCAGCGTGCCCAAGGCCGTCGTCGAGACGTTCGTCCGCGCGTTGTCCGCACGCGACGAGTCGACGCACGAGCACGCGCTCCGAGTGCAGCGCTTCGCGCTCGCACTCGCCGACGAAGCCGGCATCGAGGACGAACGGCTGATCGACGCGATCAAAGCGGCGGCGCTCCTGCACGACATCGGCAAGCTCGCCATTCCCGATCGACTGCTGAACAAACCGGGACCGCTCACCGCCGACGAATTCGACCAGGTCAAGGAACACGTCACCATCGGCGCCGACATGCTGGCGGCCATTCCCGTCCCGACGGCGCTCACGCTGATCGTTCGCCATCATCACGAGAACTGGGACGGCTCCGGGTATCCGGACGGACTCGCCGGCGAAGGGATTCCCGTCGGCGCGCGGGTCCTCGCGATCGTCGACTGCTACGACGCGCTCACCTCCGATCGTCCGTATCGACGTGCGCTCTCTCACGGCTCCGCGATCGCGATGATTCACGAGCGCAGTGGTTCGATGTACGAACCGGCGATGGTCGATGCCTTCCTGCGCATCGTGCACCAGCTGCGATCCGGATCCGATCGGAAGCGCACCAGCCGAACGCACGTCGGATCGCGCGAGCCATGGCGTCTGCAAGCGAGGATCGTATGAGCGGCCTTCGACGACGGAAATCCGATTTGCCGAGTTTTCGCGCGCTGCCCGTGCTGGCGCAAGCCTACGTGGGAGCCGTCTCCATCGCCGGGACGGTCTGCGCAATCATCGCGGTGATGCGCGTGCACCTCGATCACGCCGCCCTGTTCGCGATGCTGACGGCGCTCGCCGTCGCCACTTCCGCCTTCAAGATCGAGTTGCCGCTCGGCCGGAGTCAGTCCAACCTCTCGCTGTCGCACGCGGTGAACTTCTGGGCGCTGTTCGCACTCGGGCCGGCGCAGGCGGTCTGCATCGCCACCGTCAGCGCGTGGGCGCAGTGCACGCTGCGCGCGACCGGGGGAAATCCCGGGCACCGCATCATCTTCAACATCGCCTCGCTGGCGTTGACGGTCTCGCTCGCGGGGATCCCGATCGTGATGTTCTCGGGCTCGGACGCGCTCGGCGCGGTCTCGCTGCTCCGCATCGCCGCC
Organism: Vicinamibacterales bacterium; assembly: GCA_036848175.1. Lineage (GTDB taxonomy): Bacteria > Acidobacteriota > Vicinamibacteria > Vicinamibacterales > CAVVIG01 > QHWF01. The sequence continues at coordinate 14,651 of DAIUKO010000102.1, read as the reverse complement.
ATCGTCGCGCCGTTGTACTTCTTCATCAATTCGTCGCTCGTCGCCGGCGCGATCGCGCTCTCGACGCGCCAGCCGGTGGCCGGCATCTGGCAGCGCAACTTCCTGTGGAGCGCGCCGAGCTATCTCGCCGGCGCGGCGCTCGCGGCCATCGCCACGGAGGCGTCGACGCGCGGCTGGTTCGGCTGGCTCGCGCTCCTGGCGGTGCCGCTCTATCTCGTCTTCCGCAGCTACCACACGGTCGTCGCGCGCCTGCGCGAAGAGCAGGATCAAACGCTGCGCGCGATGGAGGTGCAGCTCGCCACCGTCGAAGCGCTCGCGCTCGCCATCGAAGCCAAGGCAGGCTGCACGCCCGAGCACATCCGATCGATTCAGCAGTACGCCGCGACGCTCGCCGAAGCGGCCGGCCTGTCGGATGCTGAAGTGCAGGCGGTCCGCACCGCGGCGCTGCTGCACGACATCGGTAACATGGCGGTGCCCGAGCACATCCTCTCGAAACCCGAAGCGCTCACGCCGGAGGAGTTCGAGCGCGTGAAGATTCACCCGCGCGTCGGCGCCGAAATCCTGCGCAACGTGCCATTCGCGGCGCCGGTCAGCGAGCTCGTGCTGTGCCATCACGAACGGTGGGATGGTCTCGGCTATCCGGCCGGACTGCGCGGCGAGACCATTCCGATCGGCGCACGCATCCTCGCCATCGCCGACTGCTACAGCACGCTGCAGGCCGACCGGCCGTACCGGCCGGCGCGCACCGAAGCGGATGCCACCGCCGTGCTGCGCGAGTACGCCGGCACCGCCTTCGATCCGAAGCTGGTGGATCTGCTGCTGGCGCGGCTTCAGCTCTCGAGCGAGTCGAGCGCCGACGAAACGAACGAACCGCAGTCGAACGGCCTCGCGCTGCAGGACATCGCCGGCGCGCATCGCGAGGAGCAGACGCTCTACGAAATCGCGCAGGCCCTGGGCTCGAGCCTCGGCGTCGCGGACGCGATGGCGCTGATCCACGACAAGGTCAGCCGACTCGTGCCCTTCACGACCTGCGCGCTGTTTCTCGGCGACGATGAGCACGGCTATGTCTGCCGGTACGCGTACGGTCCCGGCACCGAAGCGTTGTTCAAGTGGACGACGAAGTCGTGGAGCGATCTCTCGCTGCGGCTGCCATCGTGCGCCGATGGCCGCGGCGGCAAGGGCGAGGATCTGACGGCGCTGCTCCCCTGCCCGCTGACATTCGAAGGGCGGCTGATCGGCGGCCTCGTCATCTATCACACGGTGACGGGCTGCTTCACCGACGAGCACCGGCGCGTCCTCGGCCGCGTCAGCGAGCAGGCCGCCGCCGTCATCTACAACTCGACGCGCTTCGAGCAGACCGAGCACGAATCGCACACCGACCCGCTGACCGGTCTCGCCAACCGCCGCTCGCTCGATCGGCAGTTCGAGGCCGGGCTGGGGCGCGCGGCGCGCACGAAGGAAACGATCAGCGTCGTCGTGCTCGACCTCGATCGGCTGAAGGAAATCAACGACACCTACGGCCACGAAGCGGGCGATCGCGCGCTGCGCGTCGTCGGCAACGCGCTGCGCGGCACGGTCCGCCAGAAGGATCTGTGCGCGCGGTTCGCCGGCGACGAGTTCATCGTCGTGCTGTGGGACTGCACTCCGGAACACGAGGCGCGCCGCGTCGAGGAGCTGCAGGGCACGGTCGCCGCGCATCTGTTCGAGCCGCGGCCCGGCGTTCGCCTCTCGCTGTCGATCAGCGCCGGCGCCGCCCGCTTCCCGCTCGACGGCAATACCTTCGACGAGCTGCTGGCCGCGGCCGACGAGCGGATGTACCGCGACAAGGCCGGCCGTCGTTCGCGGAACTCAGGACGCCACTCGGCGCTCAAAGAGCGAGCCTAGGCGCGGGGCTAACGATCGCTGACGCGAAGGCGTTTGGCGTAGGATCTCCGCGAAAGGATCCCGTCATGAGTCGAGCATGGATCGCCGTTGCGTTGGCCGCGATGGCGTTCAGCTGCGTCGAGAACCTACAGGCCGCGGAAGCCAACGGATCGTATCGGTTCGTCGAGAACTGGGCGACGTTTCCTGAGGGCATCACCGGATGGAGCGGCGCCACCGGCGTCGACATCGATCCGAAGGGCAACATCTACGTGTTTCATCGCAATCCGTCGATGCCGATCATGGCATTCGACAAGGACGGCAGGTTCCTCCGGGCCTGGGGGCAGAACCTGTTCAAGACGACGCATTTTCTGCGAACCGATCGCGAGGGCAACGTCTGGGTGACGGATCGCGGCGATCATCAGGTCTTCAAGTTCAATTCGGAAGGCCGGCTGCTGATGACGCTCGGACGAAAGGGAGTGGCCGGAGACAACGAGTCACGCGACGCCTTCAACGGTGTGGCCGACCTGGTCATCGCCAGGAATGGCGACATCTTCATCGCCGACGGCGAAAGCACCAACACGCGCGTCGTGAAGTACTCCAGGGACGGCAAGTTCGTGACGTGGTGGGGCGGCAAAGGTTCCGAGCCGGGGAAATTCGACGAGCCGCACAGCATCGCGATCGATGCGGAGGGCCGGCTGTATGTGGGCGATCGCCGCAACAAACGCGTGCAGGTCTTCGATCAGCGCGGCACGTTCCTCAAGCAGTGGACCAACCTGGGAACGCCGTGGGGCGTTTTCGTCAAGGGCGACCGGCTGTACGTCGTCGACGGAACAGAGAACAATTGCCTGCTGATCGCCAGCATCAAAGACGGCACCGTGCTGGAACGAGTGGACGGGCTGAAGAACCCGACCGCCGTCACGGTCGATGCGAAGGGCGCCATCTACATCGCCGAAGTGAACGGCGCGAACGTGCGGAAACTGGTCAAGACGAAGTGACCGAAGGGCCGACCCTTCGACGCTCGTCCTGATCCCGTCGAAGGACGAGCGCTCAGGGCAAGCACATGGGTCGGCCCCCTACGGCCAACGGCGTGGCGTACTGACAGTCACTGGTGCGTCACACGCACCGCGATCCAATCGAGCGAGAAATCACGCGACGTCGAGTTGGCGACATTCGTCACGCGCACTCGGAAGTTCGCGTCGGAGAGCTCGGAAGCGGTCCACGTGCGACCCCACGTGTTGGCGGCCCCACCCAGGATTCGCGTCGTCATGCTCGTCGACAGCGTCGGCGTCGCCAGCGGCGCGGTCCACGACACGCCGCCATCCCACGACAGCTCGACGCACATCCGCGGCGATCCCGCCGTGCTGTCCACACGAGCGTCGAGACGCACTTCGATGCCTGCGACAGCGGCTCCCGCCGGGATCGTGATGCCGTAGTTGGAGAAGCGATGCCGGTCGCGGCCCGTGCTGGAGCACGACGTGCTCGACACGGTTCCACTGTTGTTGTCCACGGCGCTCACCGAATCGGCTGCCTGCGCATTCGCAGGATTGCTTTCGAAGCCGTTGCCGTCTCCGCCGGCGTCGGCCGCATTCGCCATCGGACTGCGGAGTCCGGTGTTGGTTCCACCCGCGCCGCCACCGGCGAGCACCGTGATCGTCGTCGTCTGCGTCGCGTTGTATGTGCCCGTGATCGTGACCATGGTGTCCGCGCTTACCGGCGACGTCGTGATCGTAAAGCTCGCGAACCCCTGGCCCGCGGGCACCGTGACCGTCGGCGGGACCTGAGCTGCCGAGAGATTACTAGTCGAGAGCGTCACTGATGCGCCGCCTGCGGGCGCGTTCTTGTTGAGGAAGAGGGTCGCGTTGATGTTGCTGCCGCCGGTGGCTCCGCTCACGCTTGGCGTGATCGAGTTGAGCATCGCGCCGGCGTTGGGATCCGCAAAGACGGTGATCCACGCGTTCTTCGTCACCGCTCCCGACTGCGCGTTGATCTGCGCCGACGACATGCTCGCGACGGGGCTCGTCGTCACCGTGAAACTGGCGGCGCTGTTGCCTTCGGCGATCTGAACGCTCGCCGGCACCTGCGCGGCTGACGGATCGGTGCTCCACAACGAGACCGTGGTCCCTCCCACTGGTGCAGGAGTCGTCAGTCCCACCGTTCCGCGCACGGACCCGCCGCCGATGACCGACACGGGATCGACTCCCATTGCGTAGAGATCGGGTACCGCAGGCTGATCGGGATCGATCCGCAGCACCGCTCCGTGCATGCCCGATCCGCCGCTGCCGTACGACGCCTGAATCATCACCCAGTAGGTCGCCGCGGTCTGCGGCGCGGTGATCGTGAAGTTGGCGCTTGTGCTTCCGGCCGGCACCGTGACGCCGCCGGACGGCGTCACCACCTGACCTTCCATGCTGCCGTTCACCCACACCGACGCCCCGCCGGACGGCGCGGGGCCTGTCAACGTGACCGTGCCCGTCGTCGTGTGTCCGGCGAGCACGCTTGGTGTCGCGACGGTGACGGAGGCGAGACTCGGCGCTGGAGCGGGAGATCCCGGCGGCAGCAACGTGAGCCACGTCTCGGGAGCGCGATAGTCGTCGTTGGCCGTTCCCGTGTTGATCGTGATTGGCGTAGAGGCTGACACCGGCGACGTGGCGATCGAGAAGCTCGCCGCCGTCGCGCCTTCAGGCACCACGACCTTGGCCGGCGGTCGCGCCAGCGACGTGTCGTTGCTGACGAGCGTGACCTCGATCCCGCCGGCCGGCGCCGCGCGCTGCAGCGTCACGGTTCCCGTGACCGAGGTGCCGCCGACGACCGCCTCCTTGTTCAAGGCGAGACTGAAGAGGATTGGCCAGAGTCCGAGCGAGTTCTGCTGCCAGGTCGGTCCATAGGCGGCGCGCAGGGTGCCATACACCGCGCCGGAAACGGGAATCGTCGTGATCGGCGAGACGATCGCGTCTGTTTTTCCAGCCGGGACGAATACGTTCTGCGGCACTTCGGCGTGCGGCATGTCGCTCGCGATTCGGACGGTGGCGCCGCCGGCTGGTGCAGGCCCGTTCAACGTGACGCGGCCCTGCGTCGAATGACCGCCCGAGACGCTGCTCGGCTGCACGAGCAGCCAGAACAAACCGAGGCCCGGCGGCGTCGGCGGCGGCGCCACCACCTGGAAACTCTGACCCGCGGACCACGGACCGTACGCCAGTCCGTGCAGCGCGCGCACGCGCCAGTAGTACGTTCCCGGCGCCAGATCCGACACGAGCGTGTAGTCGGAGCGGCTGATGTTCTGAACCAGCAGCACGCCGAACGTTCCACTGAACGTCGGCTCATTGTCCACGTCGATGTCGTACCCCGGAATCTGAGGATTCGCCGTGTCCGACCAGTCGAACGTGAACGGCAGCGAGACGGTCGCGCCGTTGGCGGGAAACAGCGGCGTCGGCGACGGAGGAACCGGCGCGGTATTGACGATCTTGACGTTCAGGACCGCTGAGGGCAGTCCGCGCACGTTGTCGACGGACACCGCGCGGACGCGGTAATAGATGTTCGGAATCTCGTTGCCCCACCCGGCGCCGAAGAACGTGCCGAACTCCATCGGGCTCGTGCTGAGCGTGAACGGATACGAGAAGCTCGGCTCGTCGTCGGCCTCGAGGACGTAGTACTGCGCACCCGCCACCGGCGTCCACGTGATCTTGAATGTTTCATACGGGTGGTATCGCGATCCGTTGGCCGGACCGGTGAAGCTCGGCGTCCCCGGCGCCGGGCCGAGGCCGGTGATCGCGAAGCTCCGCACCGCAGACCACGCCGAATCGATGAAGCCGACCGCGCCGCCGACGTTCTGCGTCGCCTTGACTCTCCAGAAGTACGTGCCGTTCGGCAACCCGCTCAAGCTGGCCCGCGTCGGCACCGGATCGCCGTTGCGGTTGTCGGTGAAGCCCGACGCGATCACGACTGAGAAGGCCGACGTCGTTCCGACCTGCCACACGTAGCTGACGATCGGTCCGTCCGGATCGACGACCGCCGACCATGCGATCGTCATCGGTTGCGCGAGCGACGCGCCATTGGCCGGCTGCACGAGCGTCGGCGCGGGCGGCGCCGTCTGAGCGCCGCCGGTCATGATCGATGTGGCGAGCGCGAGAAGGAGTGCGGCGACGAACAACCTGGGCTTCATGGCAAGAATCTCCAATCTCCCAGAGATCGAACTCATCAGCAGAAGCGCCGATCGTCGATGACTGCGTCCTGGTGGAGCGTCAGCTCGGATTTACCGGCGGGCCGCTCCGTGGTCGCGGCCCGAGGATCGTCGTCGAAGGCTCGTAGTGACCAGTGCCACTTCAGCTGACACGCCCCGCTCAAGCCATTGTTGTGCCGCTACTCGAACGCCAACGATGCGACTCTATGCGTGCGATCTTTCTGTTGCCGTAAATCTCATTTTCGATTGCGGTAACGAGTAGTTCGTTCACGCGCCGGTGTTCAGGATCGGCGATGACTGGAAACCGAAGGCTCACCTGAAGGTTGACCCTCAGACGTCATGAGCCGGCTCAGCCCCAGCCGGCGCGTATCCAATTGAGGAGATTTGCAATGGCGTTGAGACATTTCGCACTGCGTGCGGCCGCCTGCGCGGCCGTCTTGATCGTGGCGACGGCGTGGCCGGCACGGGCTCAGACGGGCGACCTCGGTGACGCGCTCCTCGGCCTGTGGAACAACAACTCGACGACCGCGAACGGCATTCGCAGCGTCGACGGATCGCTCTTTGGCGCACATGTTGACTTCGTCGTGAAGAACCTGTCGGGCACGAACACGTTCGACTCGCGAAAGCTCGGAAGCGAGGATCGGATTACACGCTTCGTGATCAGTCGCGGCGACAGGAAACCGCTTGTCTACGACGCTCCTGACGGCGGTGGCACCAAAGAGGAGTTCAACCAGTTCGTTCGCGACAACGCGCCCGCTCTACGCGCATTCCTGTTTCCGACCAGCGTGTCTGAAAGCGTATCGAGCAAGGATGCCGCGCAGAATCATGCGCAGCAGTTCCTCTTGAACACGGCGATGGCGTTGACGGCAGCACGCCGCATCAATCAGCCGAACCGCGTCGGCGCGGGCGGCATGTTCGAAGTCGAGAGTCTCAGCAGCGACGGGCGATCGGCGCTCGCATTTCAGGGGATGTACGACTTCGAAGGCGCTCACCTGTCGCTGATCGGGCGTTACTCGCAGCAGCAGGAAGGCGTCGCCTCGTCTACGACGCTCGCGCCGTCGACCCGCTCGGTGGCATTCGCGAGCGACTTCCATCCGTCGGTCTCGCTCAACAAAGACCTCGAGTGGCGCGTCGGCATCGATGCCCGCACCGGCTTCCTGCTGACCAAAGCGAGCACGATCGACTTCGGCTCGATCGACTATGGAGGCGGCGTGTGGACGTCTGCGCGAAAGGATTTCTCGCGCGTGCGCATCGGCGTCGGGAGTCTGCTGCAGGGTTCGAGGAGCTTCATCCCGTTCTCGATCGACGGCGATCTCCAGGTGCTCGCCGACGGGATCAACGACGCGCCGATCGCCTGGGACGTCACGTACGGCGCCATCGGCGGGTACGCGTTGACCGAGAAGACGTCGCTGAACGGCAAGCTCGTGCAGACGCGTCCGTTCAATTCGCCGAGCGAGGCGCTCATGCCGAACACGACGATCGTCATGGGCAGCATCTCGCACCTCATCGCCGGCCTGACACCGGTGGATATCGGCTACAAGTACACGACGAGCGGCGGCCTCCGGGCGCACGGCATCTTCGTGCAGGGGAATTACGGCTGGTAGGACCATGAGGATCATGCTGCCGGCACTGTTCATCGTCGGGCATCTGACTGCGGCGCCGATCTCCGCGCAGACCGTCAGGCGCATGGAGTTCGTCTCGGGTGCGCAGCAGAACGAGCTCGCGATCAACGTGCAGTATCAGGAGCCGTCGGAAGTCCATGCGCAGCTCGACGGCTCGCGGGTCGTGTCGATCCTCTTCGAAGTGCGAAACCTGTCGTCGCGGCCGGCGGCGTTCAACTATCGCGATCTCCGGCTGAACATCGGCGGCAACACGCCGCTGGCCGCGACCGACGCGGGCGCGGCATTCCGCGGCGTGCTCGATGCGAAACACGTCCCTGGTTTTCTGCGCGTGCTCGGAGGCCAGGCCAAGGCCTTTCATCCGCACCAGCTGCGGGTGTGGCTCGCCGAGCAGCAGCTCAAAGACGGTTCGATCGCCCCTGGTCAGGTGAAGAAGGGTTTGGTGTTCTTCCTGTGCCCGGCCGGGGCGGATCCCTCGGCGCTGAACGGCGTCATCTGGCTCGAATCGACGGGACGCGCACCTCAGATGCTCGAGACCAAGGGCTACACGGTGTGGACGAAAGCGCCGGAGCAGAACGGATTCGGCGCGATGCTGCGGAAGACGTGGAACCGCTACTTCAGCAACGACCCTCCGGCGTTCAACAGGAGCTACGCGCTCTTGATTGGCATTGGCAAATACCAGCATCTGAACCCGCTCGAGGCGCCGGCGCAGGACGTGCGCAAGGTCGCCGAGTACTTGATCGCGCAGGGTTTCGACGAAGTCGTCACGATCACCGACGAGCACGTCACGCCCGAGGCCTTCCGGCAGCCGCAGAAGTACTTCAAGACCAAGTTGGAACCGGAGGATCGCTTTCTGTTTTACTACTCGGGCCACGGGATGAGCGTCATCGAAGACGGGAAAACGCGCGGGTATCTTCCACTGATCGACGAGGTCGGAGGCGGCACACGCCGGTCGATCGCGATGGACGCGCTCGTCGCGTGGATGAACGAGCTCACCACGGAACACCTGCTCGTCATCCTCGATTCCTGCTTCAGCGGCCTGGCCACCGGCGGCCTCGAATGGAAGGATGGAAGCCTGAGCTCGCCGACGATCGATCAGGCGACGCTGCATCAGATGTCGCGCGGACGCGCTCGCTATCTGCTCATGGCCGGAACCGATGGCCAGCCGTCGGTTGCGGGCCGGCAGTGGAACGGCAGCCTGTTCACCGAGATGCTGCTCAGGGGGCTGCGCAGAGACGCCGACTACTATCGCAACCACATCGTGACGACACGCGCGCTGTATGTCTGGCTGAGGAAAGCAGTGTCCGATGAAGCTCTGAAGGTGAACGCGAAACTGACGCCCCAGTTCCTGGACCTCGGTCCGTCCAGCGTGGGCGAATTCATCTTCGTTCAGTAGGAAATCATGTCACCGACATTCTCGATGATCGTCGTTTTCTCGCTCGCCGGCGCGGCGGTCGGGGTTGCGCTCCTCAATCCGATCGGCAGCCGCACCTGGCGCTTCGTCTTGAGCGCACTGCTCGCCGGCGCGGCATTCGCTCTCTATCGCTCCGGCATTCAGCCGGGCATCGAAACCAAAGGCGCCGTTCAGGAAACGATCGCCGTCGTGTGCTGCTACCTCTCGATGGTCCTTGGGATGGTGGCGCAGTATTTCTATCGGCAGGCCGAAAGCGGCGCCGGAAAGCTGACGTTCAAGCCGATGGAATTCATGATGCCGATCTTTGCCTCGCCGATCGTCTTCATACCGCTGCTGACGATTACCACCGACGTGTCGCTGAGCGGCGCGTTTACGAAGTCGAAGCTGATGATCTATTTCGTGGCATTTCAGAACGGGTTCTTCTGGAAAGGCCTGTTCGAGCAGCTGCGCGATCGCGCGATGGCCGATGCCCGCATCAGGGACTGATGCCAGCCGCATTTTTCCAGGCTCCTTGCTGCCGCGTTCAACTGCCGCCACCTTCCCGATCGAACACGATCACCTGGTCGAACGCCTTGCCGGCCGCATCAATGCCCTCAACAGTCGCTGTGAGCATCTCCGAGATGCTGTCTTGTCCGGCTGACGGCCGAGTTTCAGCTCCAGCGGCGGCCATGATCGCACTCGCCATCGTCGGCTGCAAAGGCTTGGCGGACGGCGTGGCTCGCGTTACAGTGCCTCGCGATTGGTGATCTGATGCACACGACGGACATCGCTCCAGCCCTCACGCGCCTGTTTTCCGAACTGGTCGACGGCACGAACGGCCACACCGGCGCGTTCATTCTCAATTCCGGCGATGTGGGGCTGCTGCGATCGCTCGACAAGTTATCGGCGGCAGAGGCGTCACGGTCGGTCAACGATGGCGCGACGATTGCCGCGCATGCGCAGCACGTGCGTTACGGACTCTCGCTCATGGCTCGATGGGCGACGGAAGGTGGCGATCCGTTCGCAGATGCGACGTGGGACGAGGCGTGGAAGACGTCCGAGGTCGACGCACCCACGTGGAAAGAGATCCGGAACGGCCTGCGTGACGAAGCGCATCGCTGGCTGACGACGCTGGGCGCACCGCGTGACGTGAGCGACGTGGAACTCACCGGCATGATCGCGAGCATCGCTCACCTCGCCTACCATCTCGGCGCCATCCGCCAGATCACCAAGAACGGGCGCGGCCCCAGGGAGGGAAC
>DAIUKO010000102.1:0-4240 GCA_036848175.1 Vicinamibacterales bacterium | reverse complement strand
CTCTGAAACACGATGTCACGCCGTGGGTTCGCTGAAGCAGAGAATGTATCCGTCGAGATCCTCTACGTAGAAATCCCTGCACGACCACGGCCTCTCCTCCAGCGGTTTCGTGATGAGTGCCCCGCGCGAACGGAGTTCGTCGTGCAGGCTCGTCGCGCCAACCACACCGATGTGCACGTCGAGATGTTCGTGCTGCTTCCGATGTGCCCTGTCGGCGACCGTCTTCGGCGCGCACTTGAGATGAATCGCGAAGCCGTCACGACTCACGCTGGCATAGAAGGACTCGTAGCAGAAGTCCAGCTCGAAGCCAAGCCGACCGCGGTAATACGCAATCGCCGCCTCGAGATCGTCGACGAGAAACTGCGGTGCGATCCCCGTGAGCTTCGTGATAGCTGAGACGCTCTTTGTCGTCATAATCTTCGTCACTCCCGCCACGGCCTAACCGGCGAGCGTCTTGGCGACGATGCCAAACGCCTCGACGAAGGCCGCTATGACGCGTGCGTCGATGACTTCTGGACCTCGATCCGACGGGTTGTGAAACATGACGTTGCTCCCGATCACCGACACATAACGCCCGCCGCCGCGATGGACGACTTCCGCCTCCCCGCCCGGAACTCGGTTGCGAGGCACGCGTACATCGACGGTCAGGTTTGTTGACGTCATCGCCTGCGCCAACATGCGCTCGATCTGATCGTCGGAAGCCTGCACCGTGTTGCCGCCCGCTTGCGGGAGACCGGCAGAAAGAGGGATCGTTGACGTCGTGTCGGTTGGGCGCAGCTGACCTCTTGCACTCCTCGCGGCACCGATGTTTGCGCCGAGATGAATCCATCCGACGCTGCTCGAGACGATCCCGGGCCTGCGATCGACGAACGCGTTGATACCGAGATGGCCGAGTTCGTGGCCGCTGGAGGCCACGAACACCACGTCACGCGCTGGCTTCTCCCGATGCAGGATCCGCATCAGCTCGAGCCAGCACGCGAGGCCTCCTCCTCGTTCGCTGGCACACCAGTACCAGCCACTCCGCGGCGTCATGATCACCAGCGGCGGCAGCGCCGGGTTTCCGCCCGCTATCTTTGCCGTCACGTTGAAGGCCTCGGTGGGCGTCTGCCTGACGTGCGCCAGCACTTCGACGTCGACGCTTCCTTGCGCCTGCTCCTGTAGCCAACTGGCAAGCTCGCTGCTCACCTGCAGCACTGGCGGACCGAACGGCTGGAGGAAGGAGTCGGCATTGCTTGGGCACAGTCCCGGCTCGCGCCCACGAGTCACGCAGACGATCGCCCGATGGCGATTCTCCCGCCGTGCATCACCAAGCGGACCGGCACCTGCAGCATTTGGTACGGCTTCAGCCAGGCCGATCTCCGCGTTGCTGTCAAGCGATCCGAGCCGGCCGCGAACGCCGCGCTCGTCTGTGAACGCCGCGTCAAAGAGCGGGATGCCATCGATGCGGCGGTTGCCGACAATCAGCGCAGCCGACAGAATGTCAACTCGCTGAAGGGAGAATGATTCGAGCGACGCGGTCAACCCGGCCTGGTGCGCTTCGTCGCGCAGCCAGTTCGCAGAGGCGCGATCAATCGCGGTGCCTGTCCGATGGAATCCCTGTTCCTCGAATGCATGGATGATCCGGCGAATACGGCTTTCGCGAGGCGATGCCACCGCACTTTGTGCCGCCGCGTGGCGTGACCACACGACAGACGCCAGCGTGTTCACAGCCGTCAACTCGAGCCACTCGCGGCGACTGATGACTCGCAACAGTCGGGCCTCGCGTTCGCTGTCGCGCGGCTGCCTATGGTGCCGGCTCGATCGCGCGTTCACAGTTCACTGACCACGGGATGCCGAACCGATCCAGCAATACTCCGAACCGACTTGCCCAGAACGTCTCCTGAAGCGGCGCCTTAATCGTGCCGCCCTCTGCCAGTTCTCGAAAGACGCGCTCTGCGGCGACCGGGTCGTCCATTTGCAGCACCAGCTCGAAGCCCCTTGGCGCGTCGTACCTGTCTGGCGGCACATCGGAGCCCATGATCACGGCGTCGCCGACTTTGAGCGTGGCGTGATAGATCTTGGCGTCCCAGCCTGCAGGCACGTCAGCTGCGCTGGGCGAGTTGCCCCATGTGAGCATGAATGCGATGGTCCCGTTCAAGCACTGTTCGTAACGCCTGAAGGCGGCCTCGCATTGCCCGTTGAAGGAGAGCGACAACTGTGGATTCAGCTTCATCGATATGCCCTCTGCCATGCATTTGCGCGCGGGTCATCTCTCAGCCGCTATTGTCGCTAACCGCCAATTCGTAGTCTTGCAAAAATGGAAGCTCCCTGGAGATCCACACCCTCGGCGAGCATCCGGCCAGCGCGTTCCACTCGCGCGTCATGTGCGCCTGATCGTGATAGCCGCAGACCGCCGCAATCTCTGCAAGAGGCAGTCTCGCGTTCTTGATCGACTGGCATGCGTGCTCGAACCGGAAGATCCGAGCGGCAGTTTTCGGCGCCACACCGAGTTCAGTGCGGAAGCGCTCAGTGAAGTGTTGGCGGCTCCAACCGATCGCGCGCGCAAGTTCTTCGATTGACGTCCGGCCATGACTGACCGCGAGCTGTCGCCACGCCCATACCACCGCCGCAGACGGTTCGACGGGACTCAGCGCGCGGCCGAATACTTCGTCTAAAACGGCGAAGCGGGCGCCCCACGTCGCAGCGTTTCCGAGTCGCTCCACCAACTCCGTCGCGGGTCGACCCCACAGATCTGACAGGTCGTACACGCGCGACGCACACTCGCGGGCAGACACGCCCAGGACGGCTCGAAGGCCGAATGGCCGAAGAAACACGTGGACGCCTTCGACGCGGCTGCCGCGCCGCACGGTCGCAGGCGCGTCGTGGAGTCCGCAGGTCATGGCGCTGAAGTGATTGGCGGCCTGGGTGGAATTCGGCATCTCGATGACTTCAATCGGCGCGTCGAGGCTGATGATGAGATGGGCATGGCGAGACGGCAGGCCGGCGTGAGTGCCGGGTGTCATGCCATCCGCGCAGAACCCGGCATAATGCGAGATGAACCGCTGCAATGCCGGCGCCGGTCGGCGCACCTCGGATCCTGAATCCAACGCTCCTCACTCCACGTGTCGAAGTTGATCGTGCCTTCAGGCCGTGAGCAGCAAGACGAGACTGACGACCGGCGTTCCGCCACTCATGTCAGCGACCTTTCGTACTCTTGATTACTCCGCTGTCCATTTCGATGTTGGGCCGCAGGTTGAGCAGAATGGTTTTTGCCGTCTCGACCGGTGATCGCATTGTCTCAACCTTGCGAGCCTTCAACCCAATGTAAATGGGAAACCGTCCTCGGATGACTGCGTCCTCCACAGCCGGTGAACGTGCGAATGGCTTCGTGAGCTGTCGTCGAACGACTTCGTTCACGCAATCATCCAGCTTCAGCGATGGCAACAGGACGAAGGTTGCCGCACTCGTCTCGACCTCTTGCCGCAGCTCCTTGTACTCCGGATGCACTGCCTCCGGATACGTCATGAACCCAGATGACAGTGCGAGGATGCAGGAGGTTTCGCGTGAACGAAGCAACTGTCGATAGGTCTCGACGTTCTCACGCGCGTACGCGTCGTATCCGGCGCGGGCGATGTAGACGCTGATATCGCCGAGACGCTGCACAAACGCCTGGTCCAAGTCGAGAAACGGCGCTTCAAGCCGCTCGGCCAGGATACGGCCCACCGTGCTCTTGCCGGCCCCTCCAGGTCCAATCAGCCGAACACGGAACGGATTCATTCGTCAGCGCCGGAGAGCGCCCGAGCCGCTGAGTGGATTGTGTGGGACCAGTCCAACACTCGGAGAGCGCGCAAGGTGATCCAACGATTCGGCGCTCCGACCGTGCCGGCCAATTCCTCGTGAAGCGTGTTGCGGTGTCGAACGTCGAGCAGCCAGCGGCCGCCGCCCTGGCGCCGGTCGAGCACGGTTGCGACGGCCTCCTCGACTCGCGCATCCGGCTGCACACCGGCCGCGCGCAGATAGTCGAGCGCGCGCAGCACGTCATAGTGCCAGAGCGTCGGAAACGCGAACTCGGTCCACGCCGGCTCGATGATCTCGCCGGTCGACAACCTTCGCAGCAGGCGACGCTCGAGGAGATACTCATGCGCGCGCCTCCGCGCGTCGGTCACCGCCGGCGCGGCGCCGAACGCCTGCTCGAACGCGAGCAGTCCTTCGAGCACGCAGATCGTCGTGTGGAACGACGAGCGTACCGAGCCGCGCTCCG
>DAIUKO010000101.1:0-21135 GCA_036848175.1 Vicinamibacterales bacterium | reverse complement strand
CCCACGGTCGCCACGGCGCGGCGCACGCCCTGATGGGCAGCGTCGCGGAACGGGTCGTTCGAACGGCGCCGTGCCCCGTGTTGGTCGTGCGACATCCTGAACATGAGTTCATCACCGACGTGGGCGACCTAACACCAGTCGTCGCCTGACCAAGCGCGCGAAACGAGGGCTTCAAATCGAAAGCCATCACGACGAGATCCCCTGCCTTCATCTTCATCCGAATCCAGAAACCGAGCATCGAACGACGTTGTGTTGACACGCTGTGGGCGACGGGCCAAACGCGTGCCTTGACGATGGGCTAATATCCGGGCGCACAACGAGAGGTCGACCCCATGCGAAATCTTTGGCTCGTCGTCGCGGCGGCCATCGCGTTCGTCCCGCAGTCGCCGCGCGCAGCGAGAAAGACCGTCGTCAGCATCGAAGGACGGGAGTTCCGGGTGAACGGGCGGCCGACGTATGCCGGCCGCTCGTACGACGGAACAACCGTGCAGGGACTTCTGTTCAACTCGCGCATGGTGCAGGGCATCTTTGACGATCGCAATCCGGACACGCGCAGCAGATGGGCGTACCCTGACGGACCGTGGGATGCCGAGCGGAACACGCGCGAGTTCATCGCCGCCATGCCGCTCTGGAAGGCGAACGGCTTGCTGGCCTTCACGATCAACCTCCAGGGCGGCAGCCCGGAAGGATACAGCCGGTCGCAGCCGTGGGTGAATTCGTCGTTCGACAGCGACGGCACGCTGCGGGCGGATTACATGTCGCGGCTGGCGCGCATCCTCGATCGCGCGGACGAACTGGGCATGGTCGCGATCGTCGGTTTCTTCTACCAGGCGCAGGAGCGGCAGATGGACGGCGCCGACTCCGTCATTCGCGCGGCCGACGCGGCGATCGACTGGCTGATCGCCAAGGGCTACACCAATGTGCTGGTCGAAGTGGCGAACGAAGCCGACAACGCCGGATTCAAGTACGACGTCGTCAAACCGGCTGGGCGGGCGGTGGAGCTGATCAATCGCCTCAAGGAGCGATCGAATCGGGCTTCGTCTTCAGGCCGACTGCTGATCAGCACCAGCCTCAACGGCGGAAAAGTACCGTCGGATTCGCTGGTGCGCGCAGTGGACTTCGTTCTGCTGCACGGCAACGGCGTGAGGGATTCGGCGCGCATCGCACAGATGGTGGAGGAAACGCGGAAGCTGCCGAACTACCGCGGGCAGCCGATTCTCTTCAATGAAGACGATCACTTCGACTTCGACAAGCCGGAGAACAACATGCTCGCGGCGCTGCGCGCGTATGCCAGCTGGGGGTTCTTCGATTACCGCATGGCCGGAGAACGGTTCGACGACGGCTATCAGAGCGTGCCGGTGAACTGGACGATCAGCTCGCAGCGCAAGCGGGATTTCTTCAAGCTCCTGGCCACGGTGACCGGCGTCACCGCAAAATGATTGCGTTTACGATCCCGGTCGCTCACCAGCAACACACCTTGACGAAAGTGGCGGTCCGTTTCGTCGTCAGGTTTGTGCGAGCAGGGCAACACCTGTCACATCACGATGTGCTGTCCGGTCTTGTCTTCTGTGAATGCGCGGCCGCCTCTGCGCGCCCCGGGCGGCAGACGAAAGGTACGACATGAAGATCGTGGTTGTCGGCGGCAGCGGGGTCCTCGGGTCAAAGCTCGTCGCAACGCTCAGCGCTTACGGCCACGAGGTCGTGGCGGCGTCGCGGCGCTGGGGCGTCAACGCTGTTACAGGCGAGGGCCTGACTGAAGCGCTGCGAGGTGCGGCGGTCGTTGTCGATGTGTCGAACTCCCCGTCCTTCGAGGACGCCGCAGTCATGAAGTTCTTCAAGACGTCGACGCACAACCTGCTCACCCATGGAGCCGCCGCAGGCGTCGGACATCATGTGGCGCTGTCGGTCGTAGGAAGCGGGCGTTTCTTGAAGAACGGCTACTTCCGCGCCAAGCTCGCGCAGGAGAGACTGATCAAGGAATCGTCGATCCCGTATTCGATCATTCAGCCCACACAGTTCTTCGAATTCGTCGCGACCATCGCTGACGCTGCCACGCACGGCAATGTCGTTCGCGTTTCGCCGGCGCTCATCCAGCCGATCGCCGCGGACGATGTCGCCAGTGCGGTCGCGAGCATCGCGGTGGGCACGCCGCTCAATGGCACCGTTGAAGTCGCCGGGCCCGAATCGTTCCATCTCGACGCCCTCATCCGACGAAGCCTGAGCGCCCGCAACGATCCGCGCGACGTCGTCACCGACCCACACGCGCTTTACTTCGGCGCCGAACTGAGCGAGCGCACACTCGTGGCCGGAGATGACGCGCGACTCGGTGCGATCACGTTCGAAGAGTGGCTCCGCCGCTCGATCGCCGAGACGGCGCAGACGAATCCTCAGCGCGCAGAGAATGCCGCCGCTCCGATTCAACCAGCGGCGTTCACGGAGAACGAATTCCGCATCAGCGAGGTGCCTCCTGGATCGGCCCTGCTGGTCGGCGATGTCGTGGTGTTCAATGTCGGTGGACGTTTCTGTGCGACGCAGAACACGTGTACGCACAGGCAGGGCCCGCTGATTGAGGGCAGGCTCGACGGATCGACGGTGACCTGCGCGTATCACGACGCGCAGTTCGACGTGTGCACCGGCGCCGTGCTGCGCGGCCCGGCAAGAGAGCCGCTCGTGACGTTCCGCGTCATCGTCGACGGCGAAGTCGGCCGGACCGCTCCCACCGCTCAGTCGGATCAGCGGGAGACACTCACCTGAGCACGATCACGATTACCGTCTCGAATCAGAGGGCTGCATAAGCATGTTGGATGGGCGGCGTGCTTATCTGCAGACAACCGGGAGTAATATTCGGTCCGCTTGCGCGTCGGCTTGGTCGTCACCGGCGGCTTCGATCGTACTGGCCGGGAGCGGGTCGTTCCAGCGCTACTCGCGTTCGTCGATGCGATGGCACGGCGCAACGAGACGCACGTCTTCGCCTTGCGCCACTACCGCGAACCATGCGTGTACACGCTACGCGGTGCGACGGTTCACGACCTCGGACGAGTTGACGGCATGCGCGGCGTCGGTCGGCTGCGCCAGGCGCACCGGCTGTCGGCCGCCATCGAACGCATCGGTCGATTCGACGTGCTGCATGCGTATTGGGCCGTTCCCTCAGGCGTCGTCGCGACGCGAGTCGCCCGCGCTCTCGCCATTCCTTCGATAGTGACGTTCGACAGCGGCGAGTTCGTCTCGCTCCCGGATATCGGCTACGGCCTGCAGCGGCGCTGGATCGACCGCCGCGCCGTGGCGGCGACGATTCGGTCCGCGACGCGGGCGACTGTTTGCACCGAGTACATGGCTCGACTTGCGAGTGCCCACGGAGCGAGCGCCCAGCGCGTGCCGCTCGGCATCGACCCGCGTGATTTTCCGCGCGTCGATCGACTGGATGGTCCGCCGTGGCGGCTGCTTCACGTGGCCAGCCTCAATCGTGTCAAGGATCACGAGACGGCTCTCCACGCGATTGCGCGAGTCGTCCGGACGATGCCCTCGGTGCATCTCGACATCGTCGGTGAAGACATACTCGAAGGTCGCGTGCAACGGCTCTGTCATGCGCTCGATCTCGACACCCACGTCAGCTTTCACGGTTTCCAACCGACCGATGTCCTGGCATCGTTTTACGCCCGCGCTCACCTTCACCTCGTGTCCTCACGCCACGAAGCCGCCGGAGTGGTGTGCCTCGAAGCGGCGTGCGCCGGTGTTCCGACCGTCGGCACGTCGGTTGGCTATGTCGCCGACTGGGCCGACGATCGAGCGGTCGCCGTGCCCGTTGGCGACAGCGAGGCGCTGGCCGCGGCGATTGTCGCACTGCTCGCGAACCGCGACAGGCGAATTCGCCTGGCGGAGGCGGCACGATCATGGGCGCTGGAACACTCGGCGGACTGGACGGCGCAACGATTCGAGGAGATCTACGTCGAGGTGCGCGCTCACCGGTAGTGGCCGGCTTCAGTTCAGCCGGCCCGGCACAACCGCGCACGGCGTGAGGCGAGCGCGTCGTGATACGCAGCGAGCGCATGGCGGCCTATCGCGCGCCAGCTGAGCGCACCATCGAAATGCGCGGTCATCAGCGCGCGCGCGTCAGCCGTATTGGACCGCGCCGCGTTCACGAGCGCCCGCGCGCACGCCTCGGCATGTCCGGCTTTCCAGAGAGTGCCGAACGATCCGCCCGCGGTGATGACGCGGAACGAGGGAATGTCGGTGACCACGGGGAGGACGCCGCACGCGCACGCTTCGAGGAGCGCATAGCCGCTGCCCTCCTGATGGCTGCCGAGCACGAACAGATCCGCAGCACTGTAGAACGCCGGCAGCCGCTCGTGCGCCACCGGCCCGAGGAGACGCACGCGATCGCGCAGCGCCGACGACCGCAGGCGTGCGCGAATGAGCGGCAACAGCGCATCGCAGTCGTAGATCATCGTGAGCGTCGCCGCCGGCAAATCGCGCAGGCTCTGTTCGAACCCGTCAACGACCGTCAACGGATCCTTGTTGGCAGTCAGCCGTCCCACCCATAGAACGGCCGGCGCTCCGTCGATCCCGCTGACGGCCCGCGCCTCCTCACGAGGTATCGGTCGAAACGTCGTGCTGCCTTCCATCACTTCGTACACGCGGCACGTCGCAGGCAGGAGCCCGGCGCGTCGCCAGGCCTCCGATTGTTCGGAGGCGACGAAGAGAAAGCCGTCGACCGCGCCGCTCATCCTGCGGCGAATCGCGTGATCGAAGCGGACCCGACTGCCAGCCGGCACGCCGCCGCCGTGGTCCTGAACGACGATCGCGACGGAACGATCCAGCCTCTGTCGAAGGGCCCACGTGTGCGCCGCGAAGTGCAGCCCGTTGACGTGTACGACATCCGGCTGCGCATCGGCCACGGTCTGATGCACGCGGGACGGGCTGCAGAATCTGTACTCGATGCCGTTGCGCAGGATGCGCGCGTCACGGTGGAATCGTTGAACGACCGTGGTGCGATCGGCGCCGGCCGCGGCCACCGCTTCGCTGAAGCCTGTGAGCGTGGCATACGCCTCGAGCAGCGCGCCCGGATCGGTGAGCGCCTTGTCGAACGCGTAATTGAGCTGAACGACGTTCATACCTCGCGGTGTCGGTATCGGCTGAAGTGGTACTGGTTACAACGAGCCTCAGCTGCGATTCTCGGGCCGCGACAACGGAGCGGCCCGGTAGTGAGTCCGAGCAGACACGCCATTAGCGCTTCTTCGGAGCGGAAACCAGATTGCCGCTTCACCGACGACATAGGCGGCCATCGCGCCCACGGCCCCGAACCGCGGAATGAATACCGCACACCCGATCGCTTGAATCGCGCATCCGATCGCGCTCCACCGCAACACGATCGTCTCGCGCCCCGATGCGAACAGATACACCTTGCGTCCCGCATTCGTGAGCGACGGCACGAGGCCGATTCCCGCCCATGAGAGTGCGGCCCATGCGCCCTCGAACGATTCACCATACGTGAAGTGGACGATCGGTCGTGCCCCGACGACGAGCGCAGCCGCGGCGCCGAGAGCGAACCACCTGAGCGCGCCGTCGAAGCGCGCGCGAACCGGCGTCTCGCCGCTTCGTTCGATGTCACCCGCCAGCACCGGCAAGGCCGCGCCGCATGCGGCCGACGGGAGACGACGAGCGGCGCTTTCGAGCCGCTGGGCCACACCGAACGCGGCGACATCGGCCGGCGCTGCGGCGACGCCCAGGACGATCGGGCCCATTCGCGATTGAATGTTGGCGACGAACCCGGTCATCGCGAACGGGAGGCCGCGCCGGACGAGCTGTCGAATGGAACGCAGCGACGGCAGATGGAGGCGGTCCTCAGGAGCCACCGTGTGCCATCCAATCGTCGCGGCACCGAGCTGCGTGAGTTGAACGGCCAGCGCGAGACGAAGCAACGCGGGGATCGATCCGCCACCGACGATGATGAACGCGGAGCCGACGGACTGCATCAGGGTGCCCACGGTCTCGACGGTGAGAATCACCACGAGCCACGCCGGCGACGCGCGGTACACCGCCGCCAGGCACCCGTAAGCCATGCCGGCTGCCGCGGTCGCGAGCACGAGGTACGTGGTCTGAACCGACGCGTCCGGGATGGCCCAGCGGCCTGCGCCGAAGACAGCGAGCGCCAGGGCGACGGGCGCGAACAACGCGAGCCGCGCTGCGACAGCGCCGGTGACGATCGCTCCGACTCGACCACCGCGAGCGGCTTCGCGCGTCAACAGCACACCGAAGCCGAGGTCGAACATCACAGTGAGCGCGGACGCCCACGTCGCATACAACGTCCAGCGACCGAACTCATCGCGGCCGAGCCCTCGCGCGATGATCACGGACGTGGCAAGTCCGATGACACCGCGCAACAGGTCCGATGCGACGAACGCGGCGGTCATCCGCGTCAGGCGTGCGAGTGATTCTCCCGACGCTGGCGATGGGGCGACCGCTACGCGCATTGCACACCCGGTTCACGAATTGGACACCGTGCGATCGCGTCCGCCACCCTCGCGTCCGCCAGTCGTAGCGTGCCGTCGATCAGAACTCGCTTCGTCTGAACGCGGGCAACCTGGAATGCCGACTCGAACGCAGGAGAGCCCACGACCGGCCGACCGTCGACAACCGTCAGCAGAATGTCGTTGCGCGAGGTTCGAAGGAGGGCCGCGCCGGCTTCGTCATCGTTCCCAGGGTTGCCAGGGTTGCCAGGGCTGGCAGGGTTGGCAGGCCTGGCAGGAATCACGAGCAGGTCGGCACATGCGCCGCGCCCGACACGGCCGATGTCGCGAATTCGAAGCACGTCCGCCGGAACCGCTGTCACCATGCGCAGCAGCGTGCGCGCGGGCATCGCGACGAGCGATGCGGCGTCGCGCAGTTCGTCGAGCAGATCGCGAGCGCCAGTGAGGCGCGAATCGGTACCGATCGCGAGCCGGCTCGCGGCCTCGGTTGCGCCGAGACCGGTCCGAGCCGCTGCCGGTCGGCCGAACAGAAACTGATTCGACGCCGGACACCACACGGCGCCCGCGCCGCTTTGCGCCACCCGACGCCATCCGTCCCGATCGATGCCGACGCCGTGGACGAGCACGGCGTTCGGTGCGAGGCACCCGAGGCGCTCGAATCGCGCCAGCTCGCCGCGCGCGTCGTCGTCCACGCCTTCGGCGAGGTGCACGATGAAGGGAGCATTCGCCGGAGTCGCGCGAAACCGGCGTGCGACATCGCCGCCCGGCTCGCCGCGCGCGCCGGCCGGCTGAGCGGCGAGGAGAAACGAGTGGGCCCACCCGTATCGCCGCACCACCCGAATCGGCCGCCTCGCACGCAACTCGCGATAGAGCGGGTTGTGGTGCGCAACCGTTGTCACCCCGGCCAGTAAGTTCTTCAACAGCCCGATGAACAGACGAGCCGACAGCGGATGCGCCTGGGCGACGCGAATCGCGCGGTCGTGCGCCAGCCGGCCGCGCATTTCGGCAATCCATTCCGAGACGTTCGCGTAGCGTGCGCGGTCAGCGATGCGGCCATAGTGGTTCAGCTCGAGGTGATCGTGCGCGTTGACGAGACCTGGCAGCACGATCGCGCCCTGCAGATCGACGACGGCGTCACCGCGCTTCGGCGGCGCGCCCACGTCGAGGATGCGCGATCCAAATCTGATTGACCCGGCGACGCCCTCGTCGGTCACGACGCGCGCGTTGACGAACGAGATCCTCCGACGCCACGAAATCATCGGCGTCCCGACCCATCGCCGGCCGCGAACCGGCCTTCCTTCACCGCGTGGAAGATGACCACGACCGGCGGGTTGCCCCACTTCCGGCGGAATGCCTTGACCGCGGGATCGGCGCCATCTCCGTTGAGACGCGGTTCGCGTACCGCAACGACCTGCAGTCCGGCCGATGCGATCGCGTCGAGGTGCTCGTCGATTGAATGCGGCGCGTACGGAACGGCCAGCGTTTCGCCATCGTCGGTGCGAAACGTGCGCCGCCAGCCGTTGAACGCCCACGATGGATGGAAGTCGGAATACATCAGGTGACCGCCGCGCATCAGCGTGCCGGCCATCTCGCGGACGCAGCCGGACAGATCGTCGACGTCGCCAATCATCAGCGCTGCGATCACGAGGTCGAACAGATCGCGACGGAAGGGAAGCCGCCGGGCATCGCCGCAGACGAGGCGGGCGCGGGCTCGACCTTGCGCGAGCATCGCCCTCGAGAAATCGACGCCTGCGACCACCGACGCACCCGTCGCCGCGAGCAGCGGCAGGTAGCGGCCGGATCCGGTTCCGACGTCGAGCGCGCGTCTGACGTGAAGCCCCCGCAGCAGCGTCTCGAACACCTCCTGCTCCGTCCGCATCAATGGATTGTGAGCGACGGGCGGATAGGTCGGCGCCCACAGCTCGTACGCGTCGTGGACCGGGACCGTCCGGGGACTTCGGCCGAACTTCGCGAGGCGTGAGACGACAGGCAGACGCACGCTAGTGTCCCAACTAGAATCCCGTCGTTTCCGGGCGCTGATAGCGAACCAATCGATGCAGCGCCCTCAGCTCGTACGGCGCTGCATACCAACCGAGCTTGTATCGCCATGCGCTGGCGGCCTTCAGCATGAGGCGCCTCCATCCCTTCAGACGCGGGTCGGTCGTCGTCGGATAGAACGCGTTGATCACGCGCTCGAAATTGCGGACGCGTCTGCGGACCGTGCCATCGATCCACGGGATACCGTCGCCTCGGCGCATCGACAGTTGCTCCCACGCGGGGGAGGCCCAGTCGTCGAGCGTCTCGGGAAACGAGAACCCGGCCCGTTGCGCAGCGGCGTACAGCTGGCCGTCGAGCGGGACTGGCGTGTACGTGTAGAGCACGATTTCCGTCGCCGGGTTGATGCACTTGAGGCGCCGGATGAAAGCAAACGTGTCGTCGACGTCGCGATTCGGATCGGGTGGGGCGCCCAGCACGAACGAGAATTCCGGGACGACGCCGTGTGCGCGCATGCGACCCGCCAGGTCCAGCGTCAGCCGCGCGGCCGATTTACCGCCCTTGTTCATCGCCGCGAGCGTGGCGTCGCTCGCCGATTCGGCGCCGGAGAACACCATCTTGAGGCCGGAGCGCGCCATCCGGCTCCACGTCGCGTCGGCGTACTGCATCAGCGTGTCGACGCGGCCGAGCGCCCACCACCGAATGCCGAGGCCGGCGATTCGATCGCAGAACTCGGCGGTGCGCGCCTCGGAGATGAAGAAATCCATGTCGTGCATCTGAACGGCGTCGACGCCGTAGGTCGCAACGAGATGCCGAAGGACGCTCTCCATCCGTGCCGGCGACTGCGCCAGCCAGCGGCGGTTCGACATGGCGACGACCGCACAGAAGCTGCACGCGAATGGGCAGCCGAACGACGAGTTGTGCGCGACGGTCCGCGTGCCGAGATAGTTCGCGTGCACGTACCGCGACATATCGACGCGGTGATATGGGAGGTCTGGCAGATCGTCGAGTTGCGTCAGCGGGCCGAGCGGGTTGTGCACGAGCCGCGATCCCGACGTCCACGACAGACCGCCAACCGCATCGAGCGCTCCTCCCGATCGCAATGTGTCGACGAGTTGCAGCAGGGCGCGTTCGCCCTGCGAGCGGACGACGAAGTCGACGAACGACGACCGAAGGACCGTATCGGTGTGTTGCGTGGGGAAGTATCCGCCCCAAACGATCCGCACCTGCGGCCTCGCCGCCCGCACGCGCCGGCAGACGGCCACCGCCTGCGTCAGCTGCGGGCCAGGCATCACGGACACGGCGAGCAGCGGCACATCGCGCGGATTGGCTCCGTCGATCTGATCGACGATCGCCGACGCAGGATCCGACACGACGTTGCCGTCGATGAGCGTCCAGGGCTCGCGGCCTTCGAGCACCGCGGCGAGCGCCATCAGCGAGAGCGGCAGCGGCTGCTTCCCCGGCGTCGTCGACAGCGGGTTGTAGAGAACGATCATCGAGCGACCCACACACCGAAGGCGGCCGGCGCACGCCCGAGCCTGAATCGCGCGATTTCCCGGCGCAGGCGCCAGGCGAGCGGGCCTCGCGACGGGATGAACGAGGTCGACGCGCCGAGCTCGCGGGCGGTCCGGGCCAGCGAGCCGAAGGTCAGGTATCCCACGCCGCTGCGGACGATTTCACGAAGGCCGTAGTCGCATTCGAACCGGCGCACCATGTCCGCCACCATCGCGCGCCCGCTGCGGTCGTCGTCGAACATGGGCGAGTCCATTACCGCGAGCGTTCCACCGTCGGCGAGCAGGCGCCGCGCCGCCGCGAGCGTTGCAGCACCGTCCCTGGCGTAGTGAAGCGATCCGTTGAAGACGACGAGATCGAATTGCCCGGACGCGAAGGGCAGCGCGTCGAAGCTGGCCTGAACGGCCGTAAAGCGCGGCACGTAGTGCCGGATGGCGCCCAGGCCGTCCGCTTCATCGGCAATCCTGTCGACCGCGCACAGGTCATGGCCACGACTCGCGAGGCGGTTCGACAACCAGCCGTTCCCGGCGCCGAGATCCAGGATGCGCAGCGGAGTGCCAGAAGGCTGCAGTACATGTGTCAGCAAGTGCTCGTAGCTCTCTCGGCGAATGCGCCACTCGGTGGCGTGCGGATCGTCCGCTGCGACCTCCGGCAGGCGGCGGTAGTACTCGGCGGACGATGCGCGGTAGCCCTCGCGCTCGCGGATCGACCGATACTGGCGGTCGAACGATTCCGCGTCCGCCGCGCGCTCGACCGTGAGGAAGCGCCAGATGCCGTCGCGGCTCTCGTAGTGGCGACCGCACGCAGCGCAATGTTGAAGCGCGTCGCCGCCGTGGACGTCGCTCCCGCACTCGGGACACGCAAATCTGGGGATCCACATACCGTGCGTCAGGCACTCACATCTTTCTCAGCGCAATCAAGAAATGATCGCCCCATGCGCGAAGCCCGGGCCATGCGCCGACGACATCTTCGAGGCGCTGCAGCCGGTCGACGATGCCGCGGTGACGGTCGGCGAAGGCCTGCATATAGGGCGGCGGCACCAGCAGGCCGAGCGTCCGCAGCGACACGCGGGTGAAGCCCGCTTCGACGAACGGGCGCTCGAAGCTCCCGGGCGTGTAGTAGCGCGTCCACACCGTGCCGCCCTCGAGCGGCACCGCGACCGGATCCTGAGCGAACCGCACGAGCGCGCGCATCCAGTCGCGGCGCGACATGTACAACGCGAGCTCCCACGGACACACGCGCCCGATCACTGACGCGACGAGAACGGCGCCCGGCCGCAGCCGGTCGGCGATGAGGCGTGCGGCGTCGCGAAGATCGGGAACGCAGTTGAGTGGTCCAAGGTTCGACAGCGCGGCATCGAAGCGCGACGCCGCGAGCCGATCGAGCTGGTGAATGCCGAGGTGGTGAACATCGACGCGATCGTCGACGCCCGCACGGCGCAGGCGATCGCTCGCTTCTCGAACCATCGCCGCCGACCAGTCAATCGCCGTGACACGAAAGCCGCGTTGCGCGAGACGCTCGTCGTCGGTTCCGGGACCGCAGCCGAGGTCGAGCACGTGCGCACCGGATGGTGCATGTTGCTCGAGGAGACGGAGCGTCCGCTCGCGCATGTCGCACAACGTCCGATTGCACGCGTTCGAACGGTCGTAGGTCGGCGCCACGCGATCGAACGCGCCACGGGTCTGGAGAAGCGCGTCCTCGGTCACGCCCACGGCGCGTTCCTCCATCCGGCGTTCAACGAGCACACGCATCGTTGGCAGACCGGATTGCTGGCGACGGTCAGCGACTCGCGGAAGAGGGGAAGATTCCGCCTGACGATCGTGTCGAGTGGCAGTTCGCGGACGCTGCCGATCGGTTCATGGAAGAAGCACGGGCGAACGCGGCCGTCGGCTTCGATGACGGCCGATACCCACGGTGCGTTGCACCGGACGGGCGGAAAGTCCCCGTCGCCCAGCATCGCGGCGTAGTACTTCGGCAGGCGGCGGAGCTTGTCGGGCGACTCGGCGACGAAGCCGGAGTCGAAGTCAGCGCGATGAGCGACGATTGTCCGCTCGACATCCTGCTCGAACCTGGCGACGTCGTCGCGACTGAGACAAAGGAGCGTCGCATCGGGCCGCTCCATGCGGCCGAACGCGAGCGACGAGACATCCGCCGCGAGAAACGAAATGCCGTCGAGGCCGAGCGCTTTCGCGCGATCGATCAGCGGCGAGAGCTCGTGATAATTGGCGCGATGCAGCGTCGCGCGCGCGGTGATCGGGATCTCCGGCGCCGTGGACCGCAGCCGGGCGACGCCTCGTTCCACGGTCTTCAGCGCGGCGATGCCGCGCACCTGTTCGTACAGCGGCTCGCTCGTCGCGTCGAGCGAAATGGTCACGCGGGAGAAGAACGTGGCCACCCTGTCGGCGGCGCGTTCGAGGAGCACGCCGCTCGTGAGCAGGTGAAGGGCAAGGCCCTCGCGGCGAAACAGCGCGGCGGCGTCGAAGACGTCCGACCGCAACAGCGGCTCACCGCCGGAGAACACGACCAGTTGCGTGCCGAGCCCGGGAAGGATCGCGGCCACACGCCCGATTTCGTCGAGCGTCAGGTCGCTCTCCCCGCCGTGCTTCCACCAGTCGCACGAGTTGCACCGGCTGTTACAGCGGCTGGTTGGATAGAACATGACGAGCGGCAGGATCAGCGTCCGATTCGCGGCTTCGCCGAGCCGGACCAGCACCGCCGTCGCGAGGACAGAACCCTGCCTCATGATGCGGCCGCGTTCGATTGTTCGGTCGGAACACCGGCGGCCTGCCGCGTCAGTGCGGCGAGCGGCAGCGTGGTGATATGCGCTGGCGCCGCGCGCTCGAGCCGATCGACGCGCCACCGCAGGATCGGTCGCTTCAGCGTACGGCCCACGAGCGACAGGGCACGGCGCAGGTGCGTGAGACGAAGCGTCGACGGCCGCGCGACCGTGCGCTCGAGGTCGTCGAGGATCTTGCGCGAGCGAAACTCGTTGTGCAGGAGCGCGTGCAGGGCGCGGTAGAACTCCGGCACGTAGGTGGCGCGATACATCATCGCAAGATCGTCGGAGTCGACCCAGTTCTGTTTGGCGCCGAGCTGATCCTTCACCCGTTCGTAGAACGGCGTTCCGGGAAGCGGGTACGAGACGGAGACGCCGATGTCGTCGGGGCGGCAATCGCGCACCATCTGCAACGTCAGCTCGACATCGGCGCGTGTTTCTCCCGGGTACCCGAACTGTAGAAAGAATCCGACTTCGATGTCCGCTTCGTGCAGCAGTCGCGTCGCCTCGTGGATCTGCGCGCAGGAGATGCCTTTCTCCATGGCGTCGAGGATTCGCTGCGACCCCGACTCGGCACCGAGCCACACGGTGCGGCAGCGCGCGGCCCGAAGGGCGCTGGCAACGGCCGGCGTGACCTGATCCGCCCGGAGCAGACACTTGAACGGAATCGTCGCGTCGCGGGCGGTCGCGAGGTCGCCGAACCGCTCGATCCACCCCGGCTTCAAGCCGAAGATGTCGTCGGCGATCCACAGGTGATCGGGCCGATACAAAGTCTTGAGCCAGGCCATCTCGTCGACGACGCGCTCAGGCGACCGGACCGAGTACCGCTGTCCATAGAGCGGCTTCGCGCACCAGTTGCAGTGGTACGGACAGCCGCGGGTCGTGACGAGGTTCATCGAGAACATGCCGTGGCGCCGCAGCCAGATGCGCCGGTACCGCTCGACGTCGATCAGGTCCCACGCGGGCAACGGCAGCATGTCGAGATTGCGGATGACATCCCGCGGGCCGGTCCGCAAGGCGAGGCCTGCACGGCTTCGCACGCAGAGCCCTGCGACCGATTCCAGAGGGCCGCGCGCGCGGCCGGCGAGCACGTCGAGCGCCTCCGTCAACGTCCTCTCGCCTTCGCCGATGATGACGACATCGGCGCCGCGCGCGAGGTAAATCTGCGCGTGATCGGTCGCATCCGAGCCGGCCACGATTGTGGTGATGCCGCGTGCCCGTGCCTCGTCGATCATGGTCAGTGCCGCCTGCCGCATGCGGAGGAGGCACATCTTGGTCAGGTAGTTGAAGTTGTCCTCGTAGATCACCGCGAAGCGTGGATGATGGGCGTCGAGCGCCGCGGCCCATTCGGCTTCCGATTCGGCGAGCATCGCGTCGAACAGCGCCACGCGGTAGCCGCGGTCGCGAACGACGGCCGCCGCGTAGAGCGCGCCGAGTGGAGCGTACGGCTGCTGCGCCGACCAGAGCTTCGGATCGAACCGCAGGTAGTAGGCCTGGCCGAACAACACGTCCGCCGATGACCTGCCGCTCTGGTCGTGTCGCTGCGGCGACGCAAACCGGCTAGCCGTCGCCGGGGTGGCGCGGGTCAAGCGCCCCGTGGGTGATATCGCGGGGAGCGAGACGTGAATCGTGGCGACGGCCGGCGAGCGGGCCGCAGACGCCGCCGCTGACTGCGCCGCAAGCCGGTACACTGCGAGCGTCTCACGCGCGGCACGATGCCACGAGAACAATCCTGCGCGCTCGCGTCCCAGGACCGAGAGGCGCTCGCGCTGTTCGCGACTCCGCGCGAGGCGGACGATCGCGTCGCCGAGCGCTTCGGTATCGAGCACATCCACCTGCTCGACCGCGTCCCCCGCGACTTCCGGCATCGACGAGGTGCGACCGGTGATGACCGGCGCGCCGCACGCCATCGCTTCGATGACTGGCAACCCAAAACCTTCGTGGAGCGACGGGAAGACGAACATCTCGGCGAGGCTGTAGAGCGCCGGCAATTCGGCGAACGGCACATATCCGGTGAAGGTGATCGCGTGCGCGACACCCGACCGTTCGATCAGCGAGTGGATGTCTCGTGACAGCCAGCCGTACGGTCCGACACAGACCAGTTGGTGGCTCAAATCGCCGCGGCGAGATCGTGACGCGAACGCTTCGACGAGTCTCCGCAGGTTCTTCCGCGGCTCGATCGTGCCGACGTAGAGAATCACCCGTGCGCCGAGGTTGTGCCGCCGCCGGACGCGATCGAGCAGGTCCCCGTCGCAGACGGGCCTGAATGCAGGCGCGGCCGCCTCGTGGATGACGTGGACGCGTTCCGGCGCAATCTTGCACAGTCGGACGATGTCTTCCTTGGCACTCGCCGACACCGTGATGATGGCGGCCGCGTGCCGTGCCGCGTACGCCACCAGCGGTCGATTCAGTAACACGCGCCTTGCCGGGTGGTATCGCGGATAGAGCGTGAGACTCATGTCGTGGATGGTCACGACGGTGGGCACCGACGAGGCGATGGGCATCATCCCGTTGGTGAAGTGCGCCACATCGGCGCCGAGCTCGCGAAGCATGCGCGGCGCGCGCAACTGCGTCCATGCGAGACGCGGCAGCCAGGACGCCCTGCGCGCCACACGCACGCCAGAGGGAAGCGTCCCGGTCGTATCGATCGGCCCGTTCGACACGACCACGATTTCATCCGTTGAGATCTCCTCCGTCAGGTGGCGAAGCAGATGTTCCGTGTAGTAACCGACACCAGTGCGATGTGGTTGCAGCGCCGTCCCGTCAAACGCGATCCGCATGGGTTCCTGTCGTCGTGCGCGGCCCGCTCGCGTCAGCGAATGCGAGCGTCAACGCAATCAACACGTATGTGGGTGTGAAGCTGAGAAAGGAATCGACCAGACCGTGCAATCCGATAGCGATCACCGCAGCGGCGACGCCGATCGATGCCGCCTTGCGCTGGTCGATGGTTGCCGTGTGCACGCCGGCCGCGACCAGCGCCGCGATCCGCCACAGGAGCCAGCCGCACACCAACGCTCCCAGCAGCCCGGAGCCAACGAGCATTTCGAGATACATGTTGTTGCTGTGGGTGCGTCTGTCGGGATTGCGGAGTCCCGCGTAAGGACCGTAGAGGAGGCGGAAGTTGTCCGGTCCGACGCCCAGCACCGGATGAGCGGCAAACAGGCGCAGCGCCGACGACCACAACTGCCAGCGTCCCGGGCGCTCGACTGGGAGCGGCAGCGCCGTTGTCGGCGGTCGAGCGCCGAACGAAAAACCGCTCACGGTGGCGAGCGACACGGTGCGAATCGCGCCGGGCTCGGTGCTGAACCACAACCGGCCCTCCTGCACGACATCCCACGCGATCCGGTAGCGGCCAATCTGGTTCGGTGCACGCACGCTGGCCCGAACGGTCGTCGTCTCGGCTGGAGCGACCGGGGCTGCGAATGCGGTGCGCGCGCCTTCGAACGCGACGACGCGGTCTGCCGTGGCCTCGAGCCAGTGATACGAGAAGTAGAACGGCGGGTTGTCGGTCGAATCCCAGGTGACTCGACCGGTGTTCGTCACACGGATTGGGATCTGACGCGTTTGTCCGGCGGCAAAATGGATGTCGTCGGGCGGCTCGATGGCACTGCGATACCAGTTCTCCTGTCCTTCACTCGTCAGTCGAAGCCACACCGATTGCGCCGGACGAGAGACCGCGAACGACGCGGCGATGAGAACTGAGACGGCGCCAATCGCCCGAACGGCGGCGTCGATGCCGCGGCTGCGAACGCGCCACACACTCACCATCGTGACTGTGACCGCCATCGAGAGGAGACCGGCGCGCGTGAACGTCAGGACGATCGCCTCGGCGATGACGACGAGCGCACCGACGACGACGAGCGATCTGGCGTTCTGCTTTCGATCGATGCTTGCCACCAGCAGGCCGAGACCGAGGGCGAACACCACCTCGAGGTACATCGACGCGATCGTCGGATACTGCAGTGGTCCGCCCGCGCGAAGCTGCGCGCCGACGACGGAGATCGAGGGCCGAAACGCCTTCAGCCAATCGAGCACGGCAGGTAACTGCAGGCTCTCGAGGATCGCAAGCGCAGCGACGACGACGCCTGCGGCGACGGTCGTGACAATCGCCCGCGATAACCGGCCGGCGGTGGTGATGCCGTTGACGGCCATCACATAAATCGCAAGCGCCGCAGCGATGCGGCCGGTCATGTGAAGCGCGTTGGCGCGTGCGGCCGGTGCGGCGGCGGCGGCCGCCGCCATGACCGCGATCAGCGCGAGCCAGGGCGCGGTCAGCGAGGTCCGCCAGACCGTCCACTGCTGCGACCACGCGAGCGAGACGAGCCAGCAGATGAATGCGCAGAGCAGGAGCGCCTCGAGGTTGCTGATCTGCTGCCACGGCAGGCTGGCCAGCGGCCGCATGAGCTCGAACGGCGCCGCGCACGCGAGAATACATATCGCGACATACGCGACCGCTCCCGGAATCCGGGTTCGATCCGACGCGCGGTTTGCGTTCGCCGGAGTGGCAACGGCGACTTGTGAAAACATTAGCCCGGCGAGAATGTGGACGCGCGTCCACGTTCCAAAACTCCTGCCAGTGTATCGCGGTGGAAGAGCGAACGACAACGCGCGCGCGGATCCGGACCGGCCGACGGCATGTCGGCTGCATGGCTCGCGTCGCGCGCCGAGAACGCGCTGTTCACGGCGATCCGCTCGTGATAGGTTCGAGAGCGGACGCATGGCCAGGTGCGCGCCCCGCCGACGTTCGCATCGATTCGTCGACACGTCGGAGGGCAGGACCTTACGCGGCGCGAAACCGGTTTCGCAGATCGAAAAGCAGTGATTGCGAAGTACACGCAGGGGCCGATGAAGGACGCACTGCTCGTCGCGTTCAAGTGTCTCGCCGATCTCGCCGCGAAAGGATCGACGTTCGTCATCACGGTCCTGGTCGCGCGCCGGTTGTCTCAAGACGTCTTCGGCGTCTTCTCGATCGCGTCCACGTTCGGCTGGCTGCTCGCGGTGGTCGCCGACTTCGGTATCCAGCTGCATCTCGCGCGCACCGTGGCTCGAAATCCGGAGGACTCGACGCGAGTTCTTCGCCGCTGGCTGATCGTTCGGTTGTGGACGGCTGCGTCGGCCATCGTCGTCGCGGCCGCGACGCTGCGTGTCTGGGGCTCGAACGGGTTACCCGTGCTGCTCTTCGTGATCGTCTACGCGTGCAACGGCCTCATCGAGCTCGTCTACTATTTCTTTCGCGGCATCTCGCGCAGCGACATCGAGTCGGCGTTGACGATCTGGCATCGGGCGATGCTGCTTGGCTGCGTCGGTGCGGTGCTCCTGTGGATGCCGAGCCTGACAGCGCTGGCGGCAGGTATGCTGCTGCCCGCGGTTGCCACGCTGGTCGTCAGCCTGCGGATTGCGGCACGCCTCGGTTGGGAAGCGCCGGCGGCAGCTCCGTCGGCGGCGCCGATCAACACGAAGACCGCTGGTGTGGAATTTCGCCGCGAGATCCTGCCGATCGGGCTCGGCATCGTCCTGTCGGCGCTCTATTTTCGGATCGACATCTTTCTCGTCGAGTGGTGGAGAGGGACACAGGCCGTTGCTCTCTACAACGCCGTGTTCCGTCTGATCGAGGCACTCCGCCTGTTTCCTGCCGCCGTGCTCGCGGTTACGTTGCCGCTTCTCGTACGGGCCGGCAACTGGCGGCCGCTCGCGCGCGTATCGCTCGCTGTTACCGTGTTCGCGGCCGCTGTGAGTGCTGCGTTGTGGATCGTTGCACCACTCTTGATTCCAACACTGTACGGAGCTGAGTACGCGGCCGCAATTCCGACGTTTCGTATCCTCACGCTGTCGTTTCCGCTGCTGTCGCTCAACTACGCGCTCACGCATCAGCTGATCGCGTGGAGCGGCGAGCGATGGTACGCCGCAACGTGCGGTTCCGCGCTGCTCGTCAACATCGGCCTCAACACGCAGCTCGTTCCGGCGCTGTCCATCGACGGTGCCGCGTGGGCTACGCTCGGCACGGAAGTGTTCCTGACCGCGGCCTGCGTCGTCGGACTGCAAGTCGCGGCGCTGCGACGGACGAGCGCGATGGTCGCGGCCGGTGCGGTAGGCGCATGATGCTCACACCGGATGAGCGGGCCATCGCGCGAAGCGTGATCTACGCTTCGCTCTTCGACTACCCGCTGACGCTCGAACAGCTCCACCAGACGCTGCTCGAGTCCCGTGCCAGCGCTGCAGAGATTCTCGCGGTCTACCAATCGAGCGAAACGCTGCCGCTCGTCGTCGAGCACCGTGACGGCTTCTTTTTCCCCGTCGGCCGGCGCGATCTCGTGAGCGAGCGCCGGCGGCGCGAGGCTTTGAGCCGCGCGTTCCTCGACCGTCACCGGCGCCTTCTCACCGCGTTCTCGGTCGTGCCCTATACGCGCATGATTGCGTTGTCGGGCAGCATCGCCCACATGAATCTCGATGAGGCCGGCGACCTCGATCTATTCATCATCACACGCGGCCGCCACGTCTGGAGCGTCACGGTCGCCGTTCTCGTCATCGCGAAGCTGCTGGGCCGGCGCGATATCACGTGCGCGAACTTCGTCATCGCCGATTCGCATCTGATGCTCGACCAGCAGGATCTGTTCACGGCGAACCAGACGATTCATCTCAAGCCCCTGATCGGAGGCGATCTCCTGGAGCCGTTCGTTGCGGCGAACCCGTTCGTGGTGCAGCACTATCCCAATTTCCGGCCGGCCGACGCCGTTGCGCCCGTACTCGTCGAGTCTCGCGCCCTCACCCGCGTCAAGCGCGCGATCGAATGGGCGCTGCAGCTTCCCGCGCTGCCCGCTGAAGCGATCTGCCGCGTCGCGTACCGCTGGCACTTGCGGCGGCGTGCGCGGGCGTGGCGCTCGCCCGAACAGGTTCGCCTTGGGCGCGATTACCTCAAGCTTCACACGCAAAGCCATCGTCAGTCAGTGACCGAGCGGTTCGAATCGGCGCTCGCGGACGCGTTCGAGGCAGTCGAGCGTCGACGCCGCGCGACGATCCCTACTCGCGTTGGCGCGAGTCACGTTCGTTGATCATGGCGTGCTTGCACACCAGACGGCGCGGTTCATGTCCACAACCGGCCCGCCGCGGCGGTTGAACACCAAGTCCGCGTTTTCGCGCTTCCACTCGTACCAACCGGCGCCGCGCGCAAAGTAGAAGAGTTCGGGATTCGAACGTCCGCTGGCCGGATCGTACGGCGCGTATTCGAGGACGAGCGTGTCGCGGACGCCGAGATCGCCTCCGGCATCTCGATTCGCTTCGAGCCAGGCACGTTGACGGTATGGGAATCCGTGTGACTTCTGCGCGTCGAAGCGGCACCGCGGATTGAACCAGATGATGGAGTTGGTGGCAACGTTGAGGGACCACATGCCGGAGAAACGGCGTGGAAGCCACCGGCCGTCAGTAAAGGTGTACGACTCCCCGGTGTCGCCGTCGACGGCATTGTCCACAGCGTGATACACGAACGCGTCGTCCCATCGCCAGCACTCGAACCGCTGCGGGTTTGCGTACTTCACCCAGCACACCTCGCGCCGGGCCATATCGACGATCTGATTCGAATAGTGATTCCCGATCCGAGGCCAGAGTGCTGCATCACCGACGAGATAGTCGAGGACCTCGACCGTTTGCTGCGGTGTCGAGGGCGACGTGATGCCCGCGCAGCCGGCGCAAACAACGGCGACGACGATGACCGGCCAGTTGGCTATCGCAGACACGCGGATTCTCACGAGCCCGTCTGTTTCACGTAATTTGCCACCTGCTCCATGGTCGCAAACCACACCTCGCGCTTCGACTTGATGTAGGTGATCAGCCGATCGAGTTGCACGATGCGCGACCGCCGTCCGCCGACATGCGGATGCTGCGTGAGGATGAACATCGTCCGTTCCTGAAAGGCGAGATCGAATTCGGCCTTGTAGATCTCGAACACCGCATCGGGCGACGGAAGCGAGCCGTTCGCAGTTTCGCCGTAATACACGTAGTCGTTATCGACCTCGCTGATCGGGAGCTCGATCACGCCGCTCGGCTGCCCGTTCGAGACGATCTCGTACGGTTCGTCTGCGGCGAGCAGACTGCTGTCGTACAGGAACCCGGCCTTGCGGATCAGATCGAACGTCTGCGGACTGAACCCGGAGCTTGGCGCGCGGACCCCTACCGGACGCTTCCCGGACGCGTTCGTCAGATACGCGATCGATTGGGCGAGCAACCGCTGCTCCTTCGCCGCGTCTCCAATACCCGGCCAGAATTCGTGGATCCATCCGTGGACGCCGATCTCGTGGCGGTGTCGCGCGACGATCGCCGGCACCATCTCCGGGTGCAGCATGACGCCCATCGCGGGAATGAAGAACGTCGCTGGCACTTGGTGCCGATCGA
>DAIUKO010000100.1:16902-21177 GCA_036848175.1 Vicinamibacterales bacterium | reverse complement strand
TGGTCCTTACTTACTGTGTTTCGCGGTTTCGCGGTTTCGCGGTTTCGTGGTTTCGCGGTTTCGTGGTTTCGTGGCCTGGCGGTGTTGCGGTTTCGTGGTTTCGTGTCGATGTTGAAGCTGTGTCAGCGGTCCGAATGAGCACGATCCGAGCGCTCCTGGTCGCCGTCGCGAGCGCCGCGGCGTTTGCCGCCGGCGTCGATGACGTCAACGACTGGCCGATGCACGATCGCGACGCCGGTGGGCAGCGGTTTTCGCCGCTGAAGCAGATCACGCCCGCCAACGTCGCGAAGCTGCACGCGGCGTGGACGTTCGACACCGGTGCGACGGGCATCGAGGTCACGCCGCTCGTCGTCAGCGGGATGATGTATGTCTCTGCCGGCAAGGACGTCATCGCGCTCGAACCTGAGACCGCCAAAGTCGTCTGGCGATACACGGCCGCCGCGAACGTCAGCCGCCGCGGCGTCGCCTACTGGTCCGGCGATCGCGACTCCTCACCGCGTTTGTTCATGGGCGCCGGCGATCGACTGCTGGCGCTCGACGTCGAGCGCGGAAAACCTGTTGACGGATTCGGCGACGGCGGCTCGGTCGATCTGAAGGCGAGCGTCCGCGGCGACGTGGACGGCGGGTTCACGCTCGCGTCGCCGCCGTCGATCTACAAGAACATCATTATTACTGGCGGCAACAACGGAGAGCAGGCGCCGAGCTCCGGTTTGTACGGCGACATTCGTGGATGGGATGCGCGCACCGGAAAGCTGTTGTGGTCGTTCCACACGGTGCCGCGCGCGGGAGAGCCGGGCGCCGAGACGTGGGAAGGGGAGAGCTGGAAGAATCGATCGGGGACGAACGTCTGGTCGTTCTTCACCATCGACGTCGAGCGCGGTCTCGTCTTCGCGCCCATCGGATCGCCGACCTCGGACTACTACGGAGGCGATCGGAAAGGCGCGAACCTGTATGGCAATTCGCTCGTCGCGCTCGATGCCGCGACCGGGAAGCTGAAATGGCATCAGCAACTCGTCCATCACGATCTGTGGGATTACGACCTGCCGTCGGCGCCGACGCTCATCGACGTGAAGCGAAACGGACGCACCATCCCCGCCGTCGCCGAGATCACGAAGATGGGGCTGCTGTTCATCTTCGATCGCGTCACGGGAGAGCCGATCTTCGGCATGGAAGAGCGTCCCGTCCCGCAGAGCACCGTCCCTGGTGAGGCGAGCTGGCCGACGCAGCCGTTTCCGATCAAACCCGCCCCGCTGGCCCGCAACACGTTCGATCCGGAGAAGGATTTCTACACGCTGACGCCTGAGCACGCCGCCTACTGCAAGGAGCTGTGGGCGGCGAATCAGATGTACACGAAAGGGCCGTACACGCCGCCCGGCGTCGAAGGCACGATGGTGACGTTCCCGAGCACGCTCGGCGGCGGCAACTGGAATGGTCTCTCTTACGATCCGACGCAGGGCCTGGTCTTCACGAGCGTGATGAACCTCGGACAGGTCGCGAAGATGGTCCAGGGGACTCCACGCGGCAGCAGCGCGACGACGTGGATCCGGCGATCGCCGTGGGGCGGCGCCGTCGGCCGTTTCTGGAATCCCGAAAACAGAATCCCCTGCTCGGCGCCGCCGTTCGGCGAGCTCGTCGCCGTCGACGTCAACCGCGGCGAGATCGCGTGGAGAGTTCCGATCGGGGTGTTCGATTCCTTGAAGGACAAGGGATTTGGAAACACCGGTACGCCGAACATCGGCGGCAGCATCGCGACCGCCAGCGGTCTCCTGTTCATCGGCGCGACGATCGACTGCCGATTCAGAGCGTTCGAATCGCGAACCGGCAAGCAGCTGTGGGAGACGCAGCTCGACGCATGCGCCCACAGCGTGCCGATGACCTTCATGGGCAAAGACCGCCGCCAGTACGTCGTCGTCGCAGCCGGCGGCGGCAGTTTCCTCGGCGCCGCGCCGGGCTCGAAGATTTTTGCGTTTGCATTGCCACGAGGGTTCCCCTAGGAGTCGATGCCCGTGTGGCTGGCGAGGATCGGCATCACCCTTGTCGCAGCGGTGCTCCTGGCTGGATCCGCTCTGCGTTCCCAGGAGATCCGCGGACCCCGCAAGCAGCTGCTCGCGTGGGCGGACGTTCGAAACGGTTATCAGCACGACGTCATCTCGCACGCGCTCGCGACCATCGAGCGTCTCGGATACGAGTCCGGCGCGTACGACACGTTCATCCGCACCGATTCGCAGCCGATCACGAAACGACCGATTACCTTCACGACGGGCACTGGGATTGCCACCGGCGAGCAATTCCTCGCGCACAACCTCAACGACTTCGACGCCATCTTCTTCTTCGGCGTTCGCGAGATCGATCTGACCCCGGACCAGCGCGCCGACCTGCTGTCGTTCGTCCGCGACGATGGGAAAGGGTTTGTCGCCGCGCATTCCGGTGCGACCGGATTCTTCTCCTGGCCGGAGTTCGGCGAGATGCTCGGCGGACGCTTCGACGAGCATCCATGGGGCATCACCGACGCGACGGTCGTCGTCGAGGATCCGCAGTTCCCGGCGATGAAGGATTTCCCGTCGCCTCTCGTCGTGCGCGACGAGCACTATCAGCTGAAGGAATTCTCACGCGACAAAGTGCGCGTCCTCGCCCGTCTCGACGCCGCGACAGTGGATCTGAAACAGCCGCTCGTGCATCGGACGGACGGAGACTTCCCGGTGGCGTGGGCAAAAACGTACGGCGCGGGCCGCGTCTTTTACTCGACGCTCGGACACGAGCGTGTCTTGTGGGATTCAGCGCCGATACAAAAGATGTACTTCAACGCCATTCGCTGGGCGCTCCGCCTCGTCGAGGGCGATTCGACACCGCGCCGCCGGTAGATCAGTCCGCTTCCACGGCCAGACGATGGATGTCGCCGACGACGACGCTGTAGGCGAAGGCGCCGATGAGCGCGACGATTCCGATATAGAGCAGCGGCCCGACGAACGATCCCGATAGTTGGAATGCGACCCCGATGACCACCGGCGTCACGATGCCGGCAAGGTTCGCGCTGAAGTTGAAGATCCCGCTGGTCAGGCCGATCAGTTTCTTCGGCGCGACATCGGAGATGACGGTCCATCCA
The DNA here is from genome assembly GCA_036848175.1 of Vicinamibacterales bacterium. Taxonomy (GTDB): domain Bacteria; phylum Acidobacteriota; class Vicinamibacteria; order Vicinamibacterales; family CAVVIG01; genus QHWF01. The sequence goes on along the minus strand of DAIUKO010000100.1, from coordinate 18,074 downwards.
AGGTTCGTCATGCCTTGCCCGAAGAAGGCGATCGACATGATCAGAATCACGGCGGCGTTGTTCCCGGCCGGCACGTAATTCGCCGCGACGATGGTCGACGCGAGCAGCATCCCGCTGACGATCGGCAGCTTCCGGGCCAGGTTCGGCGACCCCGTTCGTCTCAGGATCGTGTCCGAGACGAGGCCCCCGACGAGCACGCCGATCGACGCGCCGATGTAGGGAAGCGAAGTCATGAAGCCGGCCTGGATGAACGTCATGCCGCGCGCCGTCACGAGATAGGTCGGAAACCAGGTGACGAAGAAGACCTGCGTCGAGTTACCGCCGAACTGCCCGATCGAGGCGCCGAGGATTTGGCGGCGGCGCAGCAGCAGGCGGATGTGGCCCCACCGGAATCTCAACGGCTCGCCCTTGTACTCGCCGCCGCCTCCAGCTTCGATGTGCTGCAGTTCTGCGCTGTTCGCACTCGTGCTGTCGCTCGGGTTTCTATAGACCAGCCACCACACGAGGCCGAAGAGCATGCCGAAGCCGCCGACCGCCACGAACAGGCCGCGCCAGCCGAACTGCTGCGTGAACCAGAAGAGCGGCACGCTCAGGAAGCCGAGGCCCGCGTACTGGCCGACGGAATAGATCGCATTCGCGCGCGCACGTTCGCTCTGAGGAAACCACGTCGCGAGAATCCGGCTGTTCGCGGGAAAGCACGGCGCCTCGAAGACGCCGACGCCGATGCGCGTGATCAGAAGTCCATTCAGCGAGCGCACCGCCGCCATCAGCGCCGTGAAGAGCGACCAGAAGACCAGCGCGACGCAATAGGTGACGCGGGTCCCGAATCGATCGAGGAAGATGCCGCCGGGAATCTGCAGCAGCGCATAACTCCACGAGAACGCGGAGAACACGAGACCCATTTGCGCGGCGGTGAGACCGAGATCCCGCGTCAGGAATGGCGCGGCAATCCCGAGCACCGTCCGATCGAGATAGTTGATCATCGTGCCGACCGCGACCATCGCAAGGATGGGCATCCAGCGCACATGTGTGGGCCGGAGGCGTGCCAAGGTCGTCACGGTCTGAGGTGGCTGGGGCTCAGACGCGCGCAGCGCTGTATTCATGCGGAGTCGGCTGATCTTAGTCGCCGCTCCGGGCTTTCTCTCGTGGAAACGGTGTCGATACGGTTACAC
>DAIUKO010000100.1:2389-16802 GCA_036848175.1 Vicinamibacterales bacterium | reverse complement strand
AAAAGCTACGCGCAAGCGCGTTTTTGCGTGCTCACGTGCTTGTGACGGGTCCTCGGTTACGCGTGATTCGAGCGCCGCCAGCAGTGGCTCCGCGGCGCGATCTTTGAACGGCTGTACGACCGTGACGCCCGAGTGGGACGGCAAGGAGCGCAGGCGAGGAGGTTCAGGCGAAGAACTGCGCGCGCGGATCGAGAAGCTCCAACACGATTGGCAGGAGGAGCAGGCGCGCGCACGCGGGTCGTCGGAGCGCGAGGGCGGCGACCCGCAGATGACGCGCCATCAAACGAACCCGGATCGCGCGTGCGGGCCGTTTGGTCGCGCGATCATTCCGCGGACCATGTTGGTACCAAGAACTGCCGCTCGCAACTGCCATTAGGCCAATTTCATTTCCCGCCTCAGTTATGGTCGAGCTCGGCCATCTCGAAGTAGCCGCGGCCGATCGCCTTCGTGATATCTTCCGCGCGCTGCGAGGTGACCGATGCGCGGATTATGGGTGCTCGTCGTCGGATGTCTGTTCGCGCTGTCGCTCGACGCCACGTCAGCTGACCCGCGGCCGCAGGATCCCGCTGCGCGAACCTCCCGCTATCGCACGCTGAACGATCGCTTCGTCGTCCGGCATCCCAAGTCGCTGGAGGAATGGCGGTCGCGCGCCGCGTGGCTCCGCGAGCACATCCTCGCATCGGCAGGTCTCCTCCCGATGCCGGAGCGCACGCCGCTGAATCCGGTCGTGTTCGGCGAGCGCAAGCACGATCACTACACGGTCTCCAAGGCGTACTTCGAAAGTCTGCCGGGGTTTCTCGTCACCGGGAATCTCTACAAGCCCGTCGGAGACGGACCGTTCCCCGCGATCGTGTCGCCGCATGGCCACTGGGATTACGGCCGGTTCGAGAACAGCGCCTTGGTTTCCGTCCCCGCCCGCGCCATCAATCTCGCACGCCAGGGCTTCGTCGTCTTCACGTACGACATGATCGGTTACAACGACAGCCGATGGTACCCGCACACGCCGGGTCACACGTTTCACGATCGCGAGTTTGGCGGCAGACGGGAGAATCTGTGGGGCCTGAGCCTCGCAGGCCTGCAACTCTGGAATGCCATCCGGTCCGTCGATTTTCTCGAGTCGCTGCCGATGGTCGCGCGCGATCGCATCGGCGCGACCGGCGCCTCCGGCGGCGGGACTCAGACGTTCCTGCTGTCGGCCGTCGACGATCGGATCAAAGCGGCCGCGCCGGTCAACATGATCTCACTGCACATGCAGGGCGGCTGTCTGTGCGAGAACATCCCGGGTCTCCGGCTCGATACCGACAACGTCGAGCTCGCGGCGCTGTTCGCGCCACGTCCGCTGCTGATGATTTCCGCCACGGGTGACTGGACCAACGAGACGATGGAGCTCGAGTATCCGGAAATGCAGCGGTTCTACGATCTCTTCGGCGCACGGGACCACGTGCACGCCGTCAGGGTCGACGCGCCGCACAACTACAACCGCGAGAGCCGCGAAGCGATGTACGCGTGGATGGCGCGATGGCTCAACGGCGCGCCGGCCGATGTGCGGGTGAAGGAGGAGGAGTTCCGTCCCGATCCGCTGCCGGAGCTGATGGTGTTCGCGAACCGGCCTCGTCCCGATGGTGTGGTGAGCACCGAGCAGCTGACGGAGAACTGGATTTCGGCGGCCAGGCGCCAGCTCACCGCTGCGAACGCCGACTCAGCGCGTCGCGCCTTGCTGCACGCGCTCGCTTTCGAGCGGCAGCAGACGGCGAAGGCGTCCACGTCGTCGAAGCCCGTCATCGTCCTGGCGACGTCGGACGCGGCCGTCGAGAAGGCGGTGGCGCGCGCAGGGCTCGCCGTGCATCGCGTCGCGTTCACGCCGTTCGACGAGAAAGCGGCGGCGGAGATCTCGCAATTCGAGACCTACAACCGCACGCCCGCGAGCCAGCGCGTCGCCGATCTGGTGGCGGCGCTGTCGAACGAGTCGAATGCGATTCTGGTCGCCGACGGCGATGCGGGCCTCGCGGCTCTGCTCGCTGCCGCCGTTGTGCCGGTGACGCGCGCGATTCTGGACGTCGGGCGGTTCGATCTCTCCAGCGACGCCGCCTTCCTCGATCGCCTGTTTATCCCCGGCATTCGCCGCGCCGGCGATCTGCGCACGGCGGCGGCGATGGCGCGGGGCAGTCTCCTCGTGCACAACGCCGGCGAGCGGTTCGCCATCGACGGTCAGGTCACACGCGCCGACAAGCTGACGCCTGAACAGATCCTGCAGGAAGTGAAAAAACGCGGCGGGTCCTAAATGGGGTGGGTCATGTTCGAAGAGTCGATTACGCGTCGCGAGTTCGTGAAAAAGGCGGGACAGATCGCGGCCACGCCGCTCATCGCGCTCGGCGCATCGACGGCTGCCTTGGGCGCCGTCCGGCGCCGCTACGCGCTGGTTGGAACGGGAGAGCGCGCCTGCTTCATGTGGGGCGGCGATCTCGTCAAGCGCTACGGTGATGTCGTCGAGTTCGCAGGCCTCTGCGACATCAATCCGAAGCGTGTCCTCGCGGCCAAGGCGATCATGGGCATCGACTGTCCCACGTTCACGAACTTCGACGACATGTGCGATCGCGTCAAGCCCGATGTGGTCATCGTCACGACGGTCGACGCCTTCCACAGCGGCTACATCGTGAACGCGTTGGATCGCGGGATCGACGTCATCACCGAGAAGCCGATGGTGATCGACGAGACGCAGTGCCAGGCGGTCCTGGACGCGGAGAAGCGGAACCATCGGAAGATCGTGGTGACGTTCAACGCGCGCTATCCGCCGAAGCACCAGAAGATCAAGGAACTGCTGCTCAGCGGCGAGATCGGCCGGGTGATTTCCGTCGATTTCAGCTGGTATCTCGACGTGTCGCACGGCGCCGACTACTTCCGGCGCTGGCACCGTCTCAAGTCGCGCAGCGGCAGCCTCTGGGTGCACAAGGCGACTCACCACTTCGATCTCATGAACTGGTGGCTCGGCGCCGATCCGGTGTCAGTGGTGGCCGACGGCGCACTCCGCTTCTACGGGCGGAACGGAGAGTTCCGCTCGGCGCACTGTCGCGGCTGTCCGCATACCTCGCGCTGCAAGTTCTTCTACGACATGACTCGCGACGCGACGCGGATGAAGCTCTATGCGGCCTGCGAGGACGCCGACGGGTATTACCGCGACGGCTGCGTGTTCCGCGAAGACATCGACATCTACGACACGATGACGGCGCTGGTGAAATATTCCAACGACGTCACGATGACGTACTCGCTCAATGCCTTCATGCCCTTCGAGGGCTTCCGCGTGGCGTTCAACGGCCAGCGCGGCCGGCTCGAAATCCGCGACTATCAGGCACAGCCCTGGAAGGCGGAGGAGGAGGCGGACATCCATCTGACGACGTCGTTCGGAGAGCGGCGCATCATCGAGGTGCCGAAGGGGCAGGGAGAGCATTGGGGCGGCGACGATCGGCTGCGCGATCTGATGTTCCACAACGTCGACGTGCCTGAGTACATGCGCATCCCCGACTCACGTGCCGGCGCCATGTCCTGTCTAATCGGCATCGCCGCCCGGAAGAGCATCGAAGAAAAGCGCGCCATTCGGATCGGCGATTTGGTACGTCTCTGAGTCGAGATCGCACCCCACGCCGCCCGCCGCGTCGATAGAATAGGCGCTCCGATTCCGTCTGTTGTCGATCGCGCGACAACCGAGTCGATGCTTCGCGGGGGGATGACATGAGACCGAAACTGCTTGCTCTTCTTGCCGCCCTGATCGGCGTGTGTGTCGTCACGCCGGGTCAGGCGCAGACACCGAAGCCCGATCGCGCCTCGCTCGCCGCGACCGGCATTCTCGAACGGCTCGCCGAGCGCACCGGCGTCTACGGCGTGCCGCCGACGGCGAAGACGCCGGGCTTCATCGCCGACGCCGGGTGGCCGCAGAAGCTGCCGAACAACTGGATCATCGGACAAGTGGGCGGCCTCTACGTCGCGCCCGACGATCACATCTGGATCTACCAGCGGCCGCGGACGCTGACCAACGATGAGGCCGCGCTGACCGAGGCGACGCACAAGGACAAGGACGGCAAGCCGGTCGACGTGATGGGCTTCCCGCGGCCGTACGGCGTCCTCGGCGACTGCTGCGTCCCCGCGCCGTCGGTGATGGAGTTCGACGCGGCGGGCAAGTTGCTGCGCGCCTGGGGCGGCCCGGCCGATCCCGGGAAGTGCCGGATGGAAGACGGCTGCGTCTGGCCGGCGACCGAGCACGGCATCTTCGTCGACCATAACGGCTTCGTCTATGTTGGCGGCAACAGCAGTAATGCGAATCCGAACGGCTCGGCCTGGGCGTCGAACAACGGCGCCGACGGCATGATCCTGAAATTCACCAAGGACGGGAAGTTCGTGATGATGATCGGCGGCCACGGCGCCAAAGGGCCCGACAGCAACAACAAGGACGGCGGCAAGAACGGCACGCCGCTGTTCTATCTGCCGGCCGACATCACCGTCGATCCGACGACGAACCGGATGTACGTGTCAGACGGCTACGGCAATCGCCGCGTCGTCATCGTCGACGCCGCCACCGGGAAATACATCGGCCACTTCGGCGCCTACGGCAGCAACCCGATCGACGACAAGGCGGCGGCCGCCGCCGGCATCTGGATGAACGACCTCACCAAAAACAACATGAAGCCGGCGTTCTTCCGTACGCCCGTGCACTGCGTGAAGATCGCCAAGGACGGCCTGCTCTACGTCTGCGATCGCGGCAACAACCGCGTGCAAGTCTTCAACGGACGCGATCCGAACCTCGGCAAGGCGTGCAGCAATCCCGCCGGCGAGACGGGCAAGTGCGGCTTCGTGAAGGAGCAGTTCGTCTCGGTCCACACCAACGGCTTGCCGGGATCGGCAGTGTCGATGAACTTCTCGACCGACGCCAAACAGTCCTGCCTCTACGTCGGCGACAACTCCAACATGACGATCTACGTGCTGAAGCGCGACACGCTGGAAGAACTCGGGCGGCTCGGACGCAGCGGACGCGAGAGCGGCGAGTTCCACTGGCTGCACCAGGTCAGCCTCGATTCGCACGGGAACATCTACACCGCCGAAGTCGACACCGGAAAGCGCCTCCAGAAGTTCGTCCGCTACGGCGAGGACGGCTGCAGCGGCACCGGCCGGACCACGGTCGGCGGCGTGCTCAAGTAGATCGGCGGCCCTGAAAGTTGGTTCGAAGAAGCGCATCGATCGCGGCGTGCGTGCTGGCGGCGGCGTCGACACTTTGTGCCGCCCCCGTCCTGCGCTCCGCGGATCTCAAGATCACCATCACCTCGCCGACGTCGTGCGACGTGACGATCGCGTTGGCCATCGAAGGTGGCTCCGATATCGACCATCGGATCGAATCGTTCGAGGGCAGTCGCATCGAGCTTGCGGCCATCCGCGGCGCACGGCAGGTCGGTGATGTCAGAGCGATCGGTCGCAGCCAATTGCTCGTGCTGCGGCCCGATGCAGGGTCGTACGAGTTCCGTTATCGCGCGGTGCAGCCGCCGGGTCGAGCGGATCGGTGCCCGATCTGGTTGCCCGCCGTGCCGACCGATGGCCGATCCAGATCGGTCCACCTCGAGGTCGATCTGCCGGCGGCGACGACGCCAGGCACGTCGATGCCAGCGTTCACATGGACGGCTGCTCATGGCGCGGTGACACTCGGTCACCTCCCCGCCGTGGTGCGTGTTCCGTACACGCGAGAAGGCGAAGCGCGCGGCTGGGGAATCGACGCGATGATGGACGCCGTGGCGATGGCGGTGTTCGCAGTCGCAACGGCCCTCTGGACGTGGCGCGCACGGCGATAAATGGGGTTCGGACTGAACTTCTACGGGTTCTTCATCGCGGCGGCGGTCTGGCTCGGCGTCTATTTCCTCTGGGCCTTCAGCGCGGTCGCACGCGACCGGCGACGCGACGCGCGATGACCACCGGCGACATTCAACTCCTCGTCGCCGTCGTCTATTTCGCCATCGTTCTTGGCGTCGCGATCTGGGGCGCCTTCCACACCGAAACCGAGGAAGACTTCCTCGTCGCCGGACGAACGATCGGTCCATGGGTCGGCGGGGCGGTGCTCGCGGCCACACAGATCAGCGCGGGCACGTTCGTCGGCACGCTCGGCCGGCACTATCTCACGGGTGTGAGCTGGATCTGGATCTGGTTCGGCGTCTGGACCGGATGGGGGGTGTCGGCCATCTTCGTCGCGCCGAAGCTGCGGCGGTTCGGCGCGTTGACGGTCGCGGACTACGTTGGCAAGCGCTTCGCGAGCGAAGGTGCGCGCACACTGGCAGCGGCGTTGATCATCGTCACCTACACGATCTATTTGACGGCGCAGTTCCAGGCGATCGGCGAGATCGCGTCGGCCATGTTCGGTGTCGCGCCGCTGGTCGCGATGAGCGCCCTGCTGGCCAGCACCGGTTTCTATACCGTCCTCGGCGGCGTCCGTTCCAGCTCGTACATCGACTTCGTGCAGACCTTGATCATGGTGGTGGCTCTCCTGCTGGCGGTGCCGGTCGTCGTCTCACACACCGGCGGCATCGTGGCGCTCGGCGAATACGTCGGATCGATCGAGCCGCGCGTCACCGGCTGGTGGTTCTCGTGGAAGGAGCTCGTCGCCTTCGGCATGGCCTTCGGATTGTCGATCGCGGCGGCGCCGTACGAGATGACGCGGTACTATTCAATGCGCGACGTTGCGACCGTGCGCTACGCGATCGGGATTTCGCTCGTGGCGCAGGCGCTGATCGGCTCGACCGTGATGATCCTCGGCATCGGCATGCGCGGACTGTTTCCGTTCCTCGCTTCGCCGGACCAGGCGTCCAGCATCCTGGCGTCGACCGTCATGTCGCCGCTCCTCGGATCGCTGTTTCTGATCGCGATGATGTCCGCCATCATGTCGACGGTGAACTCGATTCTGCTCGTCACCGGTGGCGCGTTCGCGCACGATCTCTACAAACAGCTCGTCAACCCGCGCGCCTCCGAGCGCCGGCTGATCTGGATCAACCGCGCCGCCATCGTCGTGCTCGGCGTCATTCCGTTCTGGTTTGCGTCGCGCAAGCTGGCGGACGTGCAGACGATCGTCGTCGAGCAGGCAAAATTCATCGCCAGTTTCTTTTTCGTTCCGGTGGTGCTCGGGTTGAACTGGCGCCGCGGCACGAAGGAGGGCGCGATCTGGAGCATGGTCGCGGGCTTCTGCGGGTGCCTGGCCTGGACGTTCACCTTCCAGCGCAGTTTTGCCGCACACGGAATCGACGCCGTCGAAGTGGGTGTCGTGCTGAGCACGTTGACGTTCATCCTGGTCAGCCGCGCGACGCCGCCCACGCCCGCTGAAAACCTTCGGATCTTTTTCGATCAGTGAGGAGAGACCAGTGGCCATCACGTTCGACGTGTTCAAAGACGAAGCGCTGGAAGCCTCCGCCCGGGCCGCAATCGCGCTCGACGAACCGCGCGCGCTGCTGGACCGGTTCGCGACGCTGGTCCGCGAGTCGGGTACTCCCGACGAAGAAGCCGCGGCACGATACATCGTCGCGCGGCTGCAGGCCTTCGGCATCCCGGTGACGCTCCACGCGCCGGATCTGTACATCAGCGTCCCTGAACGCGCGCTGCTCACCATCGTCGGGTCCGCCGGGGCGAAGTCGGTACGTGCGCGGCCGCCGGCGATGGCGCGATCGACGAAAGACGACGCCGTCGAAGGCGAGGTGTGCTACGTGCCGTCGCGATACGCCGCGGGCACCTCGTCTCTCTTCGACACGCCCGATTCGGCGCGGGGCAGCGCACACACGGCAGATCCGGTCACGGGCCGGATCGTTCTCACTGAAGGATTCTCGATGCCCGGCACCGTGCAGGCGTTCGAGCGTCGTGGTGCGATCGCGCAGATCTACATCCATCCCGGCGAGCGCATTCACGAAGGCATCTGCACGCCGATCTGGGGCGCGCCGACGATCGAGTCGCTCGCACGCAAGCCGGCGACGCCGGTGGTCTGCATCAATCATCCAGACGGGGAGTCGTTCGTCGCGGAGGTGCAGCGCGGAACGGTCCGCGCCAGGGTGCAGACGTGGCTTCGCGAGGGCTGGATGCGCTGCCTGCTTCCAGTCGTCGAGGTCCGCGGGCAGGAGGATCCCGACGAGTTCCTCCTGGTGCATGGTCACTACGATTCGTGGTACGAGGGCATCGGCGACAATGCCACCGGCGACGCGGCGCTCCTCGAGTTGGCGCGCGTCCTCTGGAAACTCCGCGACAGCTTGAAGCGCAGCGTACGAATTGCGTGGTGGCCCGGGCACTCGACCGGCCGCTATGCAGGATCGACGTGGTACGCGGACACGTACGCCGACGAGCTCGATGAATACTGCATCGCGCAGCTCGATATCGATTCGCCCGGTTGTGCCGGCGCCACCGCCTACGAGGAAGTGATGTGGATGGTGGAGGCGGATGCGTTGTGCCGGAGCTCGATTCGCGATGCGCTCGACGTGCCGTCCGAGCGCGTCCGCCCGCTGCGCGCCGGCGATTACTCGTTCAATCAGATCGGCCCGACCGGTTTGTACATGCTGCTCTCGAATATTCCCATCGACGAGCGTAAACGCCTTGGCTACTACGCGGTCGGGGGCTGCGGCGGCAACACGGCATGGCACACGCCGGACGACCTCATGCCGGTCGCGGACCTGGACATCCTGCGCCGCGATCTCGCCGTGTATCTGACCACGATCGTTCGCATCGTGAACGCGCCGCTGCATCCGTTCGACTACACCGCGACGCTCGAAGAGATCCGCGCCACGGTCGAGCATTACCAGCGGGCTGCCGGGGGAGAAGTCGAATTCGCACCGATTCTCGAATCGCTGTCCCGGCTCGGCGACGACCTGCGCGCATGGCAGACGCAGGCGGAGCTGCAGCTCGCGAAGGCGCCGGACAACGCGACCGAGCGCCGGCGACTGAACGGCGTGCTTCGACGGATCGCGAGACACCTCGTGCCGCTCAACTACGCGCGCGGCGAGCGATTCGATCACGACCCGGCGCTGAAGTTCGGCGCGGTGCCGCGGCTGGAAGCCGCGGCGACCCTCGCGTCGGCGCCGCCGGAGCTCAAGCCGTTCGTGAAGGTTGGACTGGTGCGCGAATCGAACAAGGTACGCGCGATCCTGCGCGACGCGCGCCGCGAGCTCTCGCGCTGCGACGGCAAAACGGGTGTCTAACGGAGACATGGAATTCAGGCACTTCGTCCAATTGATCGCGATCGGCTTGCAGGCGCGCATCCCGATGCACATGACCGGGTTCCCCGGCGTCGGCAAGACCGAGTTCACCAAGAGTCTCGAGACGGGATTCGGCCGCGCCGGACTCAAATGCAAGGTCTTCATCCTGATCGGATCGATTCGAGAACCACAGGACTTCGGCGGCTTTCCGGTCTCGACGCCGGACGGCGTCCGGCTGCTGCCCATGGCCTGGGCGCGCGACGCGCAGCGTCTGGCCGAGGACGGCTACATGGTGGTGGTCTTTCTGGACGAGCTGACGACCGTGCCACCGACGACGCAGGCGGCAATGTTGCGTTTGCTGACGGAGAACGTGTGCGGTGAGCTCACGCTGCCGAATTACGAGCCCGGGAAAGGCGGCGTCGTCTATCTGTGCGCGAGCAACGCGGTCGAATGGGCCGCCGGCGGACAGGAGATTCAACCGCCGATGGCGAACCGCCTGTGGCACGGCGAGTTTCCGATGGACCATCAAACGTGGTGCGACATGATGGTGAGCAACTTTCCAGCACCGAGCGATCTGCCGCTCCTGCCGACCGACTATCTCGAGAAATACCATCATCAACAGCGGGCGACCATTGCGGCGTATGTAAAGGCCGCGGGGCGTGATGCGTGGATGGCACCGCCCGACGATCCGGCTCGGCGGAGTGGTCCATGGGCATCCGGCCGCACGTGGTATCTCGCGTCACGACTGCTTGCCGCCATCGAAGCCGTGTCTCCCGGCAATCGTCTGCTCCAAGGTCCGGCGCTTGCCGGTCTCGTCGGCGATCAGGCATTGCCGTTCCTCGAGTACCGCGAGACCTTGAACCTGCCGGATCCTGAGGACATTCTCAAAGATCCCCGGCGCTTCGTGCTGCCCGACCGTGTCGATCGCGCCTACGCCATTTGTTATTCGCTCGCTGGTGCCGTTCTCAACAACAACACGCCACAGCGATGGGAAGCGGCGATGATCGCGCTGGGCGTCGCCGGCCGGAAGAACGCCGATATTCCTGCGGCAGCCGCGCGCACACTCTGCGACAAAGCCAACCGTCCCGAGGGCCGTACGCGGCTGCCCGAGGAGTGCCGTCCGTTTTACGAGTTGATGCAAATAGCGAAGCTCGTGCCGAGGGAATGACGTGAGATTCAGCCTCGCCAACCTGATTCGCCGCTCGAATCGAAAGGCGGACGGCTATTCGCAGGCGCTGCAGGCCGCTCGCGTACGGGCAGCGCACCAGCGCAGCTATTTCGCGCCAGCCCTCTTCAGCCTCGTTCCTGTCGAGAGCGATCTGATCGGCAGTATGGCCGTCGATTCACAATGGCGCTTGTACTACAACGATGCGTGGCTGGCGACGCACACCGTCGAGGAGAATGCGACGCTGCTCATCCATGAAGTGAGTCATCTGCTCCGCGACCACGAAGGGCGCAAGAAGTCTGCGGGCATCACGGATCATCGCCGCTGGAATACGGCCGGCGACTGCGAAATCAACGACGATCTCCACGAAGAGGGACTGCCGCTGCCCGGCGATCCGCCGTTGCCCCGGAACTATGGACTGCCGAGTGGGAACAGCGCCGAGATCTACTACAGGCGGCTGCCGACGCCGCCGCGAACCTCTGGAGACGACCCGCAGTCATCTCCCGATTGCGGGTCGGGCGCACACGGCGAGCGGCGATTCTGGGAGCTGCCGGCTGATGATGGAAGTGACAACGGAATTCCCGGTGTAGACAGGCTCAAGGCCGAACTCGTGCGGCGAGAGGTTGCGCGCCGCATCGACGACATGTCGCCCTATTCTCGCGACGTCTCATTGGCCTGGCGCCGCTGGGCGCGTGCGGCACTGACCCCAAAAATCGACTACATGGCGACCATCCGTCACGCCGTGCGCAGAGCTTTGCGCGACAGTACGCTCGGCCGCTATGACCGTACCTATCGGCGGCCGCATCGCCGGCAGGCCTGCTACGGCGAGTTCCTCATGTCCAGCTTCTACCAGCCGCGGCCGCGGCCGGGGTTTCTGATCGACACATCCAGCTCGATGGAAGATTCGCAGTTGGCGAGAGCCGTCGCCGAACTGGGAGGCCTCACGCGTCAGCTCGGGTACGGCGCGGAAGTGATCGTCGCGTGCTGCGACGCCGCAGTCCACAACGTGCGGAAGGTGTTCACCACGACCGAGGTCGAGTTGTACGGCGGCGGCGGTACGGACATCGGCGTCGGTATCCGCGCGTTCACCGAGAGGAAGATCGATCCGATCGACGTGCTGATCATCGTCAGTGACTGTCACACGCCATGGCCGGAGAAGGCCCCTCCTTTTCCGGTCGTCACCATCCGTGTCGGCGACGGCACGGCGCCGCCGTGGGGAAATCAGGGCGTGAACACCGTGATTACGCTCGCAGAGGCGGGCGCAGCACCGGGAAAGAACAACACGCGAAGAGCGTGGAGGTGAAGGGTGGCCCGGTGGACGTTGCCTGAGATGAGTCCCTGGAAGCGGCAGCCGCTGACGATTCCCCCAGACTCTTTCCGCGCCTGGGTCGGGCTCGCGACCTGGGAACTCTGGATGGGCATGCTCGTGTCCGGTGCGCTTCTCTTCGGTGCTCAGATCATCGTCACCGCTCCACGCAGTATCGTCACGGTGTTCGACTTCACGAACTGCTACGCCGCGCCGCCCATCGTCCAGCCTTGTGAACGCGTCGCATACAGAATGGGCGCGCTGAACGTTCTGTTGAACCTTTGGTGCGGCATGCTGCTGATTGCGGTCGCGGCATGGCTCCTGTGGGAGTTGTGGAACGCCGTCGCGCCGAAGCCGATCACCGATGATTTCCTGAAATTGCTCGACGACTCGTTCGGACCGAGCTGGCGCAGCCCGCGTACGTGGCCATGGGCGCGAATCGTCTGGGCCTACGGCTTTACGTTCGCAGGCGCCGCCCTGGCCGTCGGAATCGGCCTGGTCGTCACCGCCGTGATCTCTTCATCAATCAAGCCGCCGACGGCACGCGTCGAAACGTCGCAGATCTTCAGGCAAAGTCAGTAGCCGTCACCAGCTCGTTCACTGGCAGCATCTCCTTCGACACCTGAAGGTCAGGAGATTGCACAGTCGTGGACCGAATGGAAGAAGCGATCAACATTGATGATTTGGTCACAAGTGTCTTAGTGAATTCCGCCCTTCCTTAGAACCGCTTCCTTATTCGGATTCTTGTTAGCATGGCCGCCGCGAGGGAGCCATGAGTATTTCAGTCAAGGTGTACGACAACGGCGATCATACGTGCCTGGTGTGGTTGCCGCTCGACGGCCAGCCGATTGCCGGCTGCCGAGGCTTCACGATTCACCGCCTTTGCAACAAAGAGGAGAGTTACCTTCACGGCTTCGTCGGTTTTTCCGATGCTGACACGCTCGATCCGGCCAAGCCGTGGACATTCCCGATTCAACGCTTCATGTGGTGGGACTACTCAGTCAAGATTGGCGACACGATCGAGTATCGCGTCGTCCCGGTCATACGTGCGGCGAACGGCGAACTGACGCTGGACATGGCACACGCCAGTCCCTCGACGCCGCCGATGACGATTACCGGCCAGTGCACGCCGCACGTCGCAGGGTTCTTCAATAAGGGCATCGTCGCGGCCCAGTACGTGGCGCGGGAGCTCGAGTCGGCGCCGAAGCACAGCAAGATTTCAGATCTGGTGAGAACGAAGGGCAATCCGTTGCGCGACGCGCTCAGCGGACTGCTACGGCCGCGGATCCTCGGGCTGCTCGACGAGGCCAAAGCGAGCAACGGACAGGTGTTCGCGGCTCTCTATGAATTGGACGACGTCGAACTGATTTCGCGTCTGACCGCGCTCGGCAAGCATTGCCATCTCATCCTGGCGAACGGTGCCTTCAAGGGAAGCTCTCCGCCGGCCAACGACGAGAACCACGAGGTTCGCGCCCGGCTCAAGGGCACGATCAACCTGTTCGATCGGATCGTCACCCAGGGACATTTTGGCCACAACAAGTTCGTGGTGTTTTGCGATTCCACTGGAAAGGCGAAACGAGTACTGACGGGAAGCACGAATTGGACGGCATCAGGTCTCTGCACTCAAGCCAACAACGCGTTGATCATCGACGACGACGCAGTCGCCGACGCCTTCTTGAAAGCGTGGAAGCGCATTCAAGCCGCCGGCAACGGATACCCATCCCAGCTCGTGGACGGCAATTCAACGGCCGGCACGTACGCCGTGGACGGATGTCAGGTAACGCCATGGTTCGTGAAGACGTCGGCAGCACAGGACCTCGAATACGCGCGCAAACTGATCAACGCAGCCAAACAGGGCATCTTGTTCCTGTTTTTCAATCCTGGAACGTTTCAGCAGGATCCGAAGCACTGGACGCTGCTGCAGAACATCCTCGACCGCCACAATCAGCAGAGTGGAACGAACTACAACCCGCACCTGTATTTCTGCGGCGTCGTCAACCAGGACATTCCGATGCTGACGAAGCCGGGCGCGGCAAAGACCGGTGAGAAACAGCCCGATGCGGCGCTCGACCCCAGCAATCCGGCGCCGAATCCGGTGACGCTGTTTTCGAATGCGATCGAACCGCCACAACGCCTCACGCACGACGTGCTCGTGCCGCACAACATCAAGGATCAGTTCCACGACTGGGAAAAGGAACTGCTCGGCGCAAGCATGGTCAACATCCACAGCAAGGTCATCGTGCTCGACCCGTTTGGCGACAAGCCGGTCGTCATGACCGGATCGCATAACCTGGGCTTCAAGGCCTCGAGCGAGAACGACGACAATCTGGTGATCGTGGAGGGGAACGCGCCGCTGGCCGCCGCGTATGCGATCAACATCGTGGCGATTTTCCAGACGTATCGATGGAACAACTACGTGGAAATGCACAGGAAGGACCCGAAGGTGTGGCACGGCCCCGTCGATAACGACCAGTGGCAATCCAGCCACCTCTCCGGGACCGCGCTGAATGAAGTGAAGTTCTGGCTGGGTCAGCCTATCGCGTGAATCGTCGCGCCGATTCGCGGCGATCCTGTGGTTTGTCGGGCGACGGCTCCAGTTGCACGTCGATGAGCAGAATGCAGGTTTCCGCGCAACTTGTTGCCGGCGCCGGAGGCCTGTCGATCAATCAACATCGACTCGGAGTGACCGCAACCGCGAAAGGTCTCTACTCGCTGGGACTGTGGAACCGCGACTGGGAGAAGGTGCGG
>DAIUKO010000100.1:0-2289 GCA_036848175.1 Vicinamibacterales bacterium | reverse complement strand
CGACTATTCGTCCGGTTCCGCAACCGCCACGGCGCCGCTTCGGTTTTTCGGCGTCGGTTTTCGGGGCACCGGCCGCCATGCGTACGGATCGCGATCGCGCGGCGGCCGGTTGCGGCCGAACCCGAGAAACGCGAAGAGCCGTTTGAGTGCGTGCAGCATATGGTCGCTCGAAATCAGCTTAAACGTCGCGAGGGGTGAAGGCAAGTGATGCCGGAAACACACGAGGCAGTGTCAGGAATTCTGTGTGCGCTGCTTCCGTACCTACGTCACGAGCCATCCGCGACAGTTCGGCGATTTGCAGTTGCACTCGAGCCTCAGTCCGGGCACGTGTTCGGCAACATAATCCACCGTCACTTCTTCACCGGCTTCAATAGCCCGGATCGCGATATCGTGCCGGTCGGTGCCGCGCGCGTTCGGATTGCAGGAGTGATTGACGAACCTCGCCGGCGGCTTCATCAAGACGTTGCGACCATCCATGACGGAGAGGAAGATTCTTTCTTCGACGGGGAGAGCCGTGACCGCGTCATCGCTCAAGACTTCGCGGCATCCATCGATGACGATTTCACCCGGTTCGATGCGTCGTGCCGCAAACACGCCTCGTCCGTGAATGGGCGAGGCATGGACGACGACGTTCTCCATGCGCAAGACGTGACCGGTCATTGGGTCAGAACAATTTCATAACGGAAGACATTCTGCAGTACGCCAGCCGCGAGATTTGGAAATTCGGATTGCCTGCGCCAATCGCCGTCACGCGCAAACCCGCATTTCTCGAGCACGCGCGAGGAGGCCCGATGTTCCGGATGGCAGAAGGCAGAGAGGCGCGCAACACCAATGTGACGCGCGAGGTCCGTCATGGCCGTCAACGCCTCAGTGGCATAGCCCAGGCCCCAGGAGTCCTTGGCCAGCACGTAGCCGGTCACGGCGTTGGCGGGAGCTTCGAATCCAAGCCCGGTCCCTCCGAGCAGCCGCCCATCGCGACGCGACCGGATTAGATACGGTCCCGCCGGCCACCGCTCCCACTCCTGCGCGCTGAACGTCAAAAAGGCTTGGGTGTCGGACACCGACCGATGCCGCGGCCAACCGAGAAATCGCGTGACCTCGGGATCGCCGGCGTAGCGTTCGAACACTTCCGCGGCATCAGTGGCTGTCGGCTGGACCAACGTCAACCGCGCCGTGTCTACCTGTGGTGGTGCTTTCATCACCAGCTTCAGAGCGAGCCGTCACTCACGTCCTTAAAGGCATCCCTATGCCTCGTCGCATAACGCTCCGCTTGAGCCGCGCGCCACTGTGACATGATCGCACGGGACAGATTAGCGCGTCCGGTTCCAAGCGGTTGTTATCCGGCCCTTTGCCTCATTCGTCCGACCAAGACTGGCGGAATCTCGCTGAACCGGCCATTCCACGAAAGCGGAGTGGTGCCGCCGGTATTCTCCGGCGGAAAGGCGCGCTCCACAAGAGCGTCGAGGACCAGACCCGCCCCGAAACCTGGCCCGAGGAGGGCACCGAGAGGCCGATGAAAGTACGGATGAGGCGTCGGTTGTCCGTGAATGGCCAAGCCCAACTGACTGTAGGGCGTCAAATAACGCGACACCTTGACTGAATAGGTTGAGACAAAGGTGCCCGCGCGATCTTCGACCTCGCCCATCTGCACGGTGGCGGGATTATTGAAGCAGGGGTGCATGACGGAGAATACGAATCGTCCCTCCGGCCGAAGCAGCGATCCGAGCGCCTTCATTAACGGACCGATGTCCGCCATGTCCATGAGCGCCATGTTGCAAAGTGCCCCGTCGAACCTCCAAGTCCACACTCAAGGAGCGCACTGCCGTCCGTTGCATCAGCCACCCTTGTACTCGATTTTCAGGTCGTTATTGCGCTTCCGTGCAAGGTTGATCATCTCGTCGGAGAAGTCTAGAGCGGTGACGCTCGCGCCTGCCTGTGCGAGCCGCCTGGACGTCGCTCCATTTCCGCAGGCGATATCGAGAATGTGCTCGCCTGGGGCCGGCCGGAGTAATGTCTCGACTGTCGGCCAAATGAGGACGGTGAAGAAATCGTTCCCGTCGGCCATACGCTCGTCCCAAAACCGCGCGTTGGTGTTCCACGCCTGCCGCGCCTGTAGATTTGCGTCCTGGGTGTGCAACATGTTGGTCTCTTTGTCAGTCCGGATAACGTTCGCGTTCACTCGCGGCCGCTCATGATCGCATCCCCCGCCCGGTGCAGCCGCGGTTAGACGGCAGCGTGATCGTGGTCATTGATGAACGCCGCAACCCGCTGTGTAAATTGCGCTGCCGC
>DAIUKO010000099.1:0-21289 GCA_036848175.1 Vicinamibacterales bacterium | reverse complement strand
TCGACGGCCTGCGTGATCTGCCCCACTTCAATCCCGACCTCGAGTCGAGCGGCGCACCCGAGAGTGTGATCGGCTGGCGGCGCGCGCGGTTCGCGCGGCGCAGCGCGCCGCCGGCATCGAGCAGGGCGTGCACATTCTGCGGCACACGTTCTGTTCGTACCTGGCGATGCGGGGCGCGCCGGCGCGGGCGATCCAGGGGCTCGCCGGCCACGCGGATCTCTCGACGACGCAGCGCTACATGCACCTGAGTCCGGCGGCTACGGAAGACGCGATCCGGTTGCTCGACGGGCGCGAATTCGGCGCGGAAAGCGTGGAAAAAATTGGAGATATTTTGGACACGCGGCAGGCGTCGAGCAGAAGCACTTGTGAGGGAAGGACTTAGTGGAGCGGGCTACGGGGATCGAACCCGTGTCCGAGGCTTGGGAAGCCTCTGTACTACCATTGTACTAAGCCCGCTTTTGCGGTCGAGGACGTTATCTTACCCTACGAACGAATCAGCGTGATCACTTCATCGCGTCGTGCGCTCATCAAGTCCGGCGTGGTCGCCTCGAGATTCAGGCGCAGCAGCGGCTCGGTGTTCGACGGCCGCACGTTGAAATGCCAGTCCGCGTATTCCACCGACAACCCGTCCAGTTTGTACTGATGGCCGTCGGCGAACTTCGCGGCAATCTGATTGAGCTTGGCCGGGACCTGATCCATGCGCGCCAGCTTCGTGTTGATCTCGCCTGAGATGAAGTACTTGTTCGCGAGCGGCTGAAGAAGCTCGTGCAGGCTCTGACCTTTCTTCGACATCAGCTCGAGAATCAGCAGCGCCGGGATGAAGCCGTTGTCGGCGTAGAAATTGTCCCGGAAGTAGTAGTGACCGGTGACCTCGCCGCCGAAGATCGCGTTGGTTTCCCGCATCCGCCGCTTGAAGAACGCGTGGCCGACGCGGTTCATCAGCGACGTCCCGCCGTAGCGCGCCACGGTGTCGCGCACCGCATAGCTCGCGCGCAAGTCGTAGATGATCGTCGATCCCGGATGCTTCATCAGAAACGCCTCGGCCAGCAGCGCCGTGATGAAATCGCCCGACACGAAGTCGCCGGTGCCGGTGATGAAGAAGCAGCGATCGGCGTCGCCGTCCCAGGCGATGCCGATGTCCGCCTTCCCGGCGACGACGGCCTCGATGATGTCGCGGCGGTTTTCTTCGATGAGCGGATTGGCTTCGTGATTCGGAAAGCGGCCGTCGATCTCGAAACAGAGCCTGGTCGTCCGGCACCGCAGCCGATCGAACAGCTTCGGCGCGACGAGTCCGCCCATCCCGCTCCCCGCATCGAGGACGACATTGAACGGACGGATCACCGACGGGTCGATGAACGACATGACGTGATCGACGTAGGCCTCGAGCGTGTCCTTCCGCTGCACCTGACCACGGCGTGAGGCGGGCGGCGGGATCGTGCCGGCCGCGATCATCTCGCGAATTTCGGCGATGCCTTCCTCGCCGCTCAGCGGGAACGCCTCCTTGCGCACCATCTTCATGCCGTTGTACTGCTTCGGATTGTGCGAGGCGGTGACCTCCACCCCGCCGTCGTGGCCGTCGCGGGCGACCGCGAAGTAGAGCATGTCGGTCGGAATCATGCCGTAATCGACGACATCGGCGCCCTGCGCGGTGGCGCCATCGATGAACGCGGCAGCCAGCGCCGGCGACGACAGGCGCATGTCGCAGCCGACCGCGATGCGCTTCGCGTTGAGGTAGACGACGAACGCGGCGCCAATCGCCCGCGCACCCTCTTCGTTGATCTCAGCTGGGTAGACGCCGCGAACGTCGTAGGCCTTGAAAATGCCCGGGTCGAGATTCATAGGCGGCTGTGATCGGTGACGACCGATTTGTCGCCGAGCACGACGCCGTCCTCGATCGTCGCGCTGCGGCCGATGTGGCAGTGGCGTCCGAGGATCGATCGACGGACGGTCGCTTCCTGGCTGATGCGGCTGTTCGCCCAGAGAATCGATCGTTCGATGACCGCGTGCTCCTCGATGTGGCACTGGCGGCCGACGACGCTGTAGGGGCCGATGCGCGCGCCGGCCTTGACCACGGCGCCGTCGTCCACGAAGCAGGGACCCTCGACGGCAACGCCTTCTTCGATCCGCGCGCCGCGGTTGATCCACGCATTCGCCGGTCCGCCGTTCGACGCCCGCGCTTTGTAGGCCGTGTAGCGGCCGTCCATGATGTCGCGATGGACCTGCATGTACTTGTCCGGCGTGCCGATGTCGATCCAGTAGCCGCGGTAGACGTAGGCGACGAACGTTTCGCCGCGTTCGATGAGCGACGGGAAGAAGCTCCGCTCGATCGACCAGGGCGTGTCCTTGGGGATCCGGTCGAAGGTGTCGGGCTCGAGCACGTAGATGCCGGCGTTGATCGTGTTGCAGGTGATCTCGTCCGCTTTGGGCTTCTCGAGAAACCGTCGGATGTTGCCGCGGTCGTCGGTCTCGACCAGGCCGTAGGCGCTCGGATTCTCGACCGGCGTCAGGACGATCGTCGCCCTGGCCTTGCGCTCGCGATGGAGAGCGATCACGGCGCCGAGATCGACTTCCGTCAGCACGTCGCCGTTGAAGACGACGACCGACTCGCGCAGCGATTCGCCGGCGTAGCGAATCGCGCCGGCGGTCCCGAGCGGCGCCGGCTCGACGACGTACTTGATGGCGAGCCCCGACTCGCGGCCGTCGCCGAAAATCTCCTCAATCCGCCGCGGTTGGTAGTTGAGGCTGAGAATCACTTCGTCGATCTCCGCGACGTGCTTCAGGAGATCGAGCTGATAGTGGAGAAACGGTCGATCGAAAATCGGCACGATCGGTTTCGGCGTGTGGATCGTCAACGGCCTCAACCGGGTGCCCTTGCCCCCCGCGAGCAGAATCGCCTTCATCAGAACCCCCAATGTTATCATTTGAATCGGACGGTATGAATCTTCCGAACACGTTGACCATCATGCGCATCGGCCTCGTGCCGCTACTCGTCGTGGTGCTGTTGACGAAGTTCGAGGGGCGTCAGATTCTCGGTGTGCCGGTCGAGTTGGTGGGCGCGGCCATCTTCGGACTTGCATCGCTCACGGACTGGGCCGACGGGTACCTCGCACGGCGGCGCAAACAGGTCACGCCGTTCGGCCAGTACGTCGATCCGCTCGCCGACAAGTTGCTGACGGTCGCCGCATTCGTGTCGCTCGTGCAGATGGGGCTGGCCCCGGCGTGGATGGTGGCGGTCATCATCGGCCGCGAGTTCGCGGTGACGGCGCTGCGCAGCATCTTCTACGCGCGCGGGGTCGCGATTCCAGCGTCACCGCTTGGCAAGATCAAAATGATCGCCCAGGTGGTCGCGATCATTGCCCTGATCCTGGGTCAGCATGGGCAAGCGCAATTCTTCTCGCTCTACGAGATCGGCCAGGCCGCGTTGTGGGTGGTCGTGATCGCCGCGCTCGTGTCGGCCGTCGATTACTTCCGCCGCTTCAGCCTCCTCCTCAATCCGCGAGTGACGGCCACGCCTGATTCGGAAACCGCCGCCACGCGAAACTCGACGGCGGCGGCTGCCGGTCCACGCGCTATTTCCGCGGCACGAGATAGTCGCCGCTCTGAACAGCGTCGCGAGTCCGCGTAAGACGCACCACCGAGTTGGTGTGGCCCGCGGCGACGACGACCGCCTCGCCAATCGGCGCCAGCGGCAAGCCACCGACCTTCACGTCCCGATAGACGGCATAGTGGGCACCCGTTGCGACGCCTTGATCGCTTCCGCGATCCATCACCATCAGATCCCCGGCGCCGCCGATGTCGCGATGCTCGCTCCCGCCGACCACGTGCCCGAGGACGTTGAAGTCCAACTCGCCTTCGCCGGTGTCCGCGACCAGGGGCGCCTGCGGCATGACGAACGGATCGAGATAATCGTCGCGCAGGATGGCATCGCACTGATGCTGCACCGACGCAATCGCGGTCGACTCGTTGACCGCCACGATCCGAATCCACGCGACCGTGCTCGAATTCTTCGGTGTGACCGAGTACGGCATCCCGAACCGCACGCCGCGGCGGATGAGATACTCCTGCCCGAGCTGGACGCCGGCGCCGGTGCCGCCGTCGATCACCAGCAGATCGTACTGACCGTACAAGCCGCGCGGCCGCGGATCCTGTACGCCGCGCACGCGCAGCGAGTTCGCCCCTGGCGGCTGCGGATCGGTGACGGGACCGCACAGCAGCGCCGTCTGCGCCGGGGTGAGCCGCGGCTGCTCGATCTGCGCCGACACCTGGACGGCCGACGCCGCCGCCATCAAGACCACGACCGACGACAAGACGCTGGAACCACGCATGGCTTACTGACCTCCGGTTTTGTTCTGTGCGAGTGCCTTGAGTTCGTTGATCCGCTTGTGCGCGTCCGCCAGATGCTCGCTCTGCTCGAATTCCTCCACCAGCCGCTCGAAGTACGGCAGCGCCTCCGCTTCGCGCTTCTCCCTCGCCAATGATTCGGCGAGGTAGAAATAGACGGCATCGCGGTGCGTATAGGCGGGATCGTCCTTGAGAATCTCTTTGAAGCGCTCCATCGCGCCGCGATACCACCGCTGCCGGAAGTAGAAATACCCGACCAGATAGTTCGATTCGCTCAGCCGATCCCGTGCCTCGCGCAGCTTGGCGCGCACTTCGGGCATCAGGCTGCTCGATGGATAACGATCGACGAACGTCTGGAGCTCGCGGATCGCCTCGCGCGTCTCCGTCTGATCGCGCTGAGGTCCGCGCATCTGCCGGAAGTGCGCGAGCCCGAGCTTGGACTGCGCGTAGTCGGCGCGCGGATTCGTCGGATAGAACGACAGGAACTCGCGGAACTCGTTGATCGCGAGGACGAGCGCTTCAGACGTCCCCTCGCCGAGATAGGTGTCGCCGACGCCGAGCTTCGCGTCCGGGCGATAGGGACTCGCCGTGTAGGTCTCGACGACCTGCTTGAAGAACTCCCGCGCGGTCAGCCACTTCTTGCTGTTGAGCGCCTCGCTCCCCTTGTCGAACAGGAATTTGTCCGGCTCGGTCGTGCCAGGCGGCACGGCGCCGCGCGTCTTGACGCCGCAGCCGCCCGCGGCCACGAGCGCGACGACGACGGCGATCGATCGCCAGCGGACGAGCATCTGTCTCGTGATCACAAAATCTCTAACAACCACTTGTATTCGGCGGCGAGCCCTTCTTCGAGTGCCACAGCCGGAACGAACCCGAGATCGGCGCGCGCCAGAGACGTATCGGCATAGGTATGCCGCATGTCGCCTTTCTGGGCGGAATCAACGGTGATGAGGGGCCGGCGGCCGGACACGCGGCCGATCATGTCGAGCACCTGATTAACCGTGACGCGCGAACCGCCTCCAACATTGTACACGCGGGGCGGAACGCCCTGGACCCCTGCGGCGATGGTCGCACTGACTGCATCGTGCACATACGTGAAATCGCGTGTCTGCTCGCCGTCGCCGTACACGGTTATCGGCTCGCCGCGAACGATCGCGCGCAGAAATTTGTGGAACCCCATGTCGGGCCGCTGTCGAGGTCCGTAGACGGTGAAGTAGCGTAGAGAAACCGTGGGCAATCCGAAGTTCGCGTGGTAAAGAAAGCAGAGCTGTTCGGCCGCCAGCTTCGTGACTCCGTACGGCGACACCGGCTGCAGCATGAGGTCTTCACGCATCGGCATCGGCGTGTTGTCGCCGTAGACCGACGAGCTCGACGCGTAGACGATCTTCTCCAGATTGACCGTCGTGCACGCTTCGAGGAGGCGCTGCGTCGCCTCGATATTGTTGGACGTGTAGATGTCGAAGTCGCGGCCCCAGCTTTTCCGCACACCGGCCTGCGCGGCGAGATGAAACACATGCGTCCGATCGGCGAGGAGCGACGGCAGATCGAGATCCTGAATCCGCGCCTCGATGAACCGGAACGCCGCCATGCTGCCCAGCGCGCACAGGTTCCGTTCCTTGATGGCGCGCGGGTAGTAATCGGTAAAGCAGTCGATGCCGACGACCTCGGCGCCTTGCGCGATCAGCCGCTCGGACAAGGTCGAGCCGATGAAACCTGCGGCGCCGGTCACTAACGCTTTCATGACAGGACGCGCTTCACGCGCTCGGGCAGCCGACACGGACGTCCGCCGCGATCGAGCGTGGCGTGGATGGTGCTGCCGGTTGCGATGGTCGCGCGATCCGAGGATCGGATCACTTCGTACTCGAACTGCACCCGAACCGGCGACACCGACGCGCCGGTCGTCCGGATCTCCAGCTCATCGTCGTATCGCGCCGGTGCTCGATACGCGCACTGCGCTTCGATGACCGGCAGCTGGAATCCGTCCTGCTCCATCTCGCGATAACTCCAACCCGCGGCGCGCAGCAGATCGGTGCGCCCCACCTCGAACCACACGAAATAATTCGCGTAGTAGACAACGCCCATCTGGTCGGTCTCGGCGTAGCGAACGCGGACCCTGGAGACGGAGGGCGAGCAGGTCACCGAGCCGGCGTCATCGTTGTCGCCAGGGCCGCAAGCGCGGCGGCCTTGAGGTCGCGGGTCGCGCGCTCGGGGTCGGGCGTGTGAAAAATGGCAGACCCGGCGACGATGATGCGTGCCCCTGCCGAGACCACCGCGGCGACATTGTGTTGATCGATGCCGCCGTCGATCTCCACCGGCGCGCGATTTCCGGCGCGATCGAGCAGCGCCCGGACGTCCCGGACTTTAGACTCGCTGCGGGGAATGAAAGTCTGCCCGCCGAAGCCGGGGTTCACCGACATCACGAGCACGTAATCCACATCGGCCGCGATGTTCTCGAGGGTGACGATCGACGTGGCCGGGTTGAGCACGACGCCCGCCTGGACGCCGAGCGCTTTGATCGCGTGCACCGTGCGATGCAGATGCGGAAGGACCTCGACGTGAACGGAGATCATCGCCGCTCCCGCATCGGCGAACGCGTCGAGATAGCGATCCGGATCCGTGATCATCAAGTGGACGTCGAGCGGAACTCTTGCGACCCGCTTGATCGACTTCACGATCGGAGGACCGAGGGTGATGTTGGGGACGAAGTGTCCATCCATCACGTCGACGTGAATCAGGTCCGCGCCACCGCGCTCGGCCGCGTCGATGGCGTCGCCGAGCGCGGCGAAGTCGGCCGAGAGGATCGACGGCGCGATGCGGACGCTCATCGGCTCACCTCGAGCGAGATCGGTTCGCCGGGCGCGATCTGAAAGCCCGCCTGCGGGCTCTGCCGGATCACGATCCCCGCGGCGACGCCGGGATACGGATTCGATCCGACGACGGCGACGCGAAAGCCGCGCGCACGCAGCAATTCAGCCGCGCGGTCGCCGTTGACGCCGATCAAGTCGGGCATCACGTAGGTCGCGCCGTGCTCGCCGCGATTGACGAGAATCGACACGCGGCCGCTCGCGCTCTTGGCCGGCGGCGACTGCGCCACGACGACGTCCGAAGGCAGGTCTTCGGCGCGGATTTCCGAGAGGCTGGCCAGAGTCAGGCCGTCCTGGGCGAGACGGAGCGTCGCCGTCCGTTCGGTTTCACCGACGAGCTGAGGGACGGTCGAGGCGCGCAGGCCCGCACTCAACCAGACTCTCACGGTCCGCTGCGTGCGCGCGACCGATCCCGCGGGCGGATCCTGCGCCAGCACTCGGCCGGCGGCGATCTTCGGATCCGGACGTCGTATGTCGTCGACTTTCAACGCGAGGCCGAGGTCGGTGGCCATCGCGCTCGCTTCGTTCGCGGTGCGGTTGGTGAGGTCGGGCACGCGCACTTCACGGGCGCGAAGCGCGATGCGCATCGATGCGACGGCGAAGAGCGCATACGTCGCGAGGAGCGCGGAGCCGAGCAGGACAATTTTTCCCGCCGACCACACACGGGTCTTGAACGGCATCGATGGGCGATCGTACTACAAGTCCCGGCGCTCAAATACCGCGGCGAAGAACGCTTCGAGCGCGTGCAGGTGAGGCTGCGTGCGCAGATGACCGCGTGCATCGACGAGCGCGGACGGCATCGCCGGTGCGACCGCGCGCGCGTCGGCCGGCGAGAAGTCGGATGCGCCGGCGAGAAACATATCGGCCACGGCTTCGTTCTCCTCCGGTTCGCTCGAGCAGGTTGCGTACACGAGTCGTCCGCCAGGCGCGACGATCGCGGCCGCATGCTGGAGCATCGTCAGCTCTGCGGCGGCGAGCTTCGTCAGATCCGACTCACGCCGCCGCCAGCGGATGTCGGGATCGCGGCGGAGCGTGCCGAGGCCCGAACACGGCGCGTCGACGATCACGGTGTCGAACGGTCGCGAGAATGGCAGTTGACGCAGCAGGTCGGCCTGCACGACGCGGACGTTCGAGGCGCCCGTCATCGCGATCGTCTTGCGTAGAAGATCGATGCGGCGCGCGCGAACGTCACAAGCAACGACCAGCCCCCGACCGTTCATCTCGGCGGCGATCGCGGTGGCTTTGCCGCCGGGCGAGGCACACGCGTCGAGCACGCGTCGTCCAGGATGTGTCGATGCGAGGAGCGCGACGAGTTGCGAAGCTTCGTCCTGGATGACGAACAGGCCCTCGTCGAACGCGGACGAGCGCAACGGATGACCGTCGTCGACGACGAACGCGCCGGGTGCAAATCGCGCCGGCGTCAGCCGGATCTCGTCAGCGGCGAGCCGCGCCGCGAGACCCTCCGCGGAGATCTTCAGGCGGTTGGCTCTCAGCGTGACCGGCGCCGCGGCGTTGTTGAAACGCATCCACGTCTCGGCGGCTTCGAAGCCGAGGCGATCGTACCAGCGTGCGGCGAGCCAGCGGGGATGCGACAACGTGACGCCGAAGTAGTCGAGCACGGCACCGCGATCGGCGGGATCGTCGGGCCGCGGCGGCAGCGGCAGGTTGCTGCGCCGTCGTGAGATTTGGCGCAGGACCGCGTTCACGAATCCGCTCGCGCTCGGCTTGCCCGCCCGCCGCGTGAGATCGACCGCATCGTCGACGATCGCGGAGGCTGGCACGCGCGTGAGGTGGAGCATCTGATACGCGCTGAGGCGCAGGATCTCCACGACCTCGGAATCGAGCCGGTCGAGCGATCGTTTCGAGAAGTGGACGATGAGGTGGTCCAAGGCGGCACGCCAGCGTTGGACGCCGGTGGCAATCTCGGTGGCGAGCGCCCGATCGCGGTCGTCGTGGAGGTGGTCGCGCGCGAAGGCGATGGCGGTGGGGAGGTCCGCATTGCCCGCTGACACCGCTGAGAGCGCTTCGTAGGCGGCGACGCGGGCCGGCGCGATCATGGCGCCGCCGTGAATCGATCGCCGCGCATCAGCCGGTGACCGGCCAGGAATTCGCGCGCCGTCATCGGTCGCTTGCCTTCGGCCTGAATCTCGCGAAGACGAAGCGGACCGCCGCCGGTCGCGACAATCAGGTCGTCTCCCGCCGCGGCAAGAACCGTTCCCGGCTCCGGTCGCAGGTCTGACTGCGGTCTGACCCGGGTCTGACCCGGGTCAGACCCGGGTCTGACCACGGTCTGACCGCGGTCAGACCACGATCGGTGGACGATCAGACGGGTACCGCGGAAGAACGTGAACGCTAGCGGCCAGGGGTGGAGGCCGCGGATGAGATTGTGGATGCGCTCAACCGGCCAACTCCAGTCGATCGCGCCCTCGTCTTTTTTGAGTCGGGGCGCGTACGTCGCTGCGGCATCGTCCTGCGGGGTTTCGGTCGCCCCACCGGCGGCCAGTTCGTCGACGGTCTCCACCAGAAGCGCCGCCCCTTTGCTCGCGAGGTCGCGCTCCACCTCGTCGCTGGTTTCGTCCGGACCGATCGAGCGTCGCACCGTTCCGAACATCGGTCCGGCATCCAGCGCTTTGACCACGCGCATGATCGTGACGCCCGTCTCCTGATCGCCAGCGATGATCGCGCGGTGGACGGGAGCGGCGCCCCGGTGCCGCGGCAGCAGGGACGCGTGAACGTTGATCATGCCGAGGCGCGGTGTGGCGAGCACCGCATCAGTGAGGATCTTCCCGTACGCCGCGACGACGCCAAGATCGGCCTGAAGCGCGGCGAGGGCGTCGAGGAATGCCTGATCCTTCAGGCGCTCGGGCTGGAGAATCGGCAGATTCTCCGCCGCCGCTCTCGCCTTGACGGGCGCATCGCTCGTCTTGTGACCGCGGCCGCGCGGCCGATCCGGTTGTGTGACGACGCCGACCACGCGATGCCGCGACGCGCGCAACGCCTCGAGCGTCGGGACCGCGAACTCCGGCGTCCCGAAGAAGACGACCCGGAGCCCGGCACCCACTACCATTTGCCGGCGCGCGTCAGCTTGCGAATTTTCCGGACGATCAGATCGCGCTTGATCCCGCGCAGGTGATCGACGAAGAGCGTCCCGTCGAGGTGATCCATCTCGTGCTGGAAGGCGCGCGCCAGCAGACCCGAGGCCTCCACTTGATGATCCTCACCGCGGCGATCGCGCCCTTTGATCACGACGCGTGACGGGCGCACCACCGTCGCGTTGAAACCGGGTACGCTGAGACAGCCTTCCTCCTCGAGCTGAACGCCGTCACGCTCGACGAACTCTGGATTGACCATCACGATCAGGCCGGCGGGATCGCGCCCGACCGACGTATCGACGACGAAAACGCGCAGTGCGACGCCGATCTGCGGCGCCGCGAGGCCGACGCCCGGCGCTGCATACATCGTTTCGATCATGTCGTCGATCAAACGCTCGATGTCGGGAGTGATCACGTCCACCGGCCGCGCCTTGTCGTGAAGCACGGCGTCACCATATTTGAGGATGGGACGAATCATCGTTGCGCGAACCGGGCCGAGGTGCGAACGCGGAAGCTTTCCCAGTTCGCCACCAGCTCGTCGATGGCATCACCGCCGAACTTCTCGATGACGGCATCGGCAAGGACGAAGGCCACCATCGCTTCGCCGACGACCGCGGCGGCGGGCACGGCGCAGACATCGCTGCGTTCGACCGTCGCGGGACTCTCCGTCATCGTCGTGAGATCGACGGAGCGAAGCGGCTTCATCAGCGTCGAGATCGGCTTCATGTACGCCGTGACGCGCAGATCCTCGCCGTTGGTCACTCCGCCTTCGAGGCCGCCGGCGTTGTTGGTCGGCCGCTCGATCGGCAGCGCCTCGCCACGGCGCCGATCGAGGTTGGGAAGGATTTCGTCGTGGACTTGCGAGCCCGGCACGGCGGCAACCGCGGGCCCCCGTCCGATCCCGACGGCCTTGATCGCAGGAATGGACATCAGCGCCTGCGCCAGGCGGCCGTCGAGCTTCCGATCCCATTGGACGTAGCTGCCGAGGCCGGGTGGCACGGCGTGAGCGATGACTTCGAAGCTGCCACCCATCGTGTCGCCCGCGTCGCGGGCCCGATCGATCTCGGCGATCATCTGCCGCTCGACGGCCGCGTCGGAGCAGTGCAGCGGACCCTCGGCGGAAATCGAGCGAACCTCTTCGAACGTCAGTGCGAGCGGGTCGGCGATCGAGGCCGGCCCGATTGAAATCACGTGGCTGACGATCTCGGTCCCCACACGCTGGAGCAGTTGACGAGCGATGGCGCCGACGGCGACGCGCGCGGCGGTTTCGCGCGCACTGGCGCGCTCGAGCACATTGCGCATGTCGCCGTGCCCGTACTTGACGAAGCCGGCGAGGTCGGCGTGGCCGGGACGCGGGCGCGTGACCGACGGACGATCGGCGCCTGAGGCCGTGTCCGGCATCGCGGCCTCGACGTGCATGGTGCGCTGCCAGTTCTCCCAGTCCTTGTTCGGGATCATCAACGCGATCGGCGCGCCGGTCGTTTCGCCGTGACGAATGCCGCTCAACGCCTCCGCGCGATCGGACTCGATCGCCATGCGGCGTCCGCGCCCGTACCCGGTCTGGCGGCGACGAAGTTCGTTCGTGACGGCGTCGAAGTCGATCGCGAGTCCTGCGGGCATCCCCTCGAGAATCGCGACGAGCGCCTTGCCATGCGATTCGCCCGCGGTGAGAAAACGCAACATGCGGGCTTCATTCTATCCGAAGTTTTTGCCGCATCTGGTGCAGCGCCGATCGATCTTCCGCGTGAATCGCGCAGGTCGCGATCTTGCACTTTCTATGTCATCGACAAAGGAGGATGCGATGCGACTCGTTGCGGATCGTTTCGTTGAAGAGGACGATGGCCGTGTCCTGGATCTCGCGACGGGCGAGCGCGTCGTCTTGACGATCGACGCGGCCGGTGACATGTCGCTGCAGCGTCGATGGGCTGTGCGCTGTGATGCCTTGCAGAAATTGCATCACCGCAGAATCGTCCCGTTGGCGGATTTTGGCGCGATCGGTACGTCGCGCCGGTTCGAGGCGTGGCGCTGCGGTCCGCAGTGGACCGGAGCGCACGAAGAAGCAGAGAAGGCATCCGATCTGGTGCGAAGATTTTTTCTCGCCTCGGGTCTCACCGCCGGATCGGATTCGATCGATCGCGTGCGAGCCGGACCGAGCGGCGCCGCGGTGCTGCCGGATGACTCATCCGGATACCCGTCGGAGATCCTGGCCGACGCGTCGACGGACGTGCCGCTCGATGGCCGAGCGATCGCGTTGATCGATCGACGCGCCGTGGCAGTCTTCGCGGAGATGTTTCAGGCCGCGTCCGGTTCGCGCCCGTACATCGCAGCGCTGTGGGGACCGCCAGAGGCCGGCAAAACGACCGTGATTCGCCAACTCGCGCGCATCGCGAGAATCAACGGATTTGTTCCCTTCGCCGCACGATTCGCCACCAGCCGTTACGCGGAGCTGTGGCAGGGACGAAGTGTGTTCGTCATCGACGATGGGCCGAGCGGAGGCGCGTGGACGGCGCTCGTCGGCACGGCGACGAGAAATCCCCAGCCGCACGTCCTCCTGATTGCCGGCATCGACGAACAGCGGACTGTCGAGGGTGTGGCGCTCGACCGCATTCCAGTCGAGGCGCTCGTGTCTGCAGTGCAGCCCCCGCCGACCGATCGGCGCAGCCTGGCGCGGGTGCGACGCGCCGCCGAGGAGGCGCGGGGCGTGCCGGGACGCTTCGTTCGGCTGCTCTGGCCGACGCTCGCCGGCGAATCGCGCCGTCACCGACCGATCTCGACTGGGCGGTCGCGCGTGGCCGAGCAGCCAGCGGTATACGGACCCGGCGAGCCCGAAGACTCTGGCATCGATGCCGCAGCAGCGGTGTCGACGGTGGTCGGCGCGACGTGGCCGGCGCCGGGCGAGTTGGCCGCGCTGCGTCGCCGCGTCGACAGCGCGGTCCGCCAGCTTGCGAAAGGGAGGCACGAGCCGGCAATCCGCCAGCTTCGACAAGCGATCGGAGGCCTGGCGCGCCGCGACGGCTGGATCGAGGCTGCGGACGGCGCGCTGACACTGTCCTCCTCGTTGCTGCGGCGCGGGCGCGTCCGCGAGGCGCAGGCGGCGCTCGACGAGGCGCGTCAATTTGCAAGCCGCTCGGGTCAGGAGAGCACCCTCATCGAGATTGCCGTGATGAGCGGTGAGGCGCTGATCGATCTGGCCCGGCTCGACGAGGCCGAGGCGGTGTTGACGACGGCACGGGCGGCCGCGCAGGCATCTGGAGATCTTCGGCGCGCGGCGCTGGCGGCCATCGGCCTCGGGCGATGTTTGTTCTGGCGCGGACGGTATGCCGATGCGGTCAGCGTGCTGACGGCGGCGTCGGGATCGGACGAGGCGTCGCCCGCGACCGCGCTTCGCCGCCGGCTCCTGATCGCGCGTGCCGCCGTCGGTCAGCGCGATTTCTCGCAGGCGATGTCACTCGTCGGCGAGAGCGCGCAGGCGCCAGGCGTCAACGACGAGCCCGCCTGGCGATCGATGGTCGCGTGCGGCGCGGCGTTCGTCCACCTGGCCGTTGACGATCTCGACGCGGTCGATCGTGATGTCGCGGTCGCGATCCCGGCGTCGCGAGCGGCGCACGATCCGCTGCGTGCCCTTCGGGCGCGCCTGTTGCTGGCGGAAGCCGAGCGTCGCCGCGGACGCACATCGTCGGCCGTCAATCACCTGCGCCGGCTGGCCGGCGGCAGCGTCGTTCCTGCCACCATCCGCGCGCGCGGTCAGCTGTTGACCGATCTCGCCGCCGCGACCGCCGACGCGGAGGCGATCGTGACGCGTCACGTCGGAGCCACCGGTCTCGGTGCGCTGGCGTTGTACGCACCGGCCCGCGATCGCGCGCCGGCGACCGCCGACCCGATGATCAATGACGTCGTGGCGATCCTGCGGCTGTGTCAGACAGCCGAGGAGGAGCGCGCGGTGTTGAAGGACGTCTGCGCTCGCGTGCGACGCCAACTGCACGCCAACGCGATCGCGTGCATCGGCGTCGCCGCCGGCCGCCACGAGACGGTGGCCGGGGACGGTGGTCGCATCGAACCGGCGATCGCCGAGCGCGCCATTGCCGCGGGCATCACCATCGCGCCATATCGTGGCGGCGACGGGGGGCGGATCGAAGCCGCGGCGCCCATCCACTACGGCGGCGACATCATCGGGGCTGTCTGTGCGCGGTGGACATTGGGATCGACCTACGACCTCACGCGAGCATCGGCTGTGCTGACGATGAGTGCCGCCGCGGTCGCGCCGCTCCTGTCGGCAGCGATTGCGAGGCGCGAGCGGATCGCCATACCGGCTCTTGGCGAGCTGCGGGGCGTGACGCCGGCGATCACCGAGCTGCGCCAGGCCGCCGAGCGCGCGGCGGCAGCGCCGTTCGCGGTGCTCATCGAAGGCGAGAGCGGAAGCGGCAAGGAGCTGGTGGCGCGGGCCATCCATCGCGCCGGTCCACGGCGCGAGCGATCGTTTTCCACGGTGAACTGCGCCGCATTGCCCGACGACCTCATCGAAGCCGAGCTGTTCGGCCACGCGCGTGGATCGTTCACCGGCGCGATTGCCGACCGAATCGGCGTGTTCGAGGAGGCACACGGCGGGACGCTGTTTCTCGACGAAGTGGGCGAGCTGTCGCCGCGCGCGCAGGCCAAGCTGCTGCGCGTGATCCAGGAAGGGGAGCTGCGTCGTATTGGCGAGAATATGTCGCGGCGCGTCGACGTCCGGATCGTGTCGGCGACGAATCGGGATCTCCGACAGGAGGTCGCGGCGGGACGCTTCCGCATCGATCTGCTGTATCGCCTCGACGTGATTCGGTTGACCGTGCCGCCGCTCCGCGATCGGCGTGAGGATGTGGCGCTGCTCGCCGAGCACGTGTGGCGCGATGCGACTTCGCGGGTAAACAGCCGCGCGACGCTCAGCGCGGCGACGATCGCCGCGCTGGCACGGTACGACTGGCCGGGAAACGTCCGCGAGTTGCAGAACGTGCTCGCCGCGCTCGCGGTGCGGAGTCCGAAGCGGGGTGTCGTCCCGCCGACCGCGCTGCCGCCGCAGTTCGCCGCCGTGTCTCAGCCGGAGACGTGGCGTCTCGACGAGGCGCGCCGGGACTTCGAGGAGCGATTCATCCGGGCGGCGCTGGTCCGCAGCGGCGGTCATCGGACGCGGGCTGCGATCGAGCTCGGCGTGACACGGCAAGGGCTCACGAAACTGATGTCGCGGTTGGGTATCTCGGACGATGACACCGACGATGCGCCCGAGTGAGAGGCGAAAGACGGCGGTCGCGCAGCCCTTCAGGGCTGCCGTGAACGCTTGGCGAGCGCGAAGAGCTGGGCGTTGTTCGGGTCTTTTTCCAGACCTCGCGAGATGGTGAGTTGTGCCGCGTCGTGGTCGCCGGCGCGCAGCTGGGCATCGGCGAGCGCCGCGACCAGGCGCAGATCGTTGGGGGTCAGTTTGACGGCGCGCTCGAACCATTCGCACGCGACACGCGCGTCGTTGAGGCGCAGGGACAGCGCGGCGATGCGTGCCGCCCGTGATCCGACCTCTGGATCGTTCGGCACGAGCGCGCCGTACGACATCAGCGCGCGCCGCGCCGCATCGAGATGATTGCGCTGTTCGGCGGCGTTGGCGTAGTAGAGAAACGACGTCGGCTCGAGCGGCGGCCGCGTCGTCGCCTGCTCGAGCGCGTGTTCGGCCGCTTCCGCCTCGCCGTTCTGGAGCAGCGCGCGCCCGTACAACGTCAGGATCTCGCTCGTTGCCGACGGCTCCGATGCCACACGCTCGAGCGCTTCGAGCGCCTTTGGCAGCGCGTCGCTTCGCCCCGACGCCAGATCCAGCCAGACACGACCGAGCGCGGTGTAGATGAACGGCTGGTCGGGCGCCCGTTCGAGCGCGTTGCCAAGCGTCACGACGGCAAGGTCGCCGTGCCCTGCGCGTGCGTGCGCCAGTCCGATCGCGACCTGCCGCTCGATGTGATCGCGATCGAGGCCCGCGAGCACCTGCAACTGCTCCAGTTCGTCCTGGCGGCGGCCCAGCATGCCGTACAGGTCGGCGAGCTCCTCGCGCGCGGGAATCAGGCCGGGCGAGAGCGACACCGCCGTCTCCAACGCCTTCACGGCGGCCGCAGTCTGACGCTTCTGCCGCAGACAGATGCCCTGCAGGTAAAAGGCATCGGCCATCCGGTTATCGAGCCGGATGACCTGAGCCAGCGCCGTAAGCGCGGCATCGACGCGGCTGTCGCGATAGTGGGCGAGCGCGAGCTTGTAGCTGACGCGAGCCGACCGGTCGTCGAGCTGCAGGCTGCGCTGATACGCCTCGATCGCAAGGTCGTAGCGGTGGCGCTCATACTCGGCGTCACCGAGCTCTTCAACAGGGCGGGTGGCCGTCGGGTCGAGCGCAGCCGCCCGGCGGAATTCGCGTGCGGCTTCGTCGATGTCGCCGCGCCGCCGATACGTCTCGCCGAGCCGCAGATGTGCCAGCATCGAGTCGGGCCGCAGCGCAATGGCGCCGCTGTACGCCTCGATGGCGCCAAACGTCTGATCGTCGCGCAAGGCTGCGTCGCCGCGTGCAAGAAGAGCCCGGTAATCGCGCTGGCGGGCCACGCTCTGGTAGGCCAGGGCGCCGCCGACGGCGGTTCCGGCCAGGAGGACCATCGCCACGAAGGTTCGCCTCAACGTGTTCTATCGTAATCGACGGCGGGCCCGTGGCTGCAGGCGTCTGAGCCAGTGGAACTTTCGGGTTTTGCCGGGGTCTAATCGAAGGTATAGTGGAAGCCTTGAAGCAGGCACGGGTTGTCGGTTGGTCTGACGTTGGCGGGCGTGAAGCGACGCTCGTGCAGCGCTGCGCTGACGGCGACGAAGCGGCCTGCGCTGATCTCGTGAACGAGCATCAGCGCATGGTGCTTCAGCTCGCCATGAACCTGCTCGGCGACCGCGACGAGGCGCTCGACCTCTCGCAGGAAGTCTTCCTCCGCATCTTCCGCACGATTCATCGTTTCCGTGGACAATCCAGCCTGCGGACCTGGATTTACCGCATCGCGGTCAATCAGGCGCGCAACCGGCACCGCTTCTGGCGGCGGCGGCACCGCGCCGATCAGGTGTCGCTCGATCAGCACATCGAGGCGCACGGCGACTTCGTCTCGGCGGGCGAGTCGACGCCGGATCGCGTCCTCGCCCAGAAGGAACTGGCCGAGCGATTGGAGCACGCGCTCGATCATTTGCCGTTCGATCAGCGGACGGCGATCGTGCTGCGCGAGATCGACGGCCTGAGCTACGAGGAAATCGCCTTCTCGCTCGGCGTCGCGATTGGGACTGTGAAGTCGCGGCTTACCCGGGCACGGCAAGCGTTGCGCCTCGAGCTGCGCGAGGCGAGGACGACATGAAACCCCTGAATTGCGCGGCGACGCGGCGTCGGCTCCACGCGTTCCACGATCACGAGCTCGCGGTCACGGATCAGATTGCGGTCGCGTCGCACCTCGAATGGTGCGACAGCTGCGCGGAGCACTTCGCCGATCTGCGCATGATGCGCTCGGCGCTGCAGTCGCGGGGACGGAACCGCGCATCGCTCCCGCGCGACCAGGCCGCCATCTTCACGGCGACCGTCGTCAATCGCATGAAGGTCGAGCAGCAGGAGTCGCTGCTCGCGCGCGTGCGCGAGATGTTCGACGACATGCATCTCGTCTACGCCGGGCTCGGCGCCACCATCGCCACCGTCTTCTGCGTGCTCGTCATGCTCAGCATGATGCGCTACGCCACCAACGAGCGCCCCGATTCATTGGCGGCGATCATGACCGTCATGGCGACGCCGCTCGAGTGCGAGTCGGGCAACGATCTGGCGGACATCTCCGGATGCCGCGCACGCTGGGCCGCGCGCTTCCAGCGCGCCAACGAAACGGCGGAGCAGGACGCCGTCTTCACGCTGGAAGCCGTGATCACGGATCAGGGTCGGCTGGCGAACCTCGAAGCATTGCACGCGCGCACGCACCACGCGCCTTCGACGAGCCAGGCGAAGATGATTGAAGGATTGCTGGACGCCGTGTCGCGCGCCCGGTTCGACGCGACCCAGGCGCTGCTGATGCCGGATTTGAGCGGTGTCGTGTGGTTCGTCGAGCACGCCACCGTCCGCGCCACGCCGATCAAGCCCGCGCTCGACCTTCCGCTTCCCCCGAAGAAGCGCGCCGCCGCCATGGGCGGCCAGCCCGCGCGCCTCGTCAGAGCTTAGGCAGAGCCTGAAGTTCGAAGTCTGAAATCTGAAGTCACCGCGGACGCGGTGCGTCGACGTGCGTCGTCGCGACGTTGTTCATCGTGTCGGACGCGCGCAGCGTCATCCCGCGCTCGCCGAGCTCTCCGTCGACCACCAGCTCGTAATGCTCGTCGCGCGAATCGGCGATGCCGTCCACCGGAAACACGCCGCGCCAGCGCAGTCCGTCCTGCGAGAACTCGACGCGTTGAACCGGCGAGTGATCGTCCTTCACGTCGAAGCTGATGACCGTCTTGCCGCGATCGAGCTTGACGCCGCTGACGATGATGTCGGGCGGGGTGTTGTCGACCTCGAAGGCGGCGCTGTCCAATTCGCCGGTGAGGAACGTCCCGGTCGGATTCGACGGCGCGTCGGACGCGACCACCTTCACGAAGTACGTGCCGTTGGGCACGGTCGTCGTGTCCCAGACCAGAATCGACTCGGTGACATTCTTCCGCAGCGGCTTCCACACCGCCTCGCCTTCGCGGCGGTAGAGCACGTCGTAGACGAGATCGTCGTCGTTCTCGTCGTCGGCCTTCCAGACGAGCGTCTCGAGCCCTTTCTGATAGGTGCGGCGGCCGAGCGGGGGCGATCCCGCGGCCCCCTGCTGCGCGGTCATCGCCGCCGCCGTGAGCTTGCGATCCGGCGTCGTTTGATCCTCGAAGCCGGCGAGATCGGGTTCGCCGGTCGAGAACGGTTTCTGAAAGACGATGCCCGGAGGGTGCACGGTGATCGATTGGACCTTGGGCCGCAGGTTGCGCTGCAGATACGCGGCGGTGACCGAGGTGAGGACCGGGCCGCCTCCCTTGCCGGTCAGCACCGCGCGCCACTGCAGATAGCGCGCCTTCGGACTGGTGATCGGCGAGCCGTCGCTGTTGGCGTACGCGTTCGACCACACGCTCCACGTGTCGTCGGGCGTTTCCGTGTTGCCCGATCGCGTGTACAGCTCGATGCGGTTTCCCGGGGTCGCCGTCCCGCGCCAACTGATCGAGCCCCAGGTCGAAATCATCTGCGCGTCGCGCGCCTCCGACTCGTAGGTGCCGCGCGCCGCGCGATCGGGTGTCAGGCGGAAGAGCTTGCCGGGATTCGCGGTGGCGTAATACAGACGCCCTCGCGGATCTTTGTAGAAGGCCGTCACCTGCTGCGCGCTCGCGCGTGCGAGCAGCGTCGGTCGTACCGGCTCGCCTTCGAGCCTGTACAACTTGCCCTTGCTGCCGGTTCCGATGATCAACACGCCGGTCGGATCGAAGGCGAGGTCGTACGGCGAATCATCGCGCGATTCCCACAACTGGTCCCACACCCCGTCGGGCGTGATCCGATAGACCGCGCCCTTCGGCGATCGCCGATCTTCTCGCGTCGCGGTGCTCGAACCGCTGGTTCCGCCGACGTCGACGATGGAGATGGAGGTGATTTCCGCGGAGACCGACGGCACCGGGGCGCGCGGTTCCGCTGTCGGCCGATCGAGGCCGGCATCGGTGGTCACGGCGCCGCCGCCCGATCCGGCACGGCCGTTCAACGCCGCGACGTAGAGCAGTCCTTTGTCGTCGAAGCGCAGCGCGCGAATCTCCTGGAACGGTGAGTCCAGAAGGACGAAGGCCTTCGCGTCCTGGTCGATGCGCAGCACTTTCCCCGGAGTGCCGGTCCCGACGATGAGGTTGCCGCTCTTGTCGAACGCGAGCGCGGTGGCGTGGGTCGCAGTCGTCTTGTAGAACGGCGCCCCTTTTCCATCCGGCGCGATCTTGTAGACGATGCCCTTGTCGCCAGTACCCGCGAAGACGTTCCCCTTCGCGTCCACGGCAAGCGCCCAGATGTACTTGTCGCCTGAATCGAAAAACGTGGACGCGCTGCCGTTGCGATCGACTTTGTAGATCTTGCCGTCCGGCGAGGTGCCGACATACACGCCGCCATTCGGTGCCGGCGCCAGCGCGTGTACTTCGAGCTCCGTACTGTCGAAGAACATCGACCCGCGGCCCTGCGGGTCGACGCGAAACACCTTGCCTTCGTTGCCGGTGCCGATGAACAGCGTGCCGTCGGGCTCCGCGATCATCGACCAGAGAAACGGCGCAGCGGTTTCGTAGACGAGCTCGGTCGCGGGGCCGAGCGTCAACTGACCGTGATTGTCGATCGAGAGGTTTTCGACGTCGCCCTTGAGGAAATCGTTCTGCGTCGCCGCCATGAAGAACTTCGGCGACGAGGCGTGGACGGACGCGATCGCCAGCGCGGCGAGAGCAAACGCGACGGAAACGCGCATTAGTTCTGTGAAACGGTAATCGTCACCGTGCGCGAGCCGCTGACGAGATGCTCGGTCGGGAGCTCCCATTCGCCGACGGTTGCGCTGTGAAGCGGGTTGAACGTGCCGCCGTTGCGATCGCCCTCGAGCACGCCGAGGACCGACGGCGGAAGCGACGAGAGGAGCTCGCCGTTGACGACGGCGCCTGCGTCCGATCCGAGGAGCTTGACGTACAGCGTGTTGTTGCGCCGCCCTTTGTTCAACAGCCGGATCATCTGATCGACGCTCCGCTGCTGATTCGGCGTGCGGGTTTCGCGCTGCTCGGCCTGCGCGAGGCGCGCGCCGTCGGTGACCAGCACCGACAGGGTGCCGCTGGCGTTCGGCGGAATCTCAATCGGCAGCGTCCGCACCAAATCGTCCCCGCGGTACGTGCGCAGCAGCATCTTGAGCGGTACGGTCCGGCCGGCACGCGGACGCGGATCGTCGAGCCACACGCGCTCGAGGGTCGCGGTCT
Source organism: Vicinamibacterales bacterium (assembly GCA_036848175.1). Lineage (GTDB taxonomy): Bacteria > Acidobacteriota > Vicinamibacteria > Vicinamibacterales > CAVVIG01 > QHWF01. The sequence continues at coordinate 15 of DAIUKO010000099.1, read as the reverse complement.
TCGGCTCCTCGGCCG
>DAIUKO010000098.1:0-21320 GCA_036848175.1 Vicinamibacterales bacterium | reverse complement strand
TGCCGTACGAGGACAACTATCTCGATCTCGATCCGGAGGTGAAGGATCCGCTCGGCTATCCCGTATGCCGGGTCACCGGTGAGTACAAGGAGAACGAACGCAGGATTGCGGCGTTCATGCAGGACAAGATGGAGCAGTGGTATCGCGAAGCCGGCGCGATCGCGATTCAGCGCACGCCCGTCGGCGGCGCGATGGGCGTGTCGACGCACGCCTACGGCGGCACGCGCATGGGCGACAACATCGAAACAAACGTCGTCAATCGCTGGGGCTTCGCGCACGAAGCACCGAACCTCGGCATTCTCGGCGCATCGGTGATGGGCACCAGCGGTGCGCACAATCCGACGCTTACGGCCCAGGCGCTCGCCTGGCGGACTGCCGAGCATCTGGTCAAGAACTGGCGGAACATCGGCAGAACGTAGAGGTGCGCACATGAAACTCGTTGCGCTCGCCGGAATCGTCTGCGCCTGCGCGGCGTCGCTCGCCGCGGGAATAACTCAGAATGGGATGAAGGTGGATCCAGCGACGACCGGCACCGTGAGCGGCCGCGTCATTTTCGACGGTGTGCCGCGGGCACGCGCGAAATTGCGTGTCGACGCGAATCCGTACTGCCTGAATACCGTCGGGCCGACGGTCCTCAGCGAGGCCGTGGTGACCGGCGACCGCGGCGCCCTGCGGAATGTCTTCGTCTATGTCAAAGATGGTCTCGACAAGAACTATTCGTTCGATCTCCCGCCAGCCGTGGCGATGCTCGATCAGCACGGCTGCCAGTTCGCGCCTCACGTGATGGGTGTCCAGGTGGGTCAACCGCTCGTGATCGTCAACAGCGACGCCACGCTGCACAACGTGCATGGGCACACAGCGGCGAATCAGCCGTTCAACATCGGGCAGCCGATGGCGGGTATGCGGTCGGAGTTTACGTTCACGAAAGAGGAAGTGATGATTCCTCTCAAGTCTGACATTCACTCGTGGATGTCGGCGTACGTCGGGGTCCTTCCGCATCCGTTCTTCGCCGTCAGCGGCGACGACGGCTCGTTCACGATCGGCGGCGTCCCGTCCGGCTCGTACGTCATCGAGGCGTGGCACGAGACATTGGGCACGACGAGCGAACAGGTTGTCGTCAACGCCGGCCAGACCTCGAGCGTGTCGTTCACGTTCTCGAGCCGCGCAGCGCGGTGACACCGTTCGACCGGCTGCGAACGGACTTCGCCTTCGGCATCCGCCAGCAGCTGAAGACACCGGCGAACAGCCTCCTCATCATCGTCACCCTGGCGCTCGGCATCGCCGCGACCAGCATCTCGTTCTCGCTCGTCAACGGCTTCTTCATCCGGCCGCTGCCGATCCGTCAGCCGGACCGCCTCGTCCGTCTCTACAACACTTACACCAACGGGTTTCAGTACTTCACCGTGTCCTATCCGGATTTCGAGGACATGCGCCGCCTCGGCGGCGTGTTCGCGGATGCGGTGCTGGAGGAGCCGGCCGCCTTCAGCGTCGGCGGATCGGGAACGGCCGAGCGTATCTGGGGCGAGTACGTGTCGGAACGGTACTTTGCCGTGCTCGGCGTGGCGCCGCGCCTCGGGCGCTTCTTCACACCGGAGGAGGAATCCGCCGACGAGCGCGTGGTCGTCATCAGCGATGGGTTGTGGAAGCGACGGTTTGCGCCCGCGACAAGTCCCGTCGACGCCGCGTTGACGATCAACGGCCGGCGATTCAGAGTCGTGGGCATTGCGCCGGCCGGATTCGGCGGAACGACGCTCGGTTTCGTGCCGGATCTCTGGGTTCCGATCGCGGCCCGGGATGCGCTGTGGTCGGCGAACGTGCGGAGCGATCGGGGCAGACGCGGCTTCTTTGCGCTGGCGCGGCTCAAACCCGGCGTCACGCTGCCGCAAGCGCGCGCGGCACTCGAGGCGCTGGCGCTGCGCCTGCAGCGCGAGTATCCGATCAGCAACATGGGCGTGCGTTTCACCGCCTTGCCGGAATCGGAAGGCCGCGTCTTCCCGCTGTTCCGCGGCACGGTTCTCGGCGCATCCGCGGCAGTGCTCGTCGTCGCCTTGCTCGTCCTGCTTCTGGCTTGCGCGAACGTTGCCGGCGTGCTCATGGTGCGGGCGGCGGCGCGGCGCACCGAAATCGGCGTGAGGCTGGCGCTCGGGGCGAGCCGCGGCCGGGTCGTCGCGCAGTTGTTGACCGAAGCCGCGAGTCTGGCGATTGCGGCCGGGACGCTCGGCATCGTCCTCGCGTGGCAGGCGACGACATTTCTGAGTGCGATCCGCGTGACGATCGCACGCGGCGCTCCTGTCAGCATCGACGTCAGTCTCGATGCGACGGTCCTCACGGTCAGTGTGGTCGTCGTCATTGCCGCGGCGTTCGTCTTCGGCCTGGGACCGGCCGTCGAAGCGTCGCAGTCCGACCTGATCGTTTCGCTGAAAGAAGGCGAGACGCGCGGTGGTCTTCGGCCGTCGACGCTGCGCCGCTTGCTGGTGGCCGGACAGGTCGCGCTGTCGATGCTGCTGCTGGCTTGCGGCGGACTGTTCATCCGCAGCCTGCAGCACGTGAGCCGGGTCGATCTCGGGTTCGATCCGACCGGACTGGTCACGACGACGATCGATCTCAAGCTCCACGGTTACTCGGCCGACGCCTCGACGCGATTCTGGGATCGGCTGCTGCAGGAGTTGCAACGCCTGCCGCGGACGCAGTCAGTCAGTCTGACCACGCGCGTGCCGCTCGACATCGGGATCGTCAGCACGCGACTCGGGCCGGAGGGGAGTTCCTCGATCGACGGCATGAATTGGGCGACGCTCGAGTACGCCGTCGTCGATCCGGAATATTTTCGGACGCTGCGCATCCCGGTGCTCGACGGACGGGCGTTCACGGATCGCGACACGCGAGGATCGGCGCCCGTGATCGTGGTCAATGATGTCGTCGCGCAGCAGTTCTGGCCGGGCGGGCGGGCGGTGGGCCGCCGCGTCGTGAACGCGAGCGGCGATCGCTATGAAGTCGTTGGTGTCGTGCGGCGCTCGAAATACATGGCCGTCGCCGAGGATCCGAAGCCGTACGTCTACTTTCCGCTCGGACGCGAGGGCGCCGGGGCGGCTGGCGTAGTCGCTCGCGGCAGCGGCGACGCCGGCACCTATCTTCATGAGATGACTGCGGCCATCCACGCGATCGCCCCCGACGTGGCGTTGTACGAGACCGGCACGATGGCGGATCGGGTGATGAAGTCGATGGCGCCGGCGATCGGCGGCGCGACGTCGCTGTCGATCGTCGGCCTGATGGCGCTGGCGCTGACGTCGCTGGGATTGTACGGGACGGTCGCGCAGGCGGTCGGCCGCCGCACCTACGAGATCGGCGTCCGGCGCGCGCTCGGCGCGCGCGATCGCGACGTCGTCAGGCTGGTGGTGAGCGACGCGATGCTGCTCGTGACGAGCGGAGTCGGCCTTGGCCTCGCCGCCGGCGTGGCGGCCGCTCCACTTCTCCGCCGTCTGCTCTACGACGTCGATCGATTCGATCCATTCGTATTCGGCGTCGCGCCGCTGGTGCTGCTCGCGGTCTGCATCGTCGCGTCGTGGATCCCGACGTGGCGCGCGGTCCGTATCAACGCGGCGACGGCGTTGAGATACGAATAAACCTACGTCGTCTTCAGCTGGCGCGCGATGAAGTCCTTGACCATCTGGCGCGCGCGATCGGTCTGCGGTCCTTCTTTGGCGACCCACTCGTGTTCGCTGTTCTCGAAGATGTGGAACTCGCAGTGGCCGCCGGCCGCGTTGTAGGCCCTGGCGAACTTTTCCTGAACCGGCGGCAGCACGTTGTCGTCGAGCGCACCCTGCATGATGAGCAGCGGCACGAGGGTGACCTTCTCGTGGCGATCGAGAATCTCCTGCGGGTTCGATTCCGAAATCGAGTCCCAGGGAGTGAAGAAGGTCTTGTTGTTCTTGATCATCGCGTCGCGCTTCTTATCGACCGCGTTCTGATAGCGCGCCAGCGTGTTGCTGATCGGCGATCGCGTCGCGATGTAGGCCACGGTCGCATCGACTTTGGGCGCGGAGGGCAGTGAAATCGCGTTGTAGCGCGGATCGCGCGGCCGCATGCCGAGGAGCTCCGCGACGTGGCCGCCGCTCGAGCTGCCGTAGATGCCGATGCGCGATCCGTCGCCGTTCCACGCCGCCGCTTTCGATTTCAGCCAGCGCACGCCGTAGTTCGCATCCTGCACGCACGCCGGATACGGCGCTTCGGGCGCCAGCGTCAGGTCGATGGCGACGACGAGCACGCCGCTCGAGGCGATCGCGCGGTCCATCGGTTCCTCGGCCTTGCGGTCTTTGCCGTTCCATGCGCCGCCATGTAGATCGAGCACAGTGGGGAAGGGTCCGGGGCCGGCCGGCTGGTAGATGCGCGCCATCAGCTGTCGTCCCGCCGCGTTCTTCCGGAACTCGACCTCGCTGACCTTGAGCTCGAACTTCGCGGTGGGGTCGTATGCGGTCTTTGCGTTGGCGCCAGCCGCATCCGCGAAGCGCGGGAGGCCGACGGCACCCAAGGCAGTCATCGCCTTCAGAAAATCGCGACGCCCGGCAGAATACATGCTCATGATGACCTCACTGCAAAGCAGGACCGCGGAGTCGCCACACTATCCGCCACCAGCGGGGACGGCGGCAAGCGGAAACTCACGGTTTGGCGATGACTTCGCGAGCCGGCGGTAAGCGCGCCGGCTCGCCGGCGAAGCCTTACGGATAGATGCAGGCGCTGATCTCCTTCTTGCGGGCGCCCTTCTTCTTGCCACCCTTCTTCTTTTTCGTCCCCGATTTCTTCGCGCCTCCACCTTTCTTCTTTGCCATCTGTCCTCCTTTGCCAGCTCAACCTGAACATCACGCCCTGGGATTCTCTGAGTCCGCCTTACGGCGCCACGTCAGACAAACGAACACGCCCTAGTTGATTCGAAACGCGCGGCGCACGCGCGGACGATCCCGCGCGTTGACCGCTGCGAACAACGGCCGCAGCCGCCTGAACGCGTCGCGCGACGGCTGATACTCGCCAATCGGAATTCCGAGCGAGAGATGGCGGCTGCCGTCGTTGAGCACGAGGCCGCGCGCAACCAGCGCCGGCAGACGCGCCGCCTGCGGCGGATCGAGCTGACTCGCGTCGGCAATCCCGTCGCAGGCGAGGTAGAGCGCGCGCTCGTCGCCCGTCAGCACCGACACCGGCGCCGCCGCTCGCGGCCGCGTGTCGAGGACGACGAGACGATCCTCGAGGTCCACCGACACCAGCTCGGCATGGCGCCACGTGGTGCGCCACGCGTGGACGCTCCTGACGAGCGGCGCGGCGTATCCGGCGATCTCCTGCGGCTTCTTGTATTCGTAGGCGAAGTAGTACGCGAGGTTCCGCCGGGCGCCCTCCGGCAGGTCGTAGATGAAGTCGTAGAAGGGCAGCGGCCGCACTTTGGTGAACCCGAACCGATCGGATTCCATGAAGTTCGGGCTGAATCGATCCAGTCGAATCGCCGCGACGGTGAACGGAGAGGGCAAGTGGCACAGGCGCGGAGTCAAATCGCTCATGCGCTGGTAGTCGCCGGGCGGTTCGCCGGGAAATCCAATCAGGAAATTCCACAGCGGCCTGATGCCGATCTCCTTGCACCACTTCAGCAGCTGGATGTTCTGGAGTCCCGAGACGCCTTTCTTCATCAGCTTCAGGATCGCGTCGCTGAAGCTCTCGATGCCCGGCTGGATCGTCATCACGCCCGCATCGCGCAGCAGCCGGATTTGATCCTTCTTCAGGTTTGACTTGGTCTCGTAGAAGAGCGACACGTCGAGCCGCCGTTTCGCGAGCTCGGGCAGCAGTGTTTTGAAGTACTTGAGATCGAGGATGTTGTCGACCACCTGGATGTCGCTGCCCGGATGGGCCGCGGCGAGATGGGTCAGCTCGTCGAGCGCGCGCGGCGCCGACTTGCTGCGATACGCCATCGTCGCCCCGTTCAGCCCGCAGAACGTGCAGTGCATCCGCTCGCCCCACCAGCATCCGCGAGACGTTTCGACGAACACGCTCGGCTGCCATACGCGCGCGAGCCTCGTGCGCGCAAACTGGGCGAAGTAGTCGCCGTAGTCGGGATACGGCAGCGAGTCGAGACATGTGACCGACGATGTCGCCGGCAGACGGCCGGCCGTCAACACAGCCTCCGCGGTCGATCGCGTCAACACGCCTGGGATGTCCTCGATCGGTTCGCCGCGAACGAGACGCGCGGCGAGGTCGCCGATGATCTCGTCGCCCTCACCGGAGACGACGGCGTCGACGTAGGGAAACTGCCGGACGGTTTCCGCGCCCATCGTCGCTTCGCAGTTCGCACCCCCGATCACGATGGCGGTGTCGGGCAGCCGCGCCTTCAGCGCGCGCGCGAGCGCGAGCGAGGCCAGGTGTTGCTGGAACACGCTGGTCAAGCCGACGACGCGCGGACCACGACTGACCAGCCGATCGACGCAGTCGGCAATGAACGGCCGCACGAGCGCACAAGCCTTCAGAATCGCGTGGATCTCCGCGCGAGTCGGCGGACGCGTCGGATTCCGTCCGAGCCACGCCGGCGGTTTCAAGAGGACCTGTTCGACGTACTGGTCGTCTTTCTCGCGCGGCCAGTCGTACACGGCGTGCGAGAAGATCCATTCGCCGACAAACGCGCGCGTCAACGACGCCTTCTCGCTGACGATCCTCGAGTAGAGCGGCTGGCCGATCCGCTCGGCGAACGCGAGCGTGAAGTACTCGACGTCGCACGACAATCCGCGGCGGCGGATTTGCGGCTGCAGCAGGCTGAGGCCGAGCGACGGCGACAGCAGCGGACCGAACGGCATCGAGACGAGGACGACGTCGGTCACTGTTGCAGCGCGGCGGCTTCGCGGGCGGCGGCGACGAACAGCGGATGCCGGCGGTCGCCGTTCTGCCAGGCGGCGGTGAAGTCGGCATAGGCCTGACGGGCGCCCGCCGCCTCGCCTGCGGCGCGCAGCGCGCGCGCGAGCTGCACCCCCGCCAGCGTGTGCAGCGGGTTGGTCGGCTGATTCCCGCGGCTTCCGGTGACGGCGCGGAATTCCGCGGCGGCGTGGGTGTGATCGTCGGCCGCCGCGAACGCAAGTCCGCGGACGTAGGGCAGCGCCGGACCCACCACGCGGTCGTACGGCGCGGCATTGTTGAGCGCGTCGAGCGCGGTCCGGCTGTCGTTGCTTGCCACCGCGACGGCGGCCCGCAGCACCGGACCGAACGCCTGCACGACGTCCGGCGACGGCGGTGCGGCTTCGCCATAGCGGCCGGCGAGCTGCGCAGCTTGTGCGGGATTGTTGGAGAGCGCCGCGGCCAGCGACGCCGGCCACAGCGTCTCGACCCCGTGGCCGATGCTCAACGCCTTCTGCACGCCCTCGCGGGCGCGCGCGCGATCGCCGAGGAGCGCATCGCCGAGCGCTTGTTCGGCGAGAAGGCCGCCGGCGTAGTCGTCGATCCGCGCCGCCCGCGCTTCGGCCACCGCCTGCGAGTACAGCGATCGGCTCGTCTCGATTTGTCCCGACGCAAGCGCCGCGCGAGCCGCTTCGGCCACCACGAGGTAGCCGTCCGGCCGAGCCGCCGCCGCCTGGAGGTGCTGTTGCATCGCGGCGGCGTCGCGCTTCACGAACGCGATGCTGTAGAGCAGGGCGCGGTTGAACGAGGAATCGAGACCGCGCGCCGCGGCGCTGTCGAGGACGGTCCGGGCTTCGTCGAACCGATCGACCTTGATCAGCATGCGGGCGAGCTGTTGATAGGGAACGACGACGTTCGCGCCGAGACGGACGGCGGTGCGCGCTTCTTCGAGCGCATCGTCGATCCGTCCGAGTCGATCGTAGGTGGTGGACAGGTTGATGTGCGGGATCCAGTCCTGCGGATAGGTCTCGATCCACAAGCGATAGGTGGCGACGACCTCGTCGAGCCGGCCGGTGACGATGTAGTGGTAGTTCGCCTTGACGAACAGGCGTTCCGGTTCGCTCAGCGAGTCGCTGCGCGCGAAGGCGCGGTCCATGTATCGCTGCGCCCGATCGAGCTCGTGGAGATTCACGTAGATCGAGGCCAGGCGCGCCGCCGCGAGCGCGAAATTCGCATCGAGCTCCAGCGCGTGCTCGAAAAACGGAATCGCCTGCACCTCGCCCGTCCGATTCCGGGTTTCGGCGCCCATGCTGTACGCCTTCAACGCCTCGAGCGAGGACGTCGTCGCGTTCTCGACGGGGACGTTGAATCGCTTGATCGACCCGATCGACTCGCCGAGCTTTTCGCGAATGCGCGCAGCGGCGGCGCCGACGCTGGCGATCACCTCGGTTTTCGCCGTGGCCTGCACCTGCTCCTGGGCGATGACATCGCCGGATCGGCACGCCTGCGCGGCGATGCCGATGACGTACGCGCCGCCGAGCGGCGCGATCGAGCCGACCAGGATCGCCTTGACGCCGAGACGCTGACAGAGATCGTGCGCGACGGCGGCGGTAATCCGCTCGTCTGCCGGCCGATCCATCAGCCTGAGCGTCGAACGGAGCTGGCTGGCCGGGAGGACGTTCAGGTACGGCGACTGCTGAAGCTGAATCTCGAGCGCCTCCTTCAGCGCGCCGTCGAAGACCGCTTCGCCGGTGGTATTGGTGAAGTCCGCGAGCAAGAGAGGCTCGCGCGACGCAATCGACACGGCCGGTGATCGGTACCATGTGACGCCGACATAGCCGGCGAGGATGAGCAGCAACAGCGCCGCGGCAATCGATCCGACGCCGCGAAAACTCCGCCCGTCGAAGGCGCGCGTCAACCCGGACGCGTCAGCGGTTGCGGCAACGAACTCCGATGGCTTCCGAAACACGTCCGATCCAACTCTCAGAGCGCTGCTGCCGCCAACCTGACTGTCGGTTCGGGCGGCCGCGTACTCGCGGCCGGCGATCGATCCACTCTGGATCGCACGCAGGTACGCCGCCACTTCGGCGGCACTCGCGGGACGCTTCTCGCGATCTTTCTCCATCATCCGCGTCAGGAGCTTGCGCAGATCGGCGGGAATCGTCGCGCCGGTGGTCGAATCGAGACCGCCCGGCGTCGAATGCAGGATGGCGTCGAGGATCGCGGTCGTCGAGCGGCCGTCGAACGCCCGCCGGCCGGCGACCATCTCGTAGAGCACGAGGCCGAACGAGAAGATATCGGTCCGCGCGTCGAGCGGGTCGCCCATCGCCTGCTCCGGCGACATGTACAAGACCGTACCGACGGCGGCGCCGGGACTCGTCAGGGTCGAGGGGACGCTGCTGTCGGTCGCCTCGTTCATCGCCGCGAGGCCGAAGTCGAGCAGCTTCGCGTCGCCACGCGCGGTGACGAAGATGTTGGCTGGCTTGATGTCGCGGTGCACGATGCCGGCCTGGTGCGCCGTTTCGAGCGCGTCGGCGATCTGCACGCCCAGGTTGACGACGGTTCCGATGGAGAGCGGGCCGGCGGCCAGCACCTCGGACAGCGTCAACCCGCGCAGCAGCTCCATCACGAGGTACGGACGATCGTCGGCCTCCGGCGCCTGGCCGATGTCGTAGATCGTGCAGATGTTGGGATGGTTCAGCGCCGACGCCGCCCGCGCCTCGCGCGTGAAGCGGCGCAGATGTTCGGCCGACGCGGCGAGCGCAGGCGACAGCAGCTTGAGCGCGACGTCGCGATGCAGCTTGAGATCGCGCGCCTGATACACCTCGCCCATGCTGCCGGCGCCGAGCGTACCGGCGATCTCGAAACGGTCTGCGATGCGAACGCCGGGATTCAGCGCCATGATCCGTTCATGACAGCGCTGTGGAGACGTCGCCCGACGCACGCTGGTGGAGAAGAGGATGAGGAACGCGGGCGATTTTACCCCAAACGCTCGAACTCGGAGCGGTCACCCTTCGTTTGTGACGTCACGGCCTTGGTTCGGTCAGGAATACGCCCCGCCGCGTGGGCCGATCCGGTTCATGCAATACGCGAAGATTGAAGATTGACTGATACTAGGACCTGGAGGTCACATGCGAATCCTTGCTGTTGGCGCGCTGGTCGCCGCGCTCGTCACGATGACGGCGGCGCCGGCCCGCGCGGACGGTTTCATCACGCCGTACATCGGATTCAACTACGGCGGTGATTCATCGAACTGCCTCGGTCTGACCACGTGCGAGGAAAAGCGCACCAATTGGGGTGTGACGATTGGCGCGACTCACGGGATCTTCGGCTTCGAGGAGGATATCGGCTACGCACCCGACTTCTTCGGGAAGGCGCCGGGCAGCGACAACGCCGTGCTGCATTTAATGAGCGATTTCATGATCCTGGTCCCGGCCGGCCCAATTCAGCCCTACGCGTTCATCGGCGTCGGGCTCATCCGCCCGCATGCGAGGCTCGATCTCTCGAGCCTCGAATTGAGCAAGAACGCGTTCGGCTACGACCTGGGCGCCGGCCTGAACATCTTCTTCGTCCACAGCGTCGGCTTACACGGCGAACTTCGTCACCTGCGCACGTTCGAGGATTTCTCGTTCCCCGGCCTCAGCGGCGACAAGCTCGACTTCTGGCGCGCGAGCGCGGGATTGACGTTCAGGTTCTGAGCATCAATCGTTCACCTGCAGCGATCCGACGACGCGATCGAAGACGTTGCGGTAGGACGAGAACTCGTCGCGCGGTGCGACGCCCAGCGCGTACAACATGTTGCCGTTACGCAGCTGCGTCGAGAACACGGCAATGGTTTCATCCCGGCCGGTGACGTCGTTGCGGTTCTGCAGGATCGTTCTCAGGCCACGATGTCCGGCGAACGAGACGCGGTCGTATCCCGACGGACGCTCCAGGCTTGGATTGCCTTGAGCCAGCGCCTGAATCAGTTCGTCGGTCGCCGTCTGCAGATCGTGCGATTCGTTGCGCGTCAGGCCGAACTCCATTCCATGCGTGAAGACGCTCTGGCCGTTCGCCGATCCGTAGGCGCCGTCCGGCGCGAACGTCACGCTGTTGCTGTCCTGAATCTCCTGCCAGTTGCCCGGCACGCTGACGCGGAAGAGGTTCCCTTCGTCGTACGTGCGATAACTCGATGACGGAGGCTGCACGCGGCCGCCCGGCGGGCGTGTGTCGTTGGACGTCCGCCGCGTGGACGGTCGATTCTTCGTGGCGTCTTCGGTCGTCGGCGCCCTCGGCATCTGCCTCAGGTGCGACCTGACCTGATCGAATGCGCGCGTGTCGCGAATCGGATTCGACACCTGGAGCGTTCGAGCTTCCTGCACGATGTAGTCGGAGCGGTTGCCCGGATTCGGGTGATCGCTCAGCCACTGAGGACCGCCCGAACCGCTCTGCTTCTCGATCGTCTTGAACATGTTGGCCATGTCGCGCGGGTCGTAGCCGGCGCGCGACATGATCTGCGCACCGAGAAGATCCGCCTGCTTTTCGTACTCGCGGCTGAATCGCAGGAACGCGGTGCCGAGTCCGAACTGCGTGCCTTGCGAAATCACCTGGCCCCACGTCCCGCCGACGATCGCGCCGAGAATCGCGCCGGCAACCTGGCCGACCTGATATTTGGTCGCCTTGCTCGCCTGCGCCGTGCCGTGCCGCAGGATGACGTGGCTCAACTCGTGCGCCATGACGCCGGCGACTTCGCCTTCGGTGTTGGCCGCTTCGACCATCCCGCGGTTGACGAACATCGGGCCGCCCGGAAGTGCGAACGCGTTGATCTCGCGAACGTTGACGACTTCGAACGTGTAGGTGAATTCCCGGTGCTGCAGCTCGTGAGGAATCGCGGCGACCAGGCGGCGGCCGAGGTTTTCCACGTACGAGTTCACCAGATCGTCCCGAAGAATGGGCAGCTGTTGCCTGGCCTCGGCAGCCGCCTTCCGTCCCAGCTGGACGTCGTCTGAGACGGGATAGTTGTTGTCGGGCGGCACAATGCGCGTTTGCGCGGTCGCAAGCGCCGCCGAGACGAGAAGCGCCGCGATGGTTTGGCATTGGAGCGGGAATAGTCGTGCCTTCATGTTGTCCTGTTTGTGCAAGATCAAGTCCGCGCAAAATTGCCGCAAAAAGTTGCCGAATGGATGAGCCTCAGCGCGCGGCGAATTCGCTACAGTAGAAAAGTTCAAAACCCGCGCGAGAAGGAGACGAGATGCCTGAAGCCACGATGACCAAGTCGCAAGCGCAATCGATCACACGCGAACAGCTGATCGAGCTGTTGAACGAAGATCTCGCCCGCGAGTACCAAGCCGTGATCGCCTACGTCGTGTACTCACAGGTGCTGAAAGGCGCGCAGTACATGAGCATCGCGCAGGAGCTCGAGAAGCACGCCGGCGAGGAGCTGCGCCACGCGTTGATCATCTCGAAGCACGTGGACTATCTCGGTGGAATGCCGACGACCATGCCGCTGCCCGTCGTGCAGTCGGAGAAGCCGGTGGAAATGCTGCGCGCGGATCTCGACAACGAGAACAACACGATTCGCGCCTATCGCGAACGCGTGCGGCAGTGCGAAGCGCTCGGAGAGTTTGCGATCGCGGAAGACATCCGCGAGATCCTGCGGCAGGAACAGGAACACCAGATCGATCTCGCGACCGCGCTCGGAGAAAATCCGCCCGACGTCTCTCGCCGCTAGAGAGCGAACTGCCGGCTGCTGGTGCTATCCGGCAGTCGGCGTGCGTTCGCGCTTGAGGACTCTCCAGGCGGTCGAGGGCAGCGAGCGCAGGCTCATGTAGATCGCGTATACCGCGAAGAGCCAGGCGAGGCGTTGCCAGTTCACGTGGGGATCGGTTGTCCGCCGGCCGCCGCGCGAATTCCTGCGGCGATCGGTTTGGGCACTGACGCGGCGTTCAGATGTAGCGGTCGAATGGTCCGGCACGCCGACGAACTATGCAACCTGAACGCCACTGATCGGCACAATGGCGGAAGCGCGTTCCCAAGGGTCGGCGACGGATGAGCGTCTTGGTCCGCGACGTTTGATGGCGCCGCTCCTGACTCCGCGCGCGCCCGAACTTCGCGTTCGTCAAGGACTTGTGATCGCCGCCCCGACCGATCGGTCGCGCGCCGACGCAGCGTTGGATCCCTCCTTGCACAAAGGCAGGACATGGCATTGTCGCTGGTGTTTACGTCCACATCGCACGCGTCCGATACGCACCGGAGTTCGCGTATCTCAGCCGTGCGGCGCCAGCGCTCCGAATCATGACCGACAATCGCGTAAAAGAGCGGCGCCGCGCTGGCCGTCCGCCCGCCGGCGCTCGTGAAGGAGAAAAGGTCAAGGACTACCCGCAGCTGAGCATCCGGGTTCCGGTCGAGATGAAAGCTCGACTCAACGCGCTGAGCGCCGTCACGGGACTCGCGCAGTGGCGCGTTATTGTCGAGGCGATCGAGTGTTTCCACCACGATCTTCCCCCCACCGACCGCGAGCTCGTCGACGGTCTCAGCGAACGGCTGATGCGCGCCGGCTGATGCCGGTTCTGTAGTACACGGGACGTTCAGCCGAAAACAATAGTGTCAACATTTGTCAGGTCACGTGGCGCCTGACAGAAAACGTCAGCGGTTCGACGGGCGCCAACCCTTCTAAATCGTTGATTACGAAGGACCGAGCCTAGGGAAGGTCATGCGGCACGGGCTCTGCTTTATGCTTCGGCTAGAGGACCACAAGGAGTGCTTACGCCCGTGACTGTCCGGAAGGCGCACGGTTTTGCGCTGATCGATTTGATCTTCGTCTGCGGTGTCCTTGGCATCCTGTTCAGCATTGCGATGCCGAGTCTCTTCACCGCCAAGCAGTCTGCCGCCTCGGCGTCCGCCATCGGTTCGCTCCGCGCCATCAACAGCGCGCAGCTCACGTATGCGTTGACCTGCGGCGCCGGCTTCTACGCCCCCTCGCTCACTCGACTCGGAACCTCACCGCCGGCCAGTCCTGTTGGGTTCATCGGCGGCGGGCTTGGCGCTGCAGACACCGTGATCAAGAGTGCGTACGTGATTCAGGTGACGGCCACGCCGTTTGCCGGCGCACCGCCCTCGTGCAACGGCGCCGCTGCTGGAGCCGACGGACAAGGGTTCAAGGCCGCGGCCGATCCGAACGTCGCACAGAACGTGCGATTCCTGGCGACCAACGCCAACAACATGGTGTGGGAGCACACGTCGTCGCTGTGGACCACGATGCCGGAGACCGGCGAGCCGCCGGTCGGCCACATTCTCGGAAAGTGATTCAGCTATAATCGCGTCCCATGTGGACGAAGATGATGTCGGGGCCGCGCAAGAAGGCCCCGAAGACGATTGCGGTGATCGATCCCGACCGCTGTTTCGGCGCGTTTTCGTGCTCGATTTGTCAGGCGGCCTGTCCGGTGGCCGGGTGCATCGTCGAAGAACCGGACCGCGATGGCCGGATGGTGTGCGCGGTTCGCGCCGATCTCTGCATCGGCTGCGGATTGTGCGTCACGCTCGGGAATCCCACCGCCCCCCAGCAGCGTGAGTTCGGCTGCCCACCCGATTACGACGCGATCAACATGATGCCGTTCGAAGACGTCGTCAAGCTCCTGACCGAATCGCCTGCGAGTACCGCGACGGCAGCCGGTGATCAAGCTTCGCCTCGATAAACGCTGAAGCGTCGGTCACGGCGGTCAACGACACGCCGGTTTCGATTCCCAATCCATTCAGCACGTAGATCAGATCCTCGGTGGCGAGATTGCCGGCCGCGCCCGGCGCGTACGGGCAGCCGCCGAGGCCGCCGGCCGAGGCATCGAACGTATTGATGCCGAAGGGCAGCGCCGTGACGACGTTCGCGAGCGCCGTGCCGCGCGTATCGTGGAAATGCAGCGCCACGCGATCGGCCGGCAGCCGCGCCAGCACGGCCTCCAGGACGCGCGGAACCTGACCGGGATGCGCGATGCCGATCGTGTCGCTCACCGACACTTCGAATACGCCGAGGTCGAGGATTCGCGCCGCGACGTCAGCGACGCGGCCTGGCGCCACGTCGCCTTCGAACGGACAGCCGAACGCGGTCGAGAGATACCCGCGCACGCGCAGGCCGGCGCCGAGCGCGCGCGCGCAGACCTGACGGTAGTTCGACAGCGACTCATCGATGCTCTGATTGATGTTCTTGCGGCTGAACGTCTCGGTGGCGGCTGCGAACACGGCGATCTCGGAGACGCCCGCCGCAAGCGCGCGATCGAGTCCCGCCAGATTCGGCACCAGCGCGGTATAGCGGATGGCGGAGGCGCGCGTGATTCCCGCGAACACCTCGGCGGCGTCCGCCATCTGCGGCACCCACTTCGGACTGACGAACGCTGAAACTTCGATGACCGGCAGATTCGCGGCACTGAGGCGATTGACGAACGCGATCTTGTCTGGCGTCGGGATCGTGACGCGCTCGTTCTGAAGACCGTCGCGAGGTCCGACTTCGACGACCGTGACGCGCCGACGGTTTGAATCCATCACGAGAACTCGATCAGCGTCGCGTCGGCCGGCACCAACTCGCCTTCGCGGCAGCGCACGGCGCCGACCGTGCCGTCGGCCGGCGCGCGGACAGGCAACTCCATTTTCATCGCTTCGAGCACCACGACGGTGTCGCCCTTCTTGACGGCATCGCCGGCTTTGACAGGGATCTTGAGGACGGTGGCGGGCATCGGCGCGACGAGCGTCTGTCCGGGCGTCGCGCGCGCGGCACGCCGCCGCGCCGGCTCGTCGGACCGAGCGGCGCGAACCACGCGCGCGTCGCCATCCCAAGGGTCATAGCGGATTGAGGATTGAGGATTGAGGATTGCGGATTGATTGGGGATTGAGGGAGATTGGGTGATTGCGGATTGATTGATGGTGACAGCAATTGCTTCACCCTCGCGGTCGAGAAACGCCGTGTCGATCGACCCGTTGCGAAATGCTTCGGTCGCCAGGACGCGGACGACGAAGGGCACGTTGGTGCGAAGGCCGGCGATGTCGAGCTCGCGAAGCGCGACGATGAGGCGCGCCGTGGCGAGGTCCCGCGTTTCGGCGGTGGCGATCACCTTCGCCATCATCGGATCGTAGTAGATCGACACCTCGCTGCCCGGCGCGACGCCCGAATCGATGCGGACGCCGGGCCATTGCGGCTCGTGGTAGCGAAGCAGCGTCCCGGCTTGCGGCAGGAATCCGTTGGCCGGATCCTCGGCGTAGACGCGCGCTTCGATGGCGTGGCCGCGCTGGTGGATCGCGTCCTGCGTCCACGGCAGCGGCTCGCCCGAGGCGACGAGGAGCTGCGCGCGCACGAGATCGAGTCCGGTGACCTGTTCGGTCACCGGATGCTCGACCTGCAGCCGCGTGTTCATCTCGAGAAAGTAGAACGCTGCGTGATCGGAGCCGTCAGCGGACAAGTCGACGAGGAATTCGATCGTTCCGGCGTTGCGGTACCCGACGGTTCGCGCCGCGGTGACGGCGGCGTCGGTGATGCGCGTTCTCAAGGACTCGCTCAGGATCGGCGACGGACTTTCCTCGATCACTTTTTGATGCCGCCGCTGCACGGAACACTCGCGTTCGTACAAATGCACGACCTGTCCGCGATCGTCGCCGAACACCTGCACCTCGACGTGGTGTGGGCGTTCGACGAGACGCTCGACGTAGAGCGTGCCGTCGCCGAACGCCGCTGCCGCCTCACGCCGCGCCGCCTGGATCGCGTCGTCGATTTCGCCGGCGTCGTGCACGTGGCGCATCCCTTTGCCGCCGCCACCTGCTGACGCCTTCACCAGCACCGGAAGTCCCACGCGACCGATCGCGTCCCTGACACCCGCGTCGGACTGATCGCGAGGCGTTTCGCCGGGAACAACCGGAACGCCGGCGTCCTGCATCAAACGCCGCGCCTCGATCTTCGACCCCATCCGGGCGATGACGTCGGCCGGCGGACCGACGAACGTCAGTCCGGAATCGGCGCAGGCCTGCGCGAAGGCGGCGTTCTCCGACAGAAAGCCATAGCCGGGATGAATCGCGTCCGCTTGTGACTGCCGCGCCGCTTCGATGATCGTCGGGATCGACAGGTAGCTCTGGATCGCGGGCGCGGGACCAATGGGAAGCGCGCGGGTGGCGAGACGCGCATGCGGCGCGCGCGCGTCGGCATCCGAGTAGACGGCTATGCTCTCGATTCCGAGCTCGCGGCATGCACGGATGATGCGAACCGCGATCTCACCGCGGTTCGCGATCAGCAGTCGCTGGATCATCAAACTCTCCGTGTCCTCGGTGTCCTCCGTGGTGGAGAGTTTAGGCGTGCCATGACGGCTTCCGCTTTTCGAGGAATGCGCCGAGGCCTTCCTGGCCTTCCGCCGAGACGCGGCGCGTTGCGATGGCTCTCGCCGTGATAGTCGCCGTCTCGCCGATTGCGGAGTCCCACACGCGCTGAATCAGCGCTTTCGCGGCGGCAACGGCTTCCGGCCCGGCCGTGAAGACTTCCTGCACGTAGCCCGCGACGGCCGCGTCGAGCTCGCCGGCCGGCACCACGGCGTGGACGAGACCAATCTCCTTCGCACGCGATGCGGTGAACCGGGCGCCGGTGAGAAACAGCTCGCGTGCCGCCGACCGGCCGATCTTGGCCAGCGCGAACGGCGAGATGACTGCCGGGATGATCCCCAGCTTCACTTCCGTGAATCCGAAGACCGCATCGTCGCTCGCGACCACGATGTCGCAGACGGCGGCGAGCCCGGCGCCGCCGCCGAGCGCGGCGCCCTGCACGCGGCCGATGACGGCGAGCGGCAGCTCGTTGATGGCCGAGAACATTCGCGCCGCCGCCATCGCGTCGCGCAGGTTCTCTTCTTCAGTGTAGTGGACCGTCTTCGACATCCAGGCGACGTCGGCGCCGGCACAGAACATCTTGCCGGCGCCCGCCATCACGACCGCGCGCAACTCGCGCCGTTCGGCGGCCTCGCGGGTGTGCGCGGCCCACTCGGTCAGCTCGGCGATCACCTCTTCGTTGAAGGCGTTGCGCACGTCGGGACGATTGAGCGTGAGGCGCTCGATCCCGTTCTCGCGCGCGGTGGTCAAGAACTTGTACAAAGCGTCCTTCGTGTCTTCGCGCCTTCGTGGTGTGCCGGTGCGGCGTCTCTTCGTGCTCTTGCGTGTGTCACATCCGGAAGACTCCGAATGCGGCGTCGGGAATCGCAGCGTTGTAGGCCGCTGACAGGCCGAGGGCGAGCGATTGACGCGTCGCCGTCGGTTCCAGGATCCCGTCATCCCACAGCCGTGCCGTCGAGTAGTAGGGGGATCCCTCGTTCTCGTACTTGTCGAGAATGGGCTGCCTGATTGCCTGCTCCTCGTCGGGCGCGAGCACTTCACCGTCACGCGCGAGCTGATCGCGCTTCACCGTCGTCAGAACCGCCGCCGCCTGCGGCGCGCCCATCACCGAGATGCGCGCATTGGGCCACATCCACAGAAATCGCGGCTCGTAGGCGCGGCCGCACATCCCGTAATTGCCGGCGCCGAACGATCCGCCGATGATGACGGTGAACTTGGGGACGACCGAGTTCGCCACCGCATGCACCATCTTCGCGCCGTCCTTGGCGATGCCGGCGCGCTCGTACTTGCTGCCGACGATGAAGCCGGTGACGTTCTGCAGGAAGATGAGCGGGATGCCGCGCAGGTTGCACAACTCGATGAAGTGCGTCGCCTTCAGGGCCGACTCGGAGAACAGCACGCCGTTGTTGGCGATGATGCCGACGAGAAAGCCGTGAAGCCGTGCGAAGCCGGTCACCAGCGTCGTGCCGTAGCGCTCCTTGAACTCGTCGAACCGCGAGCCGTCGACGATCCGCGCGATGATCTCGTGGACGTCGTAGGGCTGGCGGATGTCGGCGTTGACGATGCCGTCGATCTCGGCCGGATCGTAGCGCGGCTCTTCGGGCGCCGTCATGTCCGCCGGCAATTGCTTGCTGACATGGAACGACTCCGCAGCGATGCGGCACATCTCGAGCGCGTGCTCGTCGTCCTCGGCGAAATAGTCGGCGACGCCCGACACGCGCGTATGCACGTCGGCGCCGCCGAGATCTTCAGCGCTGACTTCCTCGCCGGTGGCGGCTTTCACGAGCGGCGGGCCGCCGAGGAAGATCGTGCCGGTGCCTTTGACGATGATCGTGACGTCGGACATCGCCGGGACATAGGCGCCGCCGGCCGTGCACGAGCCCATGACGGCGGCGATCTGCGGAATCCGCTCGGCCGACATGCGCGCCTGATTGAAGAAGATTCGGCCGAAGTGATCGCGGTCCGGAAAGACTTCCGCCTGAAGCGGCAGAAACGCGCCCCCGGAGTCCACCAGATACACGCACGGCAGGCGGTTCTGCTGCGCGATCGTCTGCGCCCGCACGTGCTTCTTCACCGTGATCGGAAAGTAGGTGCCGCCCTTCACCGTTGCATCGTTGGCGACGATCATCACCTCGCGGCCCGACACGCGGCCGATCCCGGTCACGAGACCTGCTCCCGGTGCTTCGTCGTCGTACATCCCGGTGGCGGCGAGCGGTGAAAGCTCGAGAAACGGCGCCCCGTGGTCGAGCAGCCGATCGATGCGGTCGCGCACTGGCAGCTTCCCCTGCTCGCGACTCCGCTGCAGGTATCGGGCGCCGCCGCCTTCACGCGCGCGCGCCAGCCGATCGCGCAGCTCGGCGACGAGTTGCTCCATGCGCTGCCGGTTGGTCTGAAACGTCGGGTCCGCGGGATTGATGTGCGACTCGAGTGTTACCATCCACAGCAATCCGTCTTGTAGCCGCAGGAAGGGCAGCGCCAGACGGCGTGCATGCGGTACATTTCGGCCTGACCGCAGCGCTCACAAATCATCGCGTCGGCGGCGTTCGTAGGCGTGCGCCCGGATGCCGCAGTCGTCGTCGGCGCCGGACGCTGATCGTCGCGCGGGCGCGGCGGCGTCGGTTCGGACATGCGGCGATTATGGCATGGATTGACGAACAGCTCGTCGCGCGCGGCATTCGCGATGCGCGCGTTCTCGACGCGATGCGCCGCGTCCCTCGACACGAATTCGTCCAGCAGGATGTGCAGCCTCTCGCCTATGCCGATCGCGCGCTGCCCATCGGCGATGGGCAGACAATCTCACAACCGTACATGGTGGCGGCGATGACCGAAGCGCTGCGTCTCGTGGGACACGAACGTGTACTTGAAGTCGGCACCGGCTCGGGATATCAAGCGGCCATTCTCGCGGAGCTGGCGCGCGAGGTCGTGAGCATCGAACGGCGGCCCGAGCTCGCCGAGGCCGCGCGCGAGCGCCTCGCCCTGCTCGGCTATTCCAACGTACGTGTCATCGTCGGCGACGGCAGCGTGGGCTACCCGGACGGCGCCCCGTACGAAGCGATCCTCGTCGCCGCGGCCTCGCCGCGCGTGCCGGAATCGCTCAAGCATCAGCTCGCTGACGGCGGCCGGCTTGTCATTCCTGTTGGCTCGCCCGAGGAGCAGCGGCTGACGGTCGTCAACCGCGAGGGGGCCAGCTATCTCGAATCGGTCCACGAAGGCTGCGTCTTCGTCCCATTGGTTGGCGCCGAAGGGTGGCCCGAACCAAGTTAAGGAGCCGTCGCCGGTCTAACGCCATAAAGCCGTAGGGGATACGGCTACCTCGGCGGGGCGTTCCTGCTGTAATAAATGAAAACGCGAAGCACGGTTGTGTATTGACACGTTGCGCGTTTTTCATACATTCTGTCCGCTATGAGTCTGAAACGCAAAAGGCGAGTGCTTGCGATAGACGACGAACCCGCGATGACGGAGTGGCTGAAGATCCTGCTGGAACACGCCGGTTACGAGGTTCGAACCGCGCTGATTGGGACGCGCGGCGAAGAGCTCTTCAAAACGTGGCGGCCCGACTCAGTCATCACCGACATGATGCTGCCCGACGTCGACGGCATCGAGCTCGTTCGCAAATTCAAGCAGCTCGATCCCGAGGCCGAGGTGATCGTCATCACCGGCCAGGGAAATATCCCGCGCTCCGTCGAGGCGGTGAAGGCCGGCGCCTTCGACTTTCTCGAGAAGCCGGTCGACGCCGAACGGCTGCTCGACAAGCTCGAAAAGGCGATCAAGCAGAAGACGCTCATCGACGAGAACGAGCAGCTCAAGCAGAAGCTGCAGGACCGCTACAAGTTTCAGAACGTCATCGGCAAGAGCAAGAAGATGCAGGAGCTCTTCGAGCTCATTGAAAGCGTCGCGGCGAGCGAAGCGAACATCCTTATTCAAGGCGAGAACGGCACCGGCAAGGAGCTGATCGCCAACGCCATCCACTACAACAGCAAACGATCCAAGGGTCCTTTCATCAAGATCAACTGCGCGGCGATTCCGAAGGACCTCATCGAGTCGGAGCTCTTCGGCTACAAGAAGGGCGCCTTCACCGGCGCGACGATGGACAAGGAAGGCCTGTTCGAGATGGCGGAGGGCGGCTCGCTGCTGCTCGA
>DAIUKO010000097.1:4199-21374 GCA_036848175.1 Vicinamibacterales bacterium | reverse complement strand
CAGCGTCGTCTTGTCCATCGTCAGGCAGTTCTTGCACCACGTCGCCCACATGTCGATGAGCACCGGCTTGCCGTCGCGTCTGGCGGCGGCGAGACCGTCGGCGAGCGACGGCGTCCATCCTTCCTTCACTTTCTCCTCGACGCTCGACGCCACCGCGGTCGCGTCCACCCAGCGGTTCGCAAACAGACCGTATGCTTCGTAGCCGTAGTAGGCCGCCGTCAGGAGGATGACGACGCCGAAGGCCTGCTTGACACGCACCATCCACATGCCCGGCTTCGGCAGCGAGGCGAGGCCAGCGCCGGCAAGCGGCCACGGAATCGCCATGCCGACGCCGAGGCAGAAAGGCAGTGCGAGGGCGATCGTCGTGCCGGTCGCGTAGAGATTGCTCGAGAACAGCACCACCTGGATCACGACCGGCGCGACGCACGCGCCCGCGAGCAGCGCCGCAATCGCGCCCATCGTGAACGCGAGGAGAAACGTGCCGCGGCTCTTGTCATCGGCGGTGAAGCGGCTCGAATAGCTGGAGAAGTCGATCAGCAGCACGTCGAACATCGCGAGGCCGAGGACGACGAACAGGATCGCGATGCCGAGGTTGAACCACGGCGACGAGTTGATCGTGCCGAAGGTCCCCGCGGTGAGAATGACGATGAGGCCGAGGACGCCGTAGACGAGCGCCATCGCGCCGCCGTAGGCGCTGCCGAGCAGGAACCCGCGCGCGCGCGAGCCCGCCTGCGCGCCGGCGCCGATGATGGCGAGGTTGATCGGAATCATCGGCAGCACGCACGGCGTCAGGTTCAGCGCGAGGCCGCCGAGAAAGACGATCAAGAGGATCGCGAGCGGACCGCGGCCCTCGAACAATCCCTTTTCCTTGATGCCGCGTTCGGCGTTGTGGATGAACTCGAGGAACGCGTTACTACGCAAGTAGCCGCCCGTCGTCGACAGCACCTCGAAGTCGTTGAGTTGCGCGAGGACATCGCCGGCGCTCGCGGCTGGCGCCTTCAATTCCGGGCTCGCGGTTCCGGGCCTGACGACGGCCGCAGGCCGCTCACCGTGGCCGAACGCGATCTTGTCGAACAACTCAGCGTGCTGCCGCGCGCGCGACGCGCCGGCCGCGACCTTGATGGTCCACTGCGACTGCGCTGTCGTCGGCGGATAACAGAGATTGGCGTCGCACGCCTGGTAGCGCAGCTTCACCGGTACAGCGATCTCGCCGGGCGGAGCAGTGGCCGCGACCGTCAGCGGAATACCGATCGCGAACTCGTGTTCGAAGACGGCAAGCGGCTTGTCTTGACCCGCCGAAACGAAGTCGGTGGACGGCGGCCACACGATCTCGTCGACGGTCACGCCTGACGGCGCGTCGATCGTGATCTCGGTCGGGATGAGCAGCGGATCGCGCGGCTTGTTGGACTGGGTGTGCAGACCCTCGGGAAGCGAGACCTGCAGCGCCACGCGAACGGTCGATCCAGGCGCGGTGCTCTCTGTTTCGACGAGCGGTGTGACCTGTGCCCGCGGACGGGTCATCTGTGCAGACGCGCCGCTCGCGACGAGGAGCGCGCTGCAGACGAGTATCGGGATTCGGGATTTGGGATTCGGGATTTGACGAGCGAATCCCGCGCATCGAATCGCGAATCCCGAATCCCTGATCCCGACGAGCATCACTTCACTTCCTTCAGAGCTATGGCGCCGGGCGGCATCGGCAGCGACAACGGATCCACGGTGCCTTTCACTGGCGGGAGATCCTGGAACATGAAATCCCACTTCCAGCGCTCCGACGGATTCGAGGCCTGCAGCCAGTGCTTCGCCGACACCGGGCGCGCGAAGGCGAGCGTGGTGATGCCCGCGAGCGCTTTCTCGCTGCCAAAACGCGCCGCGATGTCTGCGCGAACGTGCGCCGATGTCGAGTAGTCGAACGTCAGGCCCGCCGCCGTGGCGAGGTTCACGAGGATCTGCCAGTCATCGAGCGCGTCGCCCGGCGGCGGAATCGCGCGTGCGGTGCCCTGGAGCCGCCCCTGCCCGTTCGTATAGGACGCGTCCTTCTCGACGTACGATGCGCCGGGCAGAACGAAATCGGCGGCGCGCGCCAGCGGCGTCATCAGTACGCCCTGGACAATGAGGAGCGGCAGCACGCCGCGCTGCTTCGCCCTGAGAATCCATTCGACGTCGCCGAGCGATCCTTCCGGACCGGGTTCGAACACGTAGAGCGCTGAGACCTGGCCTGCTTCGACTGCTTTCCTCAACGCGGCGACATCCGCGCCGCGCACCGCTTCTCCGACGCCGCCCGGCACGAAACCAAAGATGCGCGCGCCGTTCACGTTCGGCGCATCGACGGGCGGCACTCTGAACTTGGCGTCAGCCGGCTGTGGCTTCTCGTGAGAACGCCACACGACGCTGACGCCGTTCGCGTCGCCGAGCAACTCCTCGGCGAGACGCCGGAAGAGGAAAAACTCTTCGTGGCTCGCGTGTGCAGAGAGCAGAAAGCGGATGCCCTCTGGATTCGCCCGGCCGGCCACTGACAGCCGATCGAGCAGCTTCGTATTGAGCTCGTGCCACGAGACCGGTTCGAGTGCGGCCGCCTCTGCTTCGCCGCGCCGCTCGAGCGGTTTGCGCACGCGATCGTCGCCCTCGATCCAGTGATACTCGAAGCGGCCGATGTCGCACATCCAATAGCTGTTGACGGCGGGATTGAACCGCGGCGTGAAGCGAATCAACCGCGATCCTTTGGCCCATTCCGGCTTGGCTTTGATCCACGCCGTGACGTTGCACCCTTTCTCGCAGAGCGTGCAGATCGTGTCGACGGCGTTCGGGTTGTCCCACGGGCGCGACTTGAACCGGTAGTCGCGCGTCGTAATCGCGCCGACCGGGCACACATCCATCAGGTTGCCGGAGAGGATCGAGTGGACCCCTTCTTCCTGGAAGGTCGCGATCTCGCTGCCGTAGCCGCGATCGATGATGTTGATCTGCGCGTCGCCGTCCACCTCGCGCATGAACCGCACACAGCGCGTGCAGAGGATGCAGCGGTTGCGGTTCAGCATCAGCGTCGGACCGAAGTCGACGTCCGCCTTCACGCCGTCGCCGTCGAACTCGCGGCGCGCAAACTCCATCCGGCTCTGATCGCGTCCGAATTGGTACGAAAAGTCCTGCAGCGGACACTCGCCGCCTTTGTCGCACACGGGGCAGTCGAGCGGATGGTTGATGAGCAGGAACTCGAAGACGCCGGCGCGCGCCTCGACGACGTCGGGCGTCCGCGTGGAAACCACCATGCCGTCGGCGCATACGGTCGAACACGACGTCTGCAGTTTCGGCATTTTTTCGATCTTGACGATGCAGACGCGGCACGATCCGTCGATCCCGATGCCCGGGTGGTAGCAGTAGAACGGCACGGAGATGCCATTCTCGATTGCGGCCTGCAGCACGGTCTTGCCTTTCTCGACCGTGATCTGCCTGCCATCAATCGTGAGCGTGACGGTATCCATAACCCTACAAGGATATAACGCCTGCCAGATGAACGGTCACTGACGTGCTGAACTCTGGGTTGACTCGGCTGATCACCGCTTGACAGGACAAGCCGTTGTGCATAAATTTCGGGTTCTCGCCATCAGGTCTTTACCGGAGCCACGTCATGCAGGTCATCGATGCCTCGCGCCATCGCCTCGGTTTCAGCGGCGAATGGCTCACGGCCGCGTTGCTGCTGGTCGGAACGCTGCTCGTGGGGCTGTTGATCATCCGCGAGCTGCGCGTCGCGCCGGTCGCGACTTCAGGCGAACCGGTATCCTCATCGCCAACGGCCGTTCCCGCCGATGCGGTGTCGGTGCCGACGCTGATGGTCGGCGGCGCGCACGAGATCAAAGTCGGCGATCGTGCTGCTGATGCGCTCAAGCAGCTCGTGGCGCCGGTGACGATGATCAAAGAAACGACGGAGCGCGGCCCGATCGGCACGCGCGAGATTCGCCTCTATCAGCTGGCCGGTACTCAGTTCATCCTCGTCTTCGAGCCGTTCGAACGCCAAGGCGAGCCTCGCGTCGCGGCGATCTATCTGCAATAGAGTCGGGATTCGGCATTGGTGATTCGGGATTCGTCGTCCCGACTCAGTTCTTGACCACCTCGGCGAGCGTCCCGTCGTCCTTGTTGACGTCGACGCCGCGGAGCGTCCCGGCGAGCGGCACGCGCAGATCGGTGTCGCGCTCGGTTATCGCCATCGTCACGTCGACCGCCTTCTTGTCCGTGTACTGAAGCGACAGCGTGAGCGGGAAGTCGAAGAGATCGCCGACCTGCTCGACGTGCAGCACGACCTCGTTCCCCTCGACACGATGGGTGAGTTTCACCTTCGGCAGCGTCGATCCGTAGATCCATCGCTCGAAGAATCGTCCGAGCGGGATGTTCGTTTCGGCTTCCATCGCGGCGCGGAAGTCCTCAGTGCCCGCCTTCTTGAACCGCTGCTTCGTATAGAACTGCTTCACGCCCTTGAAGAACGCCTCGTCGCCGACCAGGCGGCGCAGCATGTGCAGGACCGCGGCGCTCTTGTTGTAGACGAGCGCGCGGAACACGCGGCTCTGCCCGCGGATGTGGCCGAGGCGGTAGCCGAGATAGATCGGTCCCTGATCGGTCACGTCCATCGCCGTCCGCCGCGCCTGCCGCATGACGTCGGCGAACGTTTCGTCGCCGCGCTGATGCTGCGCGTACAGCGCCGCGAAATACTGCGCGAACCCTTCGCTGATCCACTGCTCGTGATAATTCCGCCAGCCGATCGCCTGCCCCCACCATTGATGGGCGAGCTCGTGCGCGAGAAAGAACTCGGGAAAGGCGCCGAACGCCACCGGGTCGTTGCGCCAGCTGAGCGTCGACGTCGGCAGCGGCTGATTGAGCGCGGCGAAGTAGCCGGGACTGTGACCGCCGGGCAGATCGTTTTCGATCAACGCAATCGTAAAACTCGGATACGGTGCGTCGCCGAGCAGCGATTCGTAGAACGTCGCGATCGACGCGGCGCGCGCCGCGAGATCGCGGCCGCGATTGGTCTGCCGCGGGTTGGCTTCGACCGCGAGGTTCAACGTCCCTTCGGGGAAAGCCACCGTCACCGTCTCCGCACGCTGGAAGCGGCTGACGATGACCGCGAGGTAGCGAAGCGGTTTGGTGGCCGTGAACGCGTACATCTTGCGGTTCTGCGACGAATCCTTTCCCGGCACGATGATCGGGAATCCGGGCTCCAGCTCGCCGCTGGCGACGCAGTCGAGGTTCGCCGGAATGGTGATGCGAAGCGAGGCCGTCGCGTAGTCCGAAACCGGCGCCTGCGGATACCAGAAACTGCGATTGCTGTAGAGGACGCTCGGCTCGGCCGCGACCAGCATCGAGGCGTCTTCCTGCATGCCGCGCTGTTCGAGCTCGAGCGTCTCGCGATCCGGCGTCTGCGGCTCGAGCCGGCCGGCGTAGACGACGGTGAGCGTCAGCTCCTTATCGCGCGGCGCGGCGACCGGCAGGTTGATGACGATGCTGTTCTGGTTCTTCACGCGGATGCCGAACAGCCGTCCGTACTCGGTGCTCGAGATCGATTGCACGACGAGCGGATCGGCGAGCTTCAGCGTCAACGTGCCGAGCATGTAGGCGCGCACCTTGATGCGCAGCCGCGCGCGGCCGTCGATCCACTGGCGATCGGGGCTGAACGCCGCTTCGATCTGGTAGTCGAGGATGTCGTAGTCGGCCTGCTCGTCTTCGTTGAAGAAGCGGCCGCGCATCGCCGTCCGCTGCTTCGACGCATATATAGAGATGTTGCGGTGGCGCTTGCGATCGAACAGCGAAATGTCCTCCGCTTCGCCGCCGGATCGCGCGTACGTCAACGTGTCGAAACGGCGCGTCTTGACTTCGGCGAGAAAATCGCCGGGCCCGGGCAGAAGCGACCAGGAGTCGCGGCTCAAATCGCCGAGATCGAGGACGAACGATTTCGGCGACTCGGCGCGAAACACGTCCAGCGCGCGCCGCAGCTCGCGCGGGTCGACGGTCTTGGCCTCCAGGTTCGGTGTGCCGACCAGCGATTCGAAATCGCTGGGATGCACCCGCACGTAGACGGTGTCGAACTTCGACTCGAGCGTCTCTGAGCCGCAGAAGATCTTGACCTGTCCCTGCTCGGTCTCCGGCGTCGGATGAAATCGCATGACGCCGTGCCCCATCAGCACCGCGCCGGTGACACCCTGATCGACATTGACGACGAACACCGATCCGTCGGTCAGCGTGAGCTCGAGATCCTCGACGCTGATTTTGAGATCGTGCGCGGCGTACTGCTTGGCCGTGTTCACGGACAGTCGATAGAGGCTTTCCACCGACGATACCGGCGTGACATCCGCGATCGCCCACTCCCGATCGCCTCCGCTATCGCCGACGCGCTTGACGTCGACCGTCCACGTCGCGATTCTGGCGCGCTGTCCGTATTCGACGAACGCGTCGACGAGCAGTGAATAGCCGTTCTCGGGCAGCGTGCCCGGCAGCGGCTGGCGATCGCGTTCCTGAATGACGGCGCGCGTCGCGCCAGGCACCAGCTCGCTGCTGCTGAAGTCGCGCGCACGGGTCCGATCCGCAGAATCGGTGAGCAGCGTGAAATACGCGGCGCCGTCGCCGGATTGAATGGCCTGTTCGAACCGGCGCAGCAGCGCGGCGACGCCGTTGTTCGGTGCAGCCTGATCAGCGGGGCCGACACGCGGATCGGCCGCTCCGACAGGTGAATAGGCGTCGCGCGCCGCGGCCACGTAGGGGTCGACCCATGTGCCTGCCCTGAGCGCAGTCGAAGGGCTCGCCCTGAGCACAGTCGAAGGGCTTGCCCTGAGCGCAGTCGAAGGGTCCGCCCCCGCGGCCGACGGTGCGAGCAGCGACAGCATCGCCGTGATCAGGCCTCGCGCGATCATCTCCGCAAATAGTGGTCGCGGACCGTTTGGGCTGGGTGGGTTCTGCCTACAACCAGCCGTCGACCGCGATTCTGGGGCCGCGACAACGGAGCGGCCCGTCCAATGATTCGAAAAAGTACCCCATTAGACACCCACTGGGGTGGGGATAGTGCAGCGGCGCAGCAGCAGAATCGTCAGATCGTCGGCAAGACGCGTATCGGCCGTGTATTGTTCTACGGCTCTCACGACCGCGGCGCCCATCGCCGACAGGCTGTCGTGTCGATGAGCGGCAAGCGCCGATTCCAGGCCGGCTTCGTCGAACGGCCGGCCGGTCGGGTCTTCGGCTTCGGTGATCCCGTCGCTGTAGATCGCGACGATGTCGTCACACTGAATTGTGACCTGCCCCGTCGTGTACGTCGACTCGCCGAACATGCCCAGGGCGATCCCGCCTTCGGTCAGCCGTTCGCAGGTGCCGTCGCTCCGCATCAGCATCGGCGGCATATGTCCCGCGTTCACGTAGGTGAGCACGCCGGTGCCGGGATCGAACACGGCGTAGAGCAGCGTGATGAAACGCGTGCCCGGTGCGTGCCGCGTCACCTGCACGTTCAGCCGCGTGACGAGCGGCGCCGGCTCGAGCCCTTCGTCCACGAGCGTGCGCAGCATCGCGAGCAGCAGCGCCATCAGCAGCGCGGCCGGGCTTCCCTTGCCGGCGACGTCGCCGACGGTGACGACGATGCGGCCGTCGGGCAGCGGCAGGATGTCGAAGAAGTCGCCGCCGACCGTGTTGGCCGGACGGCTGAGGCCGACGGTTTCGATGCCGGCTGCCGTGAACACCCCGTGCGGCAGCATCGCTTGCTGGATCTCGCGCGCGATCTCGAGGTCGTTCTTCAGCGACAGCCGGTCCGCGACCTCGAGCAGCACCAGCAGGTTCATCAGGCCGAACGCGATGAACAGCGACCAGGTCCCCTGCCGGAAGAGCGGCCCGGGAACGCCGACGCCGACGCCAAACGGCAGCGTCATGATCTGAACGATGCCGATGCCGCGAAACAGATTCACGAGTCCGATGAACGCGAACACGAGCGCCATCCCATAGACGATGCGGCGCGCCGGCGACAGCTTCATGGTGAACGCGAAGAACAGCACCTTCGCGTGCATCGCCAGACGCGTGTACCAGGGCAGGTTCCTGATCGAGTCGATGTCGGCGCCGCGGGTGAAGAACCGGTAGGCCTCGCGCGTGTCGCGCGTGAAGAGACGCTGCAGATCTTCGGCTTTCAGATCTTTGGTGTAGGTGTCGAAGAAGTCGTGAAGCCGGTTCGGGCCGCTCAATGGAGGATCCCGAGCTGCCTGCCGACCTTGCCGAACACGTCGAGCGCGAACTGCAGCTCGTCGCGTGTGTGCGCCGCCGTGACGATGGTGCGGACGCGCGCCCGGTCGCGCGCCACGGTCGGAAAGGCGATGCCCTGCGCGAACACGCCTTCCTCGAACAGCCGATCCGACAACTTCATCGCGAGCGCGCCTTCACCGACGATCACCGGCGTGATCGGACTCTGGCTCAGCCCGGTGTTGAACCCGAGTCGCTCGAGCCCCGCCTTGAAGAAGCGCGTGTTCTCCCAGAGCCGATCGATGATCTGCGGCTCCTGTTCGAGCACGTCGATCGCGGCGATGCACGCGGCGGCGACGGCCGGCGGATGCGACGTCGAGAAGAGAAACGGGCGCGCGCGATGGTAGAGAAACTCGATCAGCGTGCGGCTGCCGGCGACGTAGCCGCCGAGCGCGCCGATCGCCTTCGACAGCGTGCCGACCTGGATGTCGACGCGTCCGTGCATCCCGAAGTGATCGATGGTGCCGCGGCCGCTCTCTCCGAACACGCCGCTCGCATGCGCATCGTCGACCATCATGATGCAGCCGAACTCCTCGGCGAGCGCGCACAGCTCCGGCACCGCACCGACGTCGCCGTCCATGCTGAAGACGCCGTCGGTGATGAGCAGCTTCCGCTGGCTCGCCGGGAGGTCCGCCAGAATCTTGCGGGCGGCCTCGACGTCTTTATGCGGAAACACCTTGATGGTCGCGCGGCTCAGGCGGCTCCCGTCGATGATGCTGGCGTGGTTCAGCTCGTCGGACACCACCACATCATCCTTGTTTAAGACGGCGGCGACGGTCCCGGCGTTCGCGGCAAAGCCGCTCTGAAACACGACCACCGCTTCGGTTTTCTTGAATGCGGCCAGGCGCCGCTCGAGCTCCATGTGGATTTCCATGGTGCCGGCAATCGTGCGCACCGATCCCGATCCCACGCCGAGCCTGCGCGTCGCCTCGAGCCCCGCCTCGCGCAGCCGGGGATGCGTCGTCAACCCGAGGTAGTTGTTCGACGACAGGTTGACGACCTGTCGGTGATCGAACGTGGCCTGGGGCTTCTGTTCGTCTTCGAGAATCCGGAGATGGCGGTACAGACCCTGCTGCTTGAGCGAATCGAGATCGGTCGCCAGGTAGGCAAGTGGATCGGATCGCATAGGCGGAATTGAGAATCAGGAATCTGGAATGAGGAATGTGGAATGTCGTGCAATTCCACATTCCACATTCCTAATTCTACAGGTCAGTTTAGTTCGCGAGAAACACCGCCGTCCACGGCAGGATCGCGGCGGCGAAGTAGACGATCGTCAGAAAGGCGACGAGATTGTGCACGCGGCGCAGGTGCAGCGCGATGCCGAAGCCGATGGCCATCAGCTTGGCGCCGGCCAGACCCGATGCCGGGCCGGCGAGCGTCATGATCGAGCCGACGATCGGGTTCGCTTCGATACCGGGTCCCCAGAGGCTGACGCCGAGATAGGTGAAGACGCCGTCGAGCGTCTGCATGAGCAGGAAGCCCACGACCGCGACGTCGCCGAAAATGCACCGTGGTTCGTCCCAGCGCCGGTATAAACGTGCCATCCCAGTTCCACTGCGGGTGAAATTTCTGCGCACGTCGCAGCTCCGCGCGGCCCTGGCGCACAGCGCATCAAGACTGGTACCGCTTCGCTGGAAGGGATTCGGGGCTCGGGATCAGGGATTTGATGGCAGAGAACTCGTCGGGCTGCGGTCCCACCTACCGGACCCGCTGCAGACGGACGTCGCGATCGGCGGCGATTTGATCGACGATGATCGACAGAATCGCGGCCGTCGGGATCGCGAGGATCGCGCCGACGAGCCCCCACAGCGCGCCGCCGATGAGCAGCGCGACGAGCACCGCCACCGGACTGACGCCGACGCGCCGCTCCATGATCTTCGGGACCAGCACGTTGGCCTCGAGCTGGTGCAGCACGAAGAAGTAGATCCCGACCATCAGCGCCAGCTTCGGCGACACGCTCAGCGAGACGATCACCGCCGTCACGCCACCGATGATTGGGCCGACGATCGGAATCGTCTCGCCGATCGCCGCGACGAGCGCCAGCACATAGAAGTACGGGACGCCCATCAGAAACAGACCCACGGTCGCGAAACTCCCCATGACGCCGGCCAGCACGAACTGCGCCCGCAGCCAGGCGCTCACCTTGACGACCGCTTCGCGCACCGCATTGGCGACGTCGCCGCGCCGGCCGGGCGGAATGAACCGCGCGATGTAGTCGAACATCGACTTCGCTTCGACCAGCAGATAGAAGCTCAGAATCAGAATCGTGATGAAGCCAAAGATGCCGCCGACGAGGTTCGACAGCGCCAGCAGGACCGTGTTCACCGCGTTGGAGCTGGTCCCTTCCGGCGCGTTCTGTACCGCCTCGGCGAGTGTGATCGGCCGCCGCAACAGTTTGTAGCGGATGAGGAAGTGCTGAAACTTGTCGAACTCGTCCGGCATCTTCGCCCACAACGCCGCCGCTTGAGAGATGAGCGGCGGGACCACCGCGAGCGCCACGAGCAGCAGCACGACGACGATCGCGATGTAGATGACCAGAATCGCCAGCCAGCGGGGGATGCGGCCGCGCGCGCCGGACCGGGACCGCTCGATGATTGTGACCAGCGGCGCGAAGCCCATCGCGATGAGCGCGCTGACGTAGATCAGCATCAGCGCTTCGCGCGCTTCCCACAGCACCGCCAAGAGGATCGCGATCGCCGCGACCGTCAGCACGGTCTGCAGCATCCGGTGCGTGTAATCCCGGTCAGAGAGCATCAGCTCTCAAGCGTTCACGTACTGTGCCGTGAACGCCGCCATCAGGTTGTAGATTTCCGTGAGCTCGTCGAGCGAAGCGAGGAAGACGATACGGAGGAATCCGTCTGCGGCCGGCAGACCGAAGCCGGATCCATACACGCAGAGAACGCCGGTGGTGCGAAGCAGAGACAGCACGTAGTCCTCGTCGGTCTTGCCGGGCGGCAGCTCCACGCGTGGCATGACGTAAAAGGCGGCCGTCGGCGCCACGCAGCTGACGCCAGGGATCGATCGAAGACGATCGACGGTGAGCATCGCGCGGGCGCGCAGCGCGTCGCGGAACGCCTGCTGATGCGAGCGGTCGCCCTGCAGCGCGGCCATGACCGCGTACTCCATTGGAACGGTGCTGCACAGCCGGCCGTCCGCGAGCTTCTTCACGGCGGCGACCACCTCGTCCAGCCGCGGCGAGCGGCCGATCGCCATCCACCCGGTGCGCCACCCTGGGGCGAGATACGCCTTCGACAAGCTCGAGAACGAAATGATCGCGGCGTCGGGATCGAGACGCCCGTATGGCTCGACCGCGCCATCGAACCCGAGATCGCCGTAAACCTCATCAGCGAGGACGAGAAGTCCGTGCTCGTCCGCGAAGTCGAGAAGCGCGCAGCGCATCGAAGCCGGGTACACGGCGCCGGTGGGATTATTCGGATCGATGACGACCAGAGCTCGAGTCTCCGGCGTGACGAGACTCCTCAGATGGTCGAGGTCCGGCATCCAGTCATTCGTTGGATCGAGCCGGTAGTACCTGGCGCGGGCGTCGAGCTTGGCGAGGACCGCCGTATAAAGAGGATACGTCGGCATCGGGACCAGGACTTCGCCGCCAGCGTCGACGACTGCACTGAGCGTCAGCTCGATGCCTTCGGACGTCCCGGCAGTGATGAACACTCGATCGGCCGAAACCGGAAAGCCTTTCGACGTGTATTCGGCCGCGACCGCCTCGCGGGCGGGCGCAATTCCCGCCGACGGTCCGTATCCGTTGTGGCCATCCTTGAGCGCTCTGGCGACCGCATCCACGAGATGCGGCGGCGTCTTGAACCCGAATGCCACCGGGTCGCCGATGTTGAGGTAACGGACGCGTGTTCCCGCCGCTTCGACGCGCTGGGCCTCTGCGACGATGTTCCGGATCGCGTATGTAAATCTGTGAACGCGGCCGGCTGTTGGAATCGACGTGCGCGTATTCGCGGTAGTCACGGCCGAAATCTTATCGCGAACGTACCTCCGAGTAACTTTTCCCTAGCCCAAAAGCGGCTCCTCCCCTGAATCGTGTAAGTCTTACGCAAACCATGTCGCAACTTAGCCGCGCTTTATGCGGTCTCAATTCGTAAGTCCAATCATGTCAACACTTGAGTACTTGGCAACACCCTCGCAACTACGTCCGGCGCGATGAAGCGGGGCAGGCTCATCACACTCCTGGCGGCGCTGACTCTTGCGGTCGGCGCCGGCCGCGACCTCGGGGCGCAACAACCCGACCCAGCGCAGCAACCTCCCGTTGCGAGCTTCAAGGCCAGTGTCGATCTCGTCCGGATCACGGCGATCGTTCGCGATCACAAGGGACGATTCGTCCAGGACCTCAACGCGCGCGACTTTGAAATTCTCGACGAAGGCCATTCGAGAGCGATTGCCGATTTTCGCGCCGACGTCGCCGGCGTCAGCGTCGCCATGCTGTTCGACGTCAGCGGCAGCATGAATGGCAAGATGCCGACCGCGCAGGAAGCGGCCACGCACCTTCTCAGCTGGCTCGATGCCGACAAGGACGAAGCGGCGGTGTTCACCTTCGACACGCTGCTCCAAGAAGTGATGCCGTTCACGATCGGCGTGAAGGCGCTGCCGGAATCGCTCAGCCACGTGGTGCCGTTCGGCGAAACGTCGCTTCACGACGCCATCGCGGCGACGGCGCAGCGCGTCGGCAAGCGTGAGGGACGCCGCCGGGCGGTCGTCGTGTTCACCGACGGCGCCGATACCAGCAGCCGCCTGAAGCCCTCGATCGTGTCGGCGATCGCCAGCGAGATCGACGTGCCGGTCTACATCATCGGCGTCGTCTCGATGATCGAGAACTCGGCGGACGA
Organism: Vicinamibacterales bacterium; assembly: GCA_036848175.1. Classification (GTDB taxonomy): domain Bacteria; phylum Acidobacteriota; class Vicinamibacteria; order Vicinamibacterales; family CAVVIG01; genus QHWF01. The sequence goes on along the minus strand of DAIUKO010000097.1, from coordinate 8,274 downwards.
GACGAAGACCAATTCGACGGGACGGGCGGCGCTGACCGGCGACCTCGCCGATCTGGCGAAGTGGACCGGCGGCCATTCGTTCCTGGTGAGCACGCCGGCGCAGCGGAGCATCGCGGCGCGGCAAATCATCGAGGAGCTGCGCCACCAGTATCTTCTCGCTTTCGAACCGAGCGGCAGGCCGGGCTGGCATCCGCTCGTGGTCCGCGCGCGCAACAAGGACCTGGTCGTCAGAACCCGGAGCGGATATGTTGCGGGGCAATCAAGCCCGACATCGTACTAACAAGGAGCTGACATGCGGAAACTCTTCTATGCAGTGCCGATCGCGCTGATGACCCTCAGCGGAACGACGGCGTGCGCGACCAAGAAGTTCGTGCGCACGAGCGTCGGCGAAGTGAACGACAAAGTCGATTCGATGGGCCGGTCTCTCGAAGAGACGCAGGAGCGCACCCGCCGGAACGAGGGACGCATCATCGAAGTCGATCAGAAGGCGGCGGCTGCGCAGCAGTCGGCGACACAGGCCAACGACGCCGCCTCGGCGGCGCGCAGCGCGGCGAACGACGCCGGCAGCAAGGCGACCGAGGCCGGCAACAAGTTCGACGTGATGGACAAGGCCAACAAGCGCCTGGTCTACGAAGTCGTGCTGAGCGAGGATCAGGGCAACTTCAAGTTCGGCAAGGCGGAGCTTCCTGACGCCGCGAGAGCGCGGCTCGACGAGATGGTCTCGCAGCTCAAGCAGGATCCGAAGGCCGTCTTTCTCGAGATCGAGGGCCATACCGACAACGTCGGCGGCAAGTTCGTCAACGACAAGATCGGCCTCGAGCGCGCCGAATCGGTGAAGCGGTATCTCTACGAGCAGTATCAGATTCCGCTCCACAAGATGAACGTGATCAGCTACGGCGAAGACAAGCCGGTTGCGCCGAACAACACCAAGGCGGGCCGGGCGCAGAATCGCCGCGTTGTCATCAAGGTCCTGACCTAATCGGGCTGCCCCGCACCCTGACGGTCGTCGGTCATCGGCCGACTGTTGACAGTTAACAGTCGGCCGTCAGCCGTCTGCCGGTGGCTGGCGGCTGTCAGGGAATATCCCGCCTGGAGGGCCGATGGCCGTCACCGAACTGACCGATGAGGAAATTGGCATCCTGGTGGTCGCACTCAAGCACTGGCGTGCCCAGCGCCAGGACGGACGCACGCGCCACACCGATCCGGTGCCGTTCAACGACACCGTGAGCCTCCTGCTCGCCAAGCTCGAAAGCAACCTGCTGACGTCTGTTCCGCCACGGCGGCCTCCTCTCAATCGCGCCCTGCGGCGCTGAATCTCCAACCGGCGCGGTGGAGTTTTTGATACGCTCTGCCGCATGTCGATCAGAACCGAGCTCAGTCTGCGTCTGCCAAACAGCCCAGGCGCGCTGGCGGGCGTGTGCCGTCTCATGTCCGACGAGCGCGTCAACATCGTCGCGCTGATGCTGGAGTCGGGCGGGCAGATGCGAATGGTGGTGGACAATCACGTCCATGGCGGCGCCGTGCTGCGCGAGCACCACCATCAGGTCGCCGAACGCGAAGTCATCCTGGTGACGGTGCCGAACACACCCGGTTCGCTCGCTCCCGCGCTGAAGCTGCTGGCCGACGCCGGCGTGAACATCCAGTACGCATACGCCGGCGTCGCGGACACCAACCAGATGGCCTCAATCGTTGTCGGGGCTGACAACGTGATGGAGGCGTCGGCCGCGGCAGGAGTCTGAAGATTGCGGATTGAGGATTGCGGATTGCGGATTTATTGAGGATTGAATATTCAATGAATCCGCCAAGCAATCCGCCAATGAATCCGCAATCCCCTCAATCCCCAATCTTCAATAAATCCGCAATCCGCAATCCTCAATCCGCAATGTCATGAAGCTGTACGTAGAACCGATGGACGCGGTGGTCGTGGACGTGGATCGCGACGGACGCGTCCGCCTCGAGAACGAAGACTGGTCGAAGCCGACGCTGCAGGAACGCCGCGCCATCATCTACGCCGCCGAGCAGGAAGTCACCGCACTCACCGAGCTTCTAACGATCCTCGAAATTGCGGATTGAGGATTGCGGATTGCGGATTTATTGACGATTGAATCGGCAATGAATCCGCCAATCAATCCGCCAATCAATCCGCAATGAATCCGCAATCCCCTCAATCCCCAATCTTCAATAAATCCGCAATCCGCAATCCTCAATCCGCAATTCTCGACATCGTTCTGTTTACAGCGTTGACCGTCGTCATGACCTATCCGCAAGCCTTTCACCTTCACGACCGCGTGCACGACGACGGCGATCCGCTGCTGAACACGTGGGCGCTGACCTGGGTTGCGCATCAGCTGCCGCGCGCGCCGGCGCATTTGTTCGACGCGAACATCTTCTATCCCGAGCGCCGTACGCTGGCGTATTCCGAAACGCTGCTCGTGCCGGCGGCCGTGGCGGCGCCGCTGTACTGGGTCGGTGTCAGCCAGCTGCTGATCTACAACATCGTGTTTCTGTCGGGGTTCATCGTGTCCGGCGTCGGCACGTCGCTGCTGGTGCGGACGCTGACGGGGAGTGCGGCGGCGGGACGTGTGGCCGGACTCGTGTTCGCCTTCCTGCCGTATCGCATCGATCACTTTCCGCATCTGCAGCTCCAGCAGACGCAGTGTCTGCCCCTCGCGATGTGGGCGTTCCATCGGCTGCTGCGGACCGGACGGTTGCGCGACGGCGTGCTGTTCGGCGGGTTCAGCGCCGGGCAGGTGTTGTCGTGCATGTACTACGGGTTATTCCTGCTTCCCTACATGGCGGTCGTCTGCGGCGCGGTGCTGATCATGGAACGCCGGCTGCCCAAGGATCGCATCGTCGCGCTGGCGGTCGCGGCGGTGATTGCGCTCGCGGCGGTCGTTCCGGTCGGCATGGCCTATCTCGGGGCGCGAAGGGTGGTCGGCGAACGCGGTCGTCAGGAAGTTCTCGACGGCAGCGCGACGTGGCGCAACTACCTCGCGCCGGCGGAAGCCAACCTCCTCTACGGCAGGGCGCTCTCTGGATTCATGCAGAGCGAGCGGCGGCTGTTTCCCGGCTTCGTCGCCATCGCGCTGGCGATGGCCGCGCTCATTCCGGCGGTCGCCTCACGGCACGACACCACGAAAACACGAAACCGCGAAAAACGTTTTCTTGGGTTTCGTGGTTTCGAGGTTTCGTGGTTTCGCGATCACACGACGGAGTTCGCGTACGCCCTCGGACTGCTGCTCGCGTTCGACGTGTCCCTTGGCTTCAATGGCCTGACCTACTCCGCGCTTTACGATCATTTCCTGCCGTTCCGCGCGCTGCGGATTCCGGCGCGCATGGGGCTCTTCGTCGGCTTCTCGCTCGCGGTCCTCGCCGGCTACGGCATCGCGCGGATCGCGCGTCTGGTGCGATCCCGGCAGCTCGAGTGCGCGGTGTTCGTCACCGCCGGCGCGTTGATGCTGGTTGAATACGCGTCGAGGCCGATCGAGCTGGCGACGATCCGGACCAGCGCGCCGGAAGTCTACGCGGACATCATCCGCGATCGCGGCGACAGTCCCATCGCCGCGCTGTTCGAGTTTCCGGCATCGTCGCTGGACGACCCGACCTACCTGTATTACTCCACCTTCCACTGGCAGAGCCTCGTCAACGGCTACAGCGGATTTTTTCCGCCGTCGTACGTGCGGCTGATGGATGCGATGCGGACGTTTCCCGATGATTCGTCAATCGGCGCGCTGCGCGCGCGGGGCACGCGCTATCTCGTCGTGCACGGCGAGCGGCTGTACGGGGATCGCTACGAAACGTTGATCCCGGAGCTCGATCGGCGCCGCGACCTCGTGCTCGTGTCGCGGCGCCCGTGGTTCGACCGCGACAAGCATTCGGAGATCACCGCATACCGCCTGCTGTACCCGCGGTAGGGCACGAAACCACGAAACCACGAAACCACGAAATACGAAACCACCAAAACCAAAGGTTTGGGTTTCGTGGTTTCGCGTTTCGTGGTTTCGCGTTTCGTGGTTTCGTGTTTCGTGGTTTCGTGTTTTTGATGTTTCGTGCCTCGCAGGTGCGGCTACTTATG
>DAIUKO010000097.1:0-4099 GCA_036848175.1 Vicinamibacterales bacterium | reverse complement strand
GTTTCGTGGTTTCGTGTTTTTGATGTTTCGTGCCTCGCAGGTGCGGCTACTTATGCTGAGGTTGTCGTCGCGCCGTTCTTCAGCAGATCCTCGACCGCCGTCGAGAACGTATCGAGCTCCTCGAGCGTCGTGTAGACGTTCGGCGTGACGCGCAGGCCCTGATACTCCGCGTGCTTGATCGGCGCGGTGATGATGCGGTACTTGCTCCACAGAAAATCGTACGCCTTCTGCACGTCGACGCCGTTGAGGCTGACGTTCGCCAGCCCCCACGCCTGCTCGGGCAGCCGGCTGCTGAGGATCTTCACCTTCGGGTGCTTCTCGAGCCGCGTCACGAAGCGATCGGTGAGATATCGCAGCCGCGCCGCCTTCCGCTCGACGCCGATCGCCTGATGGAACGCGAGCGCCTCGGCAATCGCGTTGTGGTTCGCGGCCGGGTGCGTGCCGACCTCCTCGAACTTGCGGATGTCGTTCAGCTTGCTCGCCGGCGGCGGCGTCAACGCCCACGTTTTCTCGATGTTCTCGCGGCGCACGTACAAGAATCCGGTCCCCACCGGCGCGAGCAGCCACTTGTGCAGCGACGTGCCGTAATAATCGACCTCGAGATCGCGCAGCTTGAAGGGGAAGTGCGCGAACGCGTGCGCGCCGTCGACGATGGTCAGGATGCCGCGCGCGCGTGCCATGCGCGCGATGTCGCGCACCGGGAAGAGTTGTCCGGTGAGGTTCGTGATGTGGCAGAAGTGGATGACTTTCGTGCGCGGCGTGATCGCCTTTTCGAAGCGATCCTTCAGCTCGGCGATGTTGGTCGTCGGGACCGGGAACGAGAGCTTCGTCAGCTTGATCTTGTCGCGGCGAACTCGCTGCTCCCACGTGTCGAGCATGCGGCCGTAGTCCTGATTCGTCGTCACGACTTCGTCGCCCGGCTGCAGGTCGATGCCGAGCTGCGCGATCTGCAGCCCTTCGCTCGCGTTGCGGGTGATGGCGATCTCGTCAGTCTCGCAGCCCGCCTCCGCCGCGAGCTTGCGCCGCACCGTCTCGACGTTCGGCTCGAGCAGGTTCCACATGAAATAGATCGGCGCCTGGTTCGAGATGTCGAGATAGCGCTTGAGCGCTTCGTGAACCACGCGCGGGCTCGGACAGGTATAGCCGTTGTTGAGGTTGATGATCGTGCGGTCCAGCGTGAACGCTTCCTGAATGTCGCGCCAGTAGGTCTCGTCGGACGCGACGTCCGCGGCAGACCGATCGGCGACGGCGCTCGTCGCCGCGACGACGCGCTCCAGCCAATCCGTTTTGAACCCGATCAGCCCGGCCGCACCCGCGGGTACGACTTGTCTCAGAAAGTCACGTCGAGCCTGCATGCAACCCCCCATTCCAACCAATCCGCATTCCGCAATCCGCACTCCGCCATGCCAGATCCCGACGTATTATTCCTCACATGTCTGAGAAAGACGACCGATTCACGGTCAGCCGCCGCGACTTTCTGAAAAGCGCCGGCGTCGGAGGCCTGGCGACCGCGGTGACCACCGCGGGCGCGGCCGAGGCGGGTGCGCAAACCGGCCCGCGCGTCGTCGGACCGGGCGAGGTGCCGGTCACGCTGACGGTCAACGGCAAGCGCCTGGACCTCCGGATCGAGCCGCGCGTCACGCTGCTCGACGCGATTCGCAATCGCGCCGATCTCACCGGCAACAAGCGCGTCTGCGATCGCGGCACCTGCGGCGCGTGCACGATGATCGTCGACGGCCGGACGATCTATTCCTGCTCGACGCTCGCGATCGATGTGGTCGGGAAACAGATTCGCACCGTCGACGGGTTGTCGACGGGCAACACGCTTCATCCGGTGCAGCAGGCGTTCTGCGACGTCGACGCGTTGATGTGCGGCTTCTGCACGCCGGGCTTCGTCGTCGCCGCGACGGCGCTGCTCGAGCGGTATCCGAATCCGACGCCCGAGCAGGCGCGCAAGGGCCTCGATGGCAACATCTGTCGATGCGGCACCTTCGTGCGAATCATGGAAGCGACCATGGCAGCGGCCGAGAAGGGGGTGCGTCGTGTCTAGCGAACAACGTGGCGGCGGCCCCGCCCAACCGACGACGCCGCTCGATCCCCGCTACAAGTGGCCCGAGAAGCCGGCGCTGCTCGGCACCGCGGTGAAGCGCCTCGACGGCCCGGACAAGGTGACGGGCCGCGCGCGCTACACCTACGACATCAGCCGTCCCGGCATGATGTACGGCCGCATGGTCCGATCGCCGATTCCGCACGCCCGCATCACGTCGATTGACTTGGCCGCCGCGCAGAAAGCGCCCGGCGTCAAGGCGGTCCTCGCGTGGAAAGAAGCGGGCGCCGAGGTGTTCTATCAAGGCGATCCCGTGGCGGCGGTCGCGGCCGACACGGAAGAGCGCGCACGAGACGCGGCGCGGCTGGTTCGCGTCCGCTACGAAGCGCTGCCGCACGTGTCGACCGAAGCGCAGTCGATGGCGGCCAACGCGCCGTCGTGGAGCACGGCGCAGGCCAACACGCGCGCCGGCACGCGTCAGGAGACCGGCGATCTCGAAGCCGGGTTCCGCGACGCCGCGCACGTCGTCGAACAGACGTATTCGACGCACGTGATCGGCCACGTCTGTCTCGAAACCCACGGCGCCGTGTGCGAGTGGGATGGTGACAAGCTCACCGCGTGGGTGTCGACGCAGGGCTGCCATCAATGCGCGCAGGGCTTCGCGCAGGCGCTCGGCATCCCGCAGGCCAACGTCCGCGTCATCACGCAGTACATGGGCGGCGGCTTCGGCAGCAAGTTCGCGCCCGACGCGCAGGGGATCATCTGCGCGAAGCTCGCCAAGCTGGCCAACGCGCCGGTGAAGCTGATGCTCGATCGACGCGAAGAGCATCTCGATACCGGCAATCGCCCGTCGGCGTTCGCGCACATCAAAGCCGGCGTTTCTGCCGACGGCATGCTCACCGCCTTCGACGCGCAAAGCTGGGGGACCGGTGGCGCGGGACAAGGCGCGAACTTTCCGCTGCCCTACCTCTATCAATTCCCGAATCGCCGCCGCGCGCACACCGACGTCTACATCAACGCCGGCACGCAGCGCGCGATGCGCGCGCCCGGCCATCCGCAGGGCTGCTTCCTGACGGAAATCCTGATCGACGAGCTCGCCGATCGCGTGAAGATGGATCCGGTCGAGTTCCGCATCAAGAACGCGCCGAAGATCGCGCCGAACGCGATGTGGATCGAGTACTTCCGGCGCGGCGCGCAGCAGTTCGGGTGGGACAAGCGGCATCCCACCGGCGATCCGACGCCGGGCCCGATCAAAACCGGCATGGGCGTCTCGGCGCACTTGTGGGGCGGCGGCGGACGCGGCACCACGGCGCACGTCGACATCATGTCGGACGGCAGCGTCGTCGTGAAGTGCGGCACGCAGGACCTCGGCACCGGCACGCGGACGATCGTCGCGGTCGTCGCGGCTGAATCGCTCGGGCTTCCGGTCGGCGCGATCACGCCGCAAATCGGCGACACGACGTATCCGTTCAGCGGCGGATCGGGCGGCAGCACGACGGCCGCATCGGTCTCGCCGGCGATCCGCGTCACGACGATGAAGGCTCTCGACGCGTTGTGTGCGAAGGTCGCGCCCGTGCTCGGTACGGACGCGAAGAATCTCGTCGCGGAAGGCGGGCGGATTCACGTCAAGGGCGATCCGAGCAAAGGGCTCACCTGGAAGGACGCCTGCAAGCATCTGGGAACCGAGCCGATCTCGGTGGACGGCGCGTGGACGGACGGACTCTCGTCGAGCGGCACCAGCGGCGTGCAGTTCTCGGAAGTGACCGTCGATATCGAGACCGGCATCGTCAAGGTCAAGCGAATCCTCGCGATGCAGGACTGCGGCCTCATCGTCGACAAGCTGACGGCGGAAAGTCAGGTCTACGGCGGCGTCATCGCCTCGCTGAACTTCGCGCTCTTCGAGGATCGCCTGCTCGACCGCGTCACCGGTCAGATGGTGAACCCGAACATGGAGTTCTACCTGCTCGCCGGCATGTCGGACATCCCGAAGATCGACATCGTGCTCAACAACATGCCGGAGCGCGGCGTCGTCGGCATCGGCGAGCCGCCGAC
>DAIUKO010000096.1:0-21503 GCA_036848175.1 Vicinamibacterales bacterium | reverse complement strand
TCGAGCAGCGCAAGGCGCAGCTGCAGCAGCGCGTCGTGCTCATCGAGCAGCTGCGGAAGGATCAGACCGGTCCGGTCCACATCCTCGACGAAATCAGCCGCGCGCTGCCGCCGATGTTGTGGCTGACCGAATTGAAGCAGGTTGGCGACGCCGTGGTGATCGACGGCCGGTGCACCGCGATCACCGGGTTGTCCGACTTCGTCGGCAACCTCGAGGCCTCGGGCTATTTCAAACGCTCCATCGAGATCGTGAGCACGATTACCGAGCCGATGGCGACGCCGCCCGGCGAGTTGGTGCGCTTCACGATCAGGGCACAGTTTCAAACGCCTGCGCAGGGTGGCAAACCGGCGGCGACGGGCACGCCGAAGGTCGGCGGGTAAGTCATAAAGGTCATGGGATAAGGCCCCGATAGGGCTCAGTACGCCAGATGGATATCAGTCTTACAAAACTCCCGTGGTGGGGTCAGATCGTCGCGTTCGTCGTGCTCGCGCTCGCCGGATGCGGTGCGTTCTACTACTACTACGAGATGCCGGCGCACGAAGACATGAAGGGCCGGCAGACGCAGCTCACGGCACTGCGCGCCGACATCACCAAGGGGCTCGCGACGGCCAAGAAGCTGCCGGAATTCAAATCGCAGGTCTCCGAACTGGAGTCGCGTCTCGACAGCCTGAAAGCCGTCCTGCCGGAAGCGAAGGACGCGGCCGATCTGCTCAATCGCATGCAGACGGTCGCCTCGCAGTCGAACCTGACCATCAAGAGCTTCAAGCCGGGCGCGACGGTCACCAAACAGCTGCACGCCGAGTGGCCGATCAACCTCGAGCTCGACGGCACGTATCACAACCTCGCGATCTTCTTCGATCGCGTCGGCAAGTTCACGCGCATCGTCAACATCAGCGGACTCGACGTGAAGGGCAAGGAACGGCCGAACCCGAACTCGACGATCACCGCGTCGTGCGTGGCGACGACGTTCGTGCTGCTCGAAAAACCGAGCGCGCTGAAGCCGGGCGCGCCGAAGGGCGCCAACTAGCCATGCGAATCGCGATTCTCACGCTCGTCGGGTCGATCGCATCGGCGGCCGCGCTCCATGCCGCGCCATCGCCGCAGGCGGCGCAGCCGCCCGCAGCCCAGAAGCCGGCGCAGCCGGCGCCTCAGACGCCGCCCGCCGAGGCGAAGCCGGCGGAAAAGCCGGCAACGCCTCCACCGCCGCCGCCCGTGGAGGTGTACTCGTACTCGCCGCAGGGGCGCCGCGACCCGTTCCTGAATCTGCTCGGCACGGGCGAACCGCAGGCGACCGGCAAGCGCGGCGAAGGAGCGGCCGGGATGACCGCCGCGGAAATCTCCGTGCGCGGCATTCTGCAGAGCCGCGGTGCGCTCGTCGCGATGATCACCGGACCCGACGGCAAGACCTACGTCGTCCACCAGGGCGACAAGCTGGCGGACGGCACCATCAAATCGGTCATGCCGCAGGGACTCATCATCGTTCAGGACGTAAACGATCCTTTGTCGCTTGTGAAGCAGCGTGAGATCACGAAGCTGTTGCGCGCGCTCGAGGTTGCCAAGTAATGACTCTGACCAAGGGGATAGCCCTACTCGTGACCGTCGCCGCGGCCGGCGCGCTGGTGAATGCGTCGGAAACGGCAGGCACTGCCGTCACGACACCGGCGCCGGCGGCCGTTCGGCTGAAAGCCATTCGTTCCCGCGTGAGCTCGAAAGGCACGTCGCTCGTCATCGAAGCCACCGAGCCGGTCGCGTACATCCAGTCGCGCCCTGACCCGCTGACGCTGCTGCTCGATTTCCGCAACGTCGGCGCCGAAGGCGTCGCCAACCGGGTCGCGTCGGACACGAGCCCGATCGCAAACGTCTCGGTCGAGACGGCCGAGTCGCTGGGCGCGCCCGCGTCGCGCGTGCGCGTCGTGCTCGCGCAGCCGGTCACTCATCACGTTCGCAGCGACAAGAACACGATCGTCGTCGATTTCGAGAAGCCTTCGGGTAAACAGGTTCCGTTCGTGCTGCCGCCTTCATCCGCGAAGAGCGGGGCATCCGATGCCATGATGGCCCTTCGACAGGACTCGCCGGCTGTCCAGACTCGTCCCGAGGTCGATCCGATCGCCTCGCTCGGCCTCGACGCACCGGTCACGTCGCAGCCGGCCGCGCAGACGTCGACGGTCGCCGCGCCGAAGGCCGCGACCGTGCAGGCCGCTGCCGCGCGGTCGGTTCAGGCGACCGCGCCGCCGCCGCCGATGCCGGTCCAGCAGCCGGCCACCGGGCGTCAATACACGGGCCATCCGATCAGCCTCGACTTCCAGGGCGCCGATCTGCGCGCCGTCCTGCGCACGTTCTCGGAGATCAGCGGACTGAACATCGTCATCGATCCGGCGGTGACCGGCACCGTCGACGTGGCGCTGCGCGATGTGCCGTGGGATCAGGCGCTCGACATCATCCTGCGCGCCAACAAGCTCGGCTACTTCATCGACGGCACGATCGTCCGGATTGCGCCGTTGACCGTGCTCGCGGAAGAAGAATCGCAGCGCCGCAAGCTCGGTGAAGAACAGGCGCTGGCGGGTCAGCTGGCGACGATTCCGGTGCAACTGAGCTACGCGAAGGCCGAAGAACTGCAGGGGCTGATCACCAAGAGCGCGCTCTCGCAGCGCGGCACGGTGCAGGTCGACGCGCGCACCAACACACTCATCATCACCGACCTCGCCGAGAAGCTGACGATGGCGCAGAGCCTCGTGGCCACGCTCGACAAGCCGCAGCCGCAGGTCGAGATCGAAGCGCGGATCGTGCAGACCAACAAAGACTACGCGCGCGCGCTCGGCGTGCAGTGGGGATTCAACGGCCGCGTCGAGCCGGGCCTCGGCAACACGACCGGCCTGGCGTTCCCGAACAACGGCAACCTGGGCGGACGCGTCGGCGGCACGCAAGGTCCGGCGGCGGGCCAGTCCACGAACCCGAGCGTGCCGACGTCGGTGAACCTCGGCGTGCCCGCCGCGAGCAGTGCCGTCGGCCTCGCGCTCGGCTCCATCAACGGCGCGTTCAATCTCGACGTCGCCTTGACCGCGCTCGAGCGCAGCGGCAACGGCCGGCTGCTGTCGACGCCGCGCGTGACGACGCAGAACAACATCGCGGCCGAAATGAAGCAGGGCATCCAGATTCCCGTGCAGACGGTCGCCAACAACACGGTGACGGTGACCTTCAAGGACGCGGCGCTGTCGCTGCGCGTGACGCCGCAGATCACCGCGGCCAACACCGTCATCATGCAGATTGCCGTGGAGAACGCGGCGCCCGATTTCAGCCGCGCGGTCGGCGGCATCCCGCCGATCAACACGCAGAACGCCACGACGCAGGTGCTGGTCAGCGACGGCCAGACCACGGTCATCGGCGGCATCTACGTCAGCCAGGAGCAGGCGAACAACGACCGGACGCCCGGGCTGAGCAAGGTGCCGCTGCTCAAGTGGCTGTTCAAGCGCGACTCGATTACCGATCAGAGCACCGAGCTGCTGATCTTCATTACGCCGCGAATCATCAAGATCTAAAACCTGAGAACTGACATGCGAAGGACAGTACGATTCATCGGCGTCGCCGCGATCGTCGCGACGTCGGTTTCATGCGGAGACGTGGTTCGGCAGGGCCGCGCGCCCGTGTATCTCGTCATCAACTCGCTGGCCGGCGCGCCGGGCAACCGTCCGACCGCGCTGACGGCGAACCTCTCGTCCGACGTGATCACGAACATCACGACGCCTGCGCCGTGCAGCACGACCAGTCCATGTCCGACCATATTCAACGACGTCGGCAGCGCTCTGCTGCGCGTCGCGCTGAAGGACATCGGGACGCCGGGAGCGGCGACGTCGCCGACGCCGAACAACGACGTCACGATCACGCGCGTGCACATCAAGTACACGCGCGCGGACGGCCGCAACGTACAGGGCGTCGACGTGCCGTACGAATGGGATGCCGCGTCGACGGGGACGATTCCGGCGGGCGGCTCGGCGACGATCGGTTTCGAGCTCGTCCGGCACGCGGCGAAGGAAGAGTCACCGCTCGTGCAGCTGATCTCGAGCCCGTCGTTCATCACCACGATCACGCAAGTCACCTTCTACGGACGCGATCAGGCGGGCAACGAGGTGAACGTGATGGGGACGATTCAAATCAATTTCGGCAACTTTGGGGATCAATAGGTCAATGAAGTCGCTATTCACCGCCGCGGCGGCCACGCTTGCGTGCCTCACGCTGACGGCGTGCACCGTTCATCAGACAGAAGCTCCGCCGCTCAGCGGACCGTCCGACCTCGCTCTCTCGATTCGCGTGGACGCGAACCCCGACACGATCGGCCTCGATGGCGGATCGCAGTCATCGGTCAGGGTGACCGCGATCGGTCCGGACGGGAGGGGCCTCGCCGGTGTGACGCTGCGCGTTGACACGGCCGTCGACGGCGCCGTCCAGGATTTCGGCCAGCTCTCGGCGCGCTCGATCGTGACCGACAGCAACGGCATCGCGCGCGTCACGTTCACCTCCCCGGTGTTGCCGCCGGGCGCCAACGCGGGCACGTGCCGCGGATTGCCGGGCAAGTGTGTGACGATCGTGGTGACGCCGACGACCAGCACCGGCTTCGGCAACGTCTCGCCGAGCACCGTCGACATCCGTCTGGTGCCGCCGGGCGTGATTCTCCCGCCGCCGACGACGCCGACGCCGTGCATCACCGTGTCGCCGAGCTCGCCTCCGGCGAACACGCCGGCGCAGTTCACGGCCGGTTCGGTCGTCAGCGGCACGTGCACGACCGCGACGAGCGACATCGTGTCGTTCGAGTGGGCCTTCGGAGATGGCGGAACGGCCTCGGGCCGTCAGGTGACGCACACCTTTGCGGTCGCCGGCAGCTTCGTCGTGACGATGACGGAAACCAACGATCGCGGCATTGCCGCCTCGACGACCCTGAGCGTGACGACTGGCAGCAGCGCGCTCCCGACGGCGAGTTTCACGCGGTCGCCTTCGGCGCCCGCCGTCAACGATACGGTATTCTTCAACGCGACACCCTCGACGGCCGGCGCCGGGCACACGATCGTGTCCTACAGGTGGGACTTCGGTGACGGCACGCCGAACGGAAGCGGCGTGACGACGTCGCATCAGTTCGCGACAACGGGGTCGTTCACCGTGCTGTTGACGGTCCAGGACGAGGCAGGTCAGATCGCGACCTCCTCGCAGCAGGTCTCGGTTGGGACCGGCGCGCCGAGTGCTTCGTTCACGTCGGTTGTCGTCAGCGCCGCGTCGCACACGATCGGCTTCGACGCCAGCGCAACGACGGCGCAAGGTGGCGCGACGATCACGAGCTACTCGTGGTCGTTTGGCGACTTCTCGACCAATGGCTCGGGACGAACGACGACACATTCGTATCCGGCCACCGGCACATTCAGCGTCACGCTGACGGTGACCGACAGCCTCGGCCGCACTGGGTCGATCACGCAGAGCGTCGCCGTGCCGTAGTCTTGCTCCGCGATGTCCGACAACCAACGCATTGACGATCTTCGACGCCGGGTCCAGAAGGATCCGGCGTCGATTGCGTTTGCGCAGCTCGCCGAGGAGCTCCGTCGGGACGGACAATACGAAGAGTCAGTCGAAACCTGCCGCGCCGGTCTCGCGCGGCATCCGGGTTATCTCTCCGCTCGCGTCACGCTCGGCCGCGCGCTGATCGAGTTGAATCAGCTCGAGGACGCGCAAGGCGAGCTCGAACACGTCCTCAAGAACGCGCCCGAGAACCTCGCCGCGCTTCGAGGGCTGGGCGAAATCCATCATCGTCGCGGTGAGCTGGTCGAAGCGCTCGCGCAATTTCGGGCGGCGCTGGCGCTGGCGCGCAACGATCCCGATCTCGAAGAAACCGTGGCGCAGCTCGCGCGCGAGGTCGAGCCGCCCAAGCCGCCCGAGCCAAGCGACGACCTGTCGTTCGACCAGATGCAGAGCGAGCTGTTGAAGCTTGCGCCCCCGCCGCCGATGCCACCGCCGGCGGCCACGACAGCGCCAGCTCCGTCTCCACCGTCGCCGACGCCCATCGAGGCGGTGGCTGAACCGGAGGTTGCGCCGGCTATGCATGAGCCGGTACCATCGGAGGCGGAACTCGAGCACGCCGCGCGGACCGTGGCCGCGCTGGAGCAGTGGCTCGACGCCATACATGTCGCACGCGCCGACCGACGCGCTTGAGCGCCGGCATCAGGCCGTTCGGCGCGAGGCGGCGGCGCGGGGAGTTGACGCGCTCGTCGTCACGTCGCTGCCGAACGTCCTCTATCTGACCAACTTCACCGGCAGCGCGGCAATCGCCGTCGTCACTGCCGATCGCGTGCACTTTCTCACCGATTTCCGTTACGTCACGGCGGTGAACGATGCGCGGGGCACGGGCCAGGAGTGCCCCGGCCTCGAACTCGCCATCGTCGACGGGGCCTACGACACCACGCTCGCGCGTTTGCTATCAGCGCTCCCGGCCCGCCGGATCGGTTTCGAAGCCGCGCATCTCACCGTCAGCCGGCATCGATTGCTCGAAGGAGCGCTCGCGCAGAACGGCGCGTCGCATGAGCTCGTGGCAACCGAAGGCCTCGTCGAAGGTGTGCGCGCCGTCAAGGACGCGCACGAGATCGGGACGCTTCGTGAGGCGGCGAACCGCCTATCCGTCGTGGCCCGCCGCGTCATCGCCGACGTCCGGCGCGGCCGGACCGAGCGCGAGATCGCGCACATGATCGATTCGCACCTCGTCGAAGGAGGTTTCACCAAGCCGGCCTTTGATACGATTGCCGCCAGCGGGCCCAACGCCGCCTTGCCGCACGCGCACCCGGGCGAGCGAAAATTGACCGAAGGCGACCTCGTCGTGCTGGACTTCGGCGGTGTCTACGACTCATACTGCGTCGACTTGACGCGGACTGTCTCGGTCGGTCCCGCGAACGAACGCACTCGCGAGGTCTATTCTGCGGTTCGCGACGCCCACGATCGCGCGATTGCGGCCGTCGCTCCGGGGCGTTCCAGGTTCGAGATCGACCGGGCGGCGCGCGACACCCTCGCCGAACGCGGACTGGGCGAGGCGTTCGGCCACGGCACCGGACACGGGTTGGGGATCGAGGTCCACGAGGATCCGAAGATTTCGCGGCGGCGCCCCGACCTCGATGCGCACGCTGAGGACGAGACAGTCACCGCGGGGATGGTCTTCACGATCGAACCGGGTGCGTACCTTCCAGGCTGGGGCGGCGTTCGGATCGAAGACGATGTGCTCGTCACGACATCGGGCGTAGAGGTACTCACCGACGTGACAACGGAACTCCTTGAGATTTGAGGATTTGAGGATTTGAGGATTTGAGGATCTCAGGATTTGGGGATCTGAGGATCTGAGGACCTATTTGGACCTGGAACAACTCAGGCAGCTCCTGGATCTCGTTCGTGAGCACGAGCTCGCCGAATTCGAGATCGAACACGAAGGGCTGCGCGTCAAGATCCGCAAAGACGTCAACGGCGCCGCCATCGTTTCTCTGCCGCCCGCTCCGGTCGCGACGTCGATCACCTCGCCTGCGCCATCGCCGGCCTCCGCCGCCGGCGCGACGGCCGCGTCGGTGCCGACGCTGGCGCCTGCGGACTCGGCCGCCGACGCCGACGCCGAAATCGAGCTGGCCGTGGTCAAGTCGCCAATCGTCGGGACGTTCTACCGATCGTCAGAGCCCGGAGCTCCATCATTCGTCGACATCGGCACCACGGTGAAAAAGGGACAGGTGCTCTGCATCATCGAGGCGATGAAGCTGATGAACGAGATCGATTCCGAGTACGATGGCGAGATCGTGAACATCTACGTGGAGAATGGACAGCCGGTGCAGTACGCCGAGCGGCTGTTTGCGATCCGCACCCGGTAAATGTTCAAAAAGATTCTGATCGCCAATCGCGGCGAAGTGGCTCTGCGGATCATCTTCGCCTGCCGCGAGCTCGGCATCAAAACCGTCGCGGTCTACTCCGAAGCCGACGAGAACTCGCTGCACGTCCGCTTCGCCGACGAGGACGTCCGCATCGGTCCGGCGCGCAGCGCCGATAGCTACCTCAACGTGCCCGCGGTGATCAGCGCCGCCGAGATCACCGGCGCCGACGCGATCCACCCCGGCTACGGCTTTCTCTCCGAGAGCGCCTATCTCGCCGAGGTCTGCGAAGCGTGCCACATCAAGTTCATCGGCCCCGATCCGCAGGTCATCCGGCTGATGGGCGACAAAGCGCGTGCGCGGCGCGTGATGA
This sequence comes from Vicinamibacterales bacterium, assembly GCA_036848175.1. Taxonomy (GTDB): domain Bacteria; phylum Acidobacteriota; class Vicinamibacteria; order Vicinamibacterales; family CAVVIG01; genus QHWF01. The sequence continues at coordinate 13,259 of DAIUKO010000096.1, read as the reverse complement.
AGAAAGCGGGCGTGCCGGTGCTGCCCGGCAGCGACGGCCCGATCGAGAGCGAGGACAAGGCGCTCAAGCTCGCGAAGGAGATCGGCTATCCGGTGATCGTCAAGGCGACCGCCGGCGGCGGCGGCCGCGGGATGCGCGTCGTCCGTGCCGCCGGCGAGCTGCCGCATGCCGTCAAGACCGCGCAGCGCGAGGCGGAAGCGGCGTTCGGCGTGCCCGACGTGTACATCGAAAAGTACGTCGAATCGCCGCGCCACATCGAGTTCCAGATTCTCGGCGATCATCATGGATCGGTCGTGCACCTCGGCGAGCGTGAGTGCTCGATTCAGCGGCGTCATCAGAAGCTGCTCGAGGAATCGCCGTCGCCGGGACTCAGCGAGAAGATGCGCCGGAAGATGGGCAGCATCGTCATCGACGCGGCGAAGGCGGTGCAGTACACCAACGCCGGCACCTTCGAGTTCCTGATGGATCCCGACGGCCGCTTCTACTTCATGGAAGCCAACACCCGGCTGCAGGTGGAGCATCCGGTCACGGAGATGGTCACCGGCCTCGACATCGTCAAGGAGCAGATCCGTATCGCCGCCGGTGAAAGGCTCGGGTTCAAGCAGAGCGAAGTCACCTTCACCGGCCACTCGATCGAGTGCCGCGTCAACGCCGAAGATCCGGACACGTTCGTGCCGTCGCCGGGGGTGATCCACGTGTTCAGCGTGCCGGGCGGGCCTGGCGTGCGCCTCGAGACGTTCGCGCACTCGGAGTGCACCATCACGCCGTACTACGATTCGATGATCGCGAAGATCATCGTGCACGGCCGCGACCGCGCCGAAGCGATCGCGCGGATGAAGCGCACGCTGGAGATGACGGTCATCGAGGGCATCAAGACCAGCATTCCGCTCCATCTCCGCATCCTCAGCGATCCCGATTTCGTCGCCGGCAAGCTGAGCACCGCGTTCATGGACCGCTTGCTGGCGCGGCCCACGACAGGTGGCCGGCTCGCCGAAGCTGTGTGAAATCTGCAATCAATCCGCAATCCGCAATCCGCAATCCGCAATTCCGACTTCCCCGGCTCAACGCCATCATCGATGTCGAGGCCGCTGGACGCGCAGGTCGGCAGCCACTCGACCTTGCCCGTGCGTTCATCGCCGGCGGCGCCAGATTCCTTCAACTGCGCGCGAAGACGATGCCGAGCGGCGCGCTCGTCGAGTTGGCCGGGACGATCGGCGAGCTTGCGCATCGCGCGCGCGCGACGCTCATCGTCAACGATCGCGCGGATCTCGCGTGGCTTTCCGGGGCTGACGGCGTTCACGTCGGCCAGGACGATCTGAAACCATCAGCAGTACGAAGAATCGTCGGCGATGCGGCGATCGTCGGACTCTCGACGCACACCGTCGAGCAACTGCACGCAGCCGTCCGCCAACCGGTCTCGTATGTGGCCGTCGGCCCGGTCTTCGGCACGACGATCAAGGACACGGGGTATGCTGCGATCGGACTGTCGCTCGTCCGCGAAGCCTCGCGCATCGCGAGCGAGGCCGGCCTTCCGCTCGTGGCGATCGGCGGCATCACGCTCGACCGGGCGGCATCGGTGATCGAGGCTGGCGCCGCGTCGGTTGCGGTCATCAGCGACTTACTGGCGACCACCGATCCCGAATCACGGACGCGTGCGTTTCTCGAAAGGCTGGAGGTGCGGTGAGCCGGGATCGATGGCTGGTCACCACGCTGGCATCGCTTGGCGCCGCGATATCGATGGCGTCGATCGCAGCCGCTCCGTTCGAGTTACCGGCGCCGACCGGACGATACGCGGTCGGCACGATGACATGGCGAGTCACCGACGACGCCCGTCGCGAAACCTTCAGCGAATCGGTCGAGCCACGTCAGGTCGAAGTGCTCGCGTGGTATCCAATGCAGGAGTCGGGCGGCGGCGGACGTGCGCCGTATCTCCGCGAGGGGCTCGCCGAGGTTCGGACGTTTGCGACCTTATTCGGCGTTCCCGAGTCGTCCTTCGACGATCTCGCCGATGTTCGAACGCACGGCGAGTTGGCCGGCCCGCCGGTTTCCGGCATCGGGAAATTGCCGGTCTTGATCTTCTCGCACGGTTATACGGGCATTCCAAGCGCGCATACCGCGCTCCTCGAGGATCTCGCCAGCCACGGATACGTGGTCCTGAGCATCATTCATCCGTACGAGGCGACGGCCACCACGCTTGCCGATGGACGGATCGTCACGTTGCTCGATCAGTCGAAGAAACTGCGTCCGGCCATTCGCGACGTGTTCAACGAGTGGGGACCTGAAGACAAGACGATGGCGGCGGTAACAGCCGCGACCGATCCCGCGGAGCGGATGCATCTCCTGCGTGGGTATCTGGCCGGTCTGCACCACACCGATGACGCACTGCGGCGGTGGGTGGCCGACACGAAGCTCGTGCTCGACCGGCTGCCGAGCATTCCGGCCACGAGCGCCGCGGGCCGCCTGGTCGCGCGGCTCGTGCTGAACCGCGTGGGTGTGTTCGGCCACTCAATGGGAGGCGTCACGGCCGGCCAGTTCTGCGTCGAGGATCGCCGCTGCGTCGCCGGGCTGAATCTCGACGGCATCCCCCAATACGGCACGATGATCGACAAGGCCTTGCCGCGACCGTTTCTCATGGTCTACTCCGCGCGGCCCGGACGCCTCGGGGCCAGCGATCCGATTTACCAGCGGGCGGCACGCCCGTACTATCGAGTCGACGTCGCCGACACGCGGCATCTCGATTTCAGCGACATGGCGCTGTGGGGCGGTCCGCTCCGCCAGCGTCCCGTGCTCGGCACGATCGATCCGGTGCGCGCGAATACGATCACCGCCGTCATCGTCCGGCAGTACTTCGATCAGGAGTTGCTGGGGCGACGCTCGACGCTTCTGGCCGGGACCTCTCCGTTCCCGGAAGTCACCGTCGTCAATGTCAAAAGTCTTCCCGCTTCTGCACGGTGAGGGGCGCCGATATTTTCGAACACAGCGGTACCTGAGAACGGTGGGCTTGCCCGTATAATCGCGGAGCGTCATTCATTTTGGGGGTAGCGTGAATCCACTGTTTCGAACCAAGTCCGTCGATCGGCTTCAAGCGGATGCCGAAGCGAGCGGCGAGGGGACGCTCAAACGGACGCTCGGTCCGTTGTCACTCGTCGCGTTGGGCATCGGCGCCATCATCGGCGCCGGGTTGTTCGTCCGCACCGCGGCGGCGATCGCGGATCGCGCCGGTCCGTCGGTGGTCCTGGCCTTCGTCGTCGCCGGCGTCGGCTGCGCCTTTGCCGGCCTCTGCTACGCGGAGTTCGCGTCGATGATTCCGGTGGCGGGCAGCGCCTACACCTACTCGTACGCGACGATGGGCGAGCTCGTCGCGTGGATCATCGGATGGGACCTCGTGCTCGAATACGCCGTCGGCGCCGCGACCGTGGCGATCGCGTGGAGCGAGTACTTCAATCGTGTGCTGGAGTGGTTCGGGCTGCGCATCCCGTACGAGTGGTCGCATTCACCGCTCGAGATCGCGCACGACACCGGCGCGCACGGCATCATCAACATCCCCGCCGTGATCATCCTGGCCGCGCTGACCGCGCTCCTCATCCGCGGCACCCGCGAGTCGGCGTTCGTCAACGGGCTGATCGTCGTTCTCAAGGTCAGCATCGTGTTGTTGGTGATCGCGATCGGCTGGGGCTTCATCAACCCGGCGAACCACACGCCGATGATTCCCACGCCGGGCAGCTACACGACTCCGCAGGGCATCACGCACAGCTACGGCGGCATCATGGGCATCCTCGGCGCGGCCGGCGTGGTGTTCTTCGCCTACATCGGATTCGACGCGGTGTCGACCGCCGCGCAGGAAGCCAAGAACCCGAAGCGCGACATGCCGATCGGGATTCTCGGATCGCTCGTCGTCTGCACGGTGCTCTACGTCGCGTTCTCGTACGTGCTGAGCGGCGTGGCGACGGTCGAGGACTTCCGCACGGCGGGGCGCGAGGCGTCGGTCGCGTTCGCGATCAGCAAGTACATGCCCGGTTACGAATGGCTGTCGAAAGCGGTGACGGTGGCGATCCTCGCCGGCTTCTCGTCGGTGATCCTCGTGATGCTGCTCGGCCAGTCGCGCGTCTTCTACTCGATGAGCCACGACGGCCTCGTCCCGAAGGTCTTCTCCGAGGTCCATCCGCGCTATCGCACGCCGTACAAGTCGAACCTGCTCTTCTTCGTGTTCACGTCGCTGTTCGCCGCGTTCATCCCGGAGGACATCGTCGGCGAGATGACGAGCATCGGGACGCTGTTCGCGTTCATCCTCGTGTGCGCCGGCGTCTGGATCATGCGGCGGCGGCGTCCGGATCTGGAGCGCGCGTTCAGGGTGCCGGCAGTGCCGTTCGTCTCGACCGCGGGCATCCTGGTGTGCGGCGCGATGATCTACGGGCTCGGCTGGACGAACTGGCTGCGGCTCGCGGTGTGGCTCGTCATCGGGTTGGTCTTCTATTTCGGCTACAGCCGGCAGCACAGCCGGCTCGAGGCGGTGAGCCACGCGCAGCCGATCGGAAGGAACGTGAAGGTCGCGCGCTGATCCGACTCCGTGCCGACTGCGCAGGGCGATCGCTGGTACCGAATCCAGAGCTTGGGCCTGGCGGTCGCCCTCCTTGTTTTAGTGACGCTCGCCGGCACGGCCGGCTACATGGTGATCGAAGGGTGGAGCGCGTGGGACGCGTTCTACATGTCCGTCATCACCATCACGACGGTCGGGTACAAGGAAGTTCACGAGATGTCGCGCGCCGGTCAGGTGTTGACCGTCGTGCTCCTGACCGCCGGTGTCGGCGCGGCGCTCTACACGTTCACGCTGCTCGCCACGCTCGTCGTCGAAGGCGGGCTGCCGAGCCGGCTTCAGCAACGCCGGCTGGAGCACATGCTCGAAACCATCAAGGACCATTTCATCATCTGCGGCTACGGCCGCATCGGCAGCACGGTGGCGCAGCAGTTCCAGCGTCAGCACGTGCCCTACGTCGTCATCGAGCGCGATCCCGAACGGCTGCACGCCGCCATCGAAGACGGTTCGCTCGCGGTGGAGGCTGACGCCAGCAGGGAAGAGGTCCTGAAACGCGTCGGCATCGATCGCGCGCGCGGCTTCATCGCCGCCGTCGGCACCGACGCGGAGAACGTGTACGCCGTCCTCACCGCGCGCGTCATGCGCCCGGATCTCTTCATCATCGGCCGAGCTGAGACCGAGGACGCGACTCTGAAGCTGAAGCGCGCCGGCGCCGATCGCGTCATCTCGCCTTATCAGATCGGCGCCGTGACCATCGCGCAGACGGCGCTGCGGCCGGCGGTCGTCGACTTCGTGGCGCTCGCGACGGGCACCGACAATCTCGATCTGGCGATGGAACAAATCACCGTGGCCGCAGCCTCGAAGCTGGCCAACCAGACGATTCTCGAGGCCAATCTGCGGCAGCGCTTCGGCGTCATCGTCGTCGGCATCCAGCGTCACGATCGGCGCATGGAATTCAATCCAGAGCCGGACACGCGGATTCTCGCGGGCGACAAGCTCGTCGTCCTCGGCCGCCCGGGGTCGCTGAAGAAGCTCGAGGTCGAGGCCACGGGATGAGCTCGGCCCGGCTGCTCGAGGGCGCCGCCAGCGCGAATCAGATCCGCGCCGAAATTGCGCCAGCCATCGCGGCATTCACGGCGCGTGTCGGCCGGCCTCCGGGTCTCGGCATCGTGCTCGTCGGCGACGATCCGGCGTCCGAGATCTACGTGCGCGGCAAAATGAAGGCGGCAGGGGAGGCCGGGCTCCGCGCCGATCTCGAGCGGCTGGCGTCGACGACCTCGCTCTCGCAACTGCTCGATGTCGTCGATCGATTGAATCGCAGCGAGGCGCACGACGGCATCCTCGTCCAGTCGCCGTTGCCCGCGCCGCTCGGCGACGATGCAGAACGGCGCGTGTTCGATGCGATCCATCCGGACAAGGACGTCGACGGGTTTCATCCGGTCAACGTCGGACGGCTGGTGCAGAATCGCGCCACGCTCGTCGGCGGGACGCCGTCCGGCATCATCGAGCTGCTGGAGCGGTCGAAGATTCCCATCGCCGGCGCGCGCGCGGTCGTGATCGGCCGCAGCGACATCGTCGGCAAGCCGATGGCGCTCCTCCTCATGCACCGCCACGCGACGGTGACGATCTGTCATTCGCGGACCCGCGATCTGCCTGCGGTCGCGAGCGAGGCCGACATTCTGGTTGCCGCAATTGGCCGACCGGCCCTCGTCACGCGCGCGTTCGTCAAGCCTGGTGCGACGGTGATCGATGTCGGCATCAACCGGCTCGACGATCGAGGAGCGGTGGAGCGCATTTTTGCGGAAGGCTCGAAAGGCCGCGAGACCTTCGCGCGCCGCGGATCGGTCGTCGTCGGCGACGTACACCCGGAAGTGGTGGAGGTCGCCGGCGCCCTCACCCCAGTCCCCGGCGGCGTGGGTCCCCTGACCATCGCGATGCTGCTCAAGAACACGTTGCTAGCTGCGGAACAACGTAGACGTCAGTAGATGGACAGAAGCGCCTGCGGCCATTGAAAAAAAGTTAGCGGAATGCTGCGAGTTGCGCTGACCGGCGGTATCGCCACAGGCAAGAGCTACGTCCTGGATCGCTTTCGCGCACGCGGGATTCCCTGTCTCGATGCCGACGTGCTCGCGCACGGGGTGGAAGCGGCGGGGACCGAGGCGACGGCCGCGATTGCGGCGCGATTCGGTCGGGACATCCTCGCCGCGGACGGATCCGTCAACCGAGTGAAGCTCGCACCGATCGTGTTTGCCGATCCCGCCGCGCGCAGCGATCTCGAAGCGATCGTGCATCCGGCCGTCTACCGCGCGATCGAGGCGGGGCTGCGCGGGTTCGAACTGCTCGGCGAATATCCGGCGGCGGTGGTTGACGTCCCGCTGCTGTACGAAACCGGCGCCGCGGACAAATTCGATCGCGTCGTCGTGACCGCCTGTTCGCCGGAGCTGCAGCTGGCGCGGCTGCAGAGACGAGGCCTGAGCGAGGACGATGCGCGCCGGCGCGTGGCAGCGCAGTGGCCGACGGACGAAAAAGTCGCCCGCGCCGACTTCGTGATCCGGACCGACGGCACGTTCGAGGAGACGGACCGGCAGGTCGGCGATCTCGTTCAGCGCAGCTTCGCCAGATAAATCAAACTTCGACTTCGGTTGCGTCCTGGGCGGGTGCGATCCGTTCTTCCACGAATGTATTCCAGTCGTGGCAATGCGGGCACTGCCACAGCAGCTCGGTGCTGCGATAGCGGCAGCGAACGCAGACGTGTGGGTCGAGGTAGAAAACGGCGTGCTCGGTGAGCTCGCCGTAGCGATTGACGAGCGACGCCGGATGATGCAGCGCGGCGAGCGCGCGCCAGATCGCCTGATGAATGCTGAGCGCGTGCGGATTCTGCACGAGGGCGGCAAAGAGCAGATCCAGCGCGTCTGACGGCCGGCCGCTCGCGGCGAAGTGCCGCGACAGCGCGAGCCGCGCGCGCCAGTCCTGCGGGTTGTCCTCGATCACGCGCCGGCACAGACGCGTGAACCGCTCCGGGTTTCCGGTCCGCACCGCGAGCGCCTCCAGCCGATCGAAGGCGAGATACGCGCGGTCGGGCGCGACTTCAACGACGCGTTCCCAGATCGTCGCGGCGTCGCGCTCGTTGCCCTGCGCGACGCGAACATCGCCGAGATTGAGGTAGGCCGGCACGGCGCGCGCATCGAGATCGATCGCGGCCTCGAATCGCCGCGTCGCCTCGGCGTAGTCCTTGCGCCGCATCGCCTCGAGGCCGATCTCATTCTCCAGAAACGCCAGAATCGCCTGGTTCTGCGGCCGCGGATCCCCGGCCAGCCGCGCCAGCCGCTGGCGCGTGTCGTAGGCCTCGGTCCACTGATGCTGTTCCTCGTGCAGCTTCTGCAGGTTCAGCAGCGCGTGCTCGTTCTTCGGATCGAGGCGCAGGACTTCGGTGAACGCTTCGAGCGCGCGTTCGACGAAGCCGCCGCGCTTGTAGTCGAGGCCGAGGCACAACAACACGTACGCGTGCTCGAGCCTGCCGAGGCGGGGACGCTGGAGCAGCGTCTGATGCACGGTGATCGCTTTACCCACCTGTCCCTTCTCACGGTACAGGTTGCCGAGGATCATGTGCACTTCGAGCGCGTCGGCGTCGAGGCTCGCGGCGCGGCTCAGCTCCTCGATGGCGAGATCGATCTGATCGGCGACGAGGAAATTGAGGCCGAGGATGTAGTGCGGCGATTCCCGGGCGCGGCGGCGATCGATCCATTTGCCGTCGCGCAGCTTGTAGCGTTCCCACGCCTTACCGATCGTGAGGCCGGCGAGCAGCGCGATCAGCGCCGCGAGCAGCGTCGCGTACGAGCTCATGATTTCTCTTCTCGGCTGATCCGCGAACCCGCTCCACTCGGCACGCTGTTCTCGTCGAGGTAGGCGGCGATGATCGAGTCCCAGCGATTCTGACTGCGCAAAATGGTCTCGATCAGCTGGCGCGCGGCGCCGTGGCCGCCGTTCGCGCCGCTCACCCAGTGCACGCGCGACCGGACGTCCTCGACCGCATCGGCCGGCGCCGCCGACAATCCGGCGCGCTGCAGCACCGGCAGGTCGACGACATCGTCGCCCATGTAGGCGACGTGCTCGTCCTCGAGCAGGAGCTCGTCGACGATCTGTTCGTAGGTTTCGAGCTTGCTCGCGACGCCCTGGTGGAGAAGCGTCACGCCGAGCTGCGCCGCGCGCTGCGTTGTCGGTGTCGACGTCCGCGCCGACAGGAAACCGACGGTCAGACCGGCGCGCTGCGCCAGGACGATTCCGGTGCCGTCCTTGATGTCGAACTGCTTGCTCTCGGTGCCGTCGGGGTGCAGCAGAATCTTGCCGTCGGTGAGCACGCCATCGACGTCGAAGAGAATCAGTTTGATCAACCGCGCCTGTTCCTCAATCACCACGGGTTTCATCTACCACAGGTCGTGCAGGTGCACGACACCGGCGACGCGTTTGGACGATCGGTGGTCGTCGGCGACGACGACCGCGGTGATCTTGCGCTGCTCCATGAGCGCCAGGGCTTCGGCCGCGAGCGTGCTGCGCGGCACCGCGATCGGGTTCCGCGTCATCACGTCGGCGGCCTTCATCTCGAGGATGCCGGCGCCGCCTTCCATGTGGCGACGCAGGTCGCCGTCGGTGATGATCCCGAGCAGCGTGGCGTCGTCGCCGCTCCCGCCGACCACGCACGTCATGCCGAGTCCCTTGCTCGACATCTCGTAGATCACATCGCGCATCGGCGTGTCCGCGGTGACGATGGGGCACTGCCTGCCGGCGTGCATCAGCGCTTCGACGCGCTTCAGCCGCTTGCCGAGCTTGCCGCCCGGGTGGAGGCTCGCGAAATCCTCCTGCCGGAACCCCTTTTCGACGCAGAGGGTCATCGCGAGCGCGTCGCCGATCGCCAGCGCTGCGGTCGTGCTCGCCGTCGGTACGAGATTCATCGGACACGCTTCTTCGGCGACGCTGCAGTCGAGGGCGACGTCTGCGGCCTGCGCGAGCGTCGATCGTGGTCCGCCGGTGATCGCAATCAGCTTCGCGCCGAGCCGGCGGATCGTTTCGAGCACGCGCAGCAGTTCATCGGTCTCGCCGCTGTACGACAAGGCGACGACGACATCGTCGCCCTGGATGACACCGAGGTCGCCGTGAATGGCTTCAGCGGGATGGAGAAAGAGCGCCGCCGTGCCGGTGCTGTTGAGTGTCGCCGCAATCTTCTGGCAGATGATGCCGGACTTGCCCATGCCGGTCAGGACGACGCGCCCCTTGCACTGCCGAAGCAGTTGAATCGCGCAATCGAACTTGCCGTCGAGCCGGTTGACCAGCGCCAGAATCGCGGCGGCTTCGGTCTCGAGCACCTTGCGCGCGAGCGCGTGGTCAGCCACGGAGCGGCACCTCGGGTTGCTTCGCGATCGCGTCGATGGCTTTCAGGCGGTGGAGCAGCGCTTCGAGCTTGTCGAGGCGGAGAGCGTTCTGCGCATCGCTCTTCGCACGCGACGGCTGTTCGTGCACTTCGAGAAACACGCCGTCGACGCCGGCCGCCACGCCCGCCGACGCGAGCGGTTCGATGAACTCCGCCTGGCCGGCCGTGACGCCGTCGCCGCCGCCGGGCAGCTGCAGGCTGTGCGTCACGTCGAAGATCACCGGCACGCCGAGCCCACGCATGATCGGAAAGGCGCGCATGTCGACGACCAGATTGTGATAGCCGAAGCTGACACCGCGTTCGGTGACGATCACGCGCGGGTTGCCCGCGTCGGTCACCTTGGCGATGGCGTGCCTGATGTCGTCCGGCGCGAGAAACTGTCCCTTCTTGATGTTGACGATTCGCCCGGTTGCGGCCGCAGCGATCAGGAGATCGGTCTGGCGCGAGAGGAACGCCGGAATCTGCAGCACGTCGGCGACGTCGGCAGCGGCGCGCGCCTGCGCAGGTTCGTGGATATCGGTGAGGATCGGCACGCGCAGCTGCGACTTGATGCCGGCGAGCACGCGCAGGCCCTCGTCCAGCCCCGGTCCGCGAAACGATCGCCCTGACGTTCGATTGGCCTTGTCGTACGACGCCTTGAAGATGAACGGAACGTGGAGGCGGCGTGTCAGCTCGACGAGCGTGCCCGCCAGGTCGGCCGCGTGCTGCTCGCCTTCGATGACGCACGGCCCGGCGATGAGCACGAGCGGGCTTCCGCCGCCGATCGAGAAGTCCCCGAGCTTGAGCGGATTCACCCGGACATTATAGGGGGCGGCCAGTCCTTGCCGCCCCTCTTACGCGCGAAGCGCGATATCCCGAGCCGCGGAGGTCTCGCGCTCGGCATGCCCGGTCTTGCGCTGATACGAAGCGGCGACGAACGCCGCGAACAGCGGATGTGGACGCGTCGGCTTCGATTTGAATTCCGGATGGAACTGGACGGCGACGTACCACGGATGATTGGGCAGCTCGGCGATCTCGACGAACTTGCCGTCCGGCGATCGGCCGGAAATGCGCAGGCCATGCTCGCTGAGCGCGCGCTCGTAGAGGCAATTGAACTCGTAGCGATGACGGTGACGCTCGTGAATCAGCGTCGACCCGTAGACACGCTGCGCGAGCGATCCGGGCGTGAGCTCGCACGCGTAGCTGCCCAGACGCATCGTGCCACCGAGGTCGTCGACGCCGAGCAGATCGCGCAGCTTGTAGATGACCTTGGTCGGCGTGTCTGGATTGCACTCGGTGGAGTCGGCGTCGCTGAGGCCGGCGACGTTGCGCGCGTACTCGACCGTCGCCCATTGAAAACCGTAGCAGATGCCGAAGTACGGAATCCGCCGCTCGCGCGCGACGCGCGCCGCCATCATCATCCCGCGCGTGCCGCGATTGCCGAATCCGCCCGGCACGAGAATGCCGTCTGCCTCGTCGAGCAGATGCTCGCCGCCCGGCTCCTCGAGCGCCTCGGCTTCGATCCACTTGATGTTGACTTTCACTCGATGCGGGAAGCCGCCGTGATAGAGCGCCTCGTTCAGGCTCTTGTAGGAATCCTCATAGCCGACATATTTGCCGACGACGTGGATGGTGAGCTCGTCGACGGGGTGCTTGATCCGGCTGACCAGATCCTCCCACGGCTGCATCCGCCGCTCGGTCTGCGGCAGGTGGAGGTACTTGAGGACGATGCGATCGAGTCCTTCGGCGGCGAGCACGAGCGGCACTTCGTAAATCGTCGAGACGTCCTTCGCCGTGATGACCGCCTCTTCGTCCACGTCGCAGAAGAGTGCGATCTTGCGTTTGATGTCCGGATCGAGAAACCGATCGGTGCGGCAGAGCAGGATGTCGGGCTGAATTCCGATCGATCGAAGATCCCGCACGCTGTGCTGCGTCGGCTTGGTCTTCAACTCGCCGGCCGTGCCGATGAACGGCACGAGCGTCAGGTGGATGTACAGCGAGTTGTCGCGGCCGACGTCCTGGCGGAACTGGCGGATCGCCTCGAGGAAGGGCAGGCTCTCGATGTCGCCGACCGTGCCGCCAATTTCCACGAGGACGACGTCCACGTCGTTCGAGACGGCGCGGATCGCGTCCTTGATCTCGTTGGTGATGTGCGGAATGACCTGCACGGTGCGGCCGAGATAGTCGCCGCGCCGTTCCTTCTGGATGACGCTCTGGTAAATCTTGCCGGTCGTCCAGTTCGAGTTCTTCGTCGTCACCGTATTGGTGAAGCGCTCGTAGTGGCCGAGATCGAGATCGGTTTCCGCCCCATCGTCCGTCACGTACACCTCGCCGTGCTGATACGGGCTCATCGTGCCCGGATCGACGTTGATGTACGGGTCGAACTTCTGCATCGTCACGGTGTAGCCGTGGCCCTCGAGCAGGCAGCCGACCGACGCCGCCGCCAGCCCTTTGCCGAGCGAGGACACGACGCCGCCGGTCACGAAGATGTACTTGGGGGTTCGTCCGTCCATGGTCCTCCGTCTTACGACGAGGTGGGCACCGCGAGCAGGCGGCGCACTTGTTCCAGATCCTCGGGCGTGTTCACTTCGAACGATTCGTACCTGGTCTCGACCGCCTTGATGCGAATGCCGTGTTCGAGCGCCCGCAATTGTTCGAGCGCTTCGGCCCGTTCGAGCGGCGTCGGCTCGAGCGTCGCCAGCACGAGCAGCGTACTGCGGCGATAGGCGTAGAGGCCGATATGTCTATAGAGCGGCGGCCAGCCGCCGCGCGGATCGCGGACGTAGGGAATCGGCGCGCGCGAAAAGTAGAGCGCGAACCCGCCGCGATCGAGGACGACCTTCGTGACGTTCGGATTGGTGAGCTCGGATGCGTCGTGAATCCGGCGGTAGAGCGTCGTCATCTGCACCGAGCGATCGGTCCTGAACGGCGCCACCAGCTCGCCGATCGCGGCCGGATCGACGAGCGGTTCGTCGCCCTGTACGTTGACGATGATGTCGGCATCGAGCGTGGTGGCGACCTCGGCGAGGCGATCGGTGCCGGTTTCGTGCGTCGCCTTCGTCAGCCGCACCTTGCCGCCGAAGTCAGCGACACGCCTGGCGATGCGCAGATCGTCGGTCGCGACGATCACTTGTGAGACGATCGCGGATGCCGATGCGCGGCGGTAGACGTGCTCGACCATCGGACGGCCCTCGATGTCGGCGAGCACTTTACCGGGGAGCCGTGTCGATGCGAATCTTGCGGGGATGACTGCGACGATGTTGAGTGGAGGAACCGAATCGACTTTCGAACCAGTCGATGCAGGGTGCACGACGAATAATA
>DAIUKO010000095.1:0-21556 GCA_036848175.1 Vicinamibacterales bacterium | reverse complement strand
ATGAGCGGGCTGCCGTCGCCGTCAATCACGGCATTCACGTCGGCGCCGGCTCGAATGAGCTCTTCGATCTCATTCGGGGCGCCGCTTTCCGCGGCCTCGTACAACGCCCGATCGAGCCCGCGGATGCGCCGCGGCCGCGCGTCTCGATCTCCAGGGCGGCGCGACGTCTGCTCTCCTGCGGCACCCACGACAGCACCGTTGGCCGCCGGTGCGGCAACAGCGCGCATCGGCGCAATCGCAGCAACGACGAGCGCCGCCGCAAGTGACACCATCGATGCGGCGAACAGTCCCGCCCGCCCGCGCCGCTGACCGTCGTCCAGCAGCGCGGCAACCCGCGTCGCCAGGTCGCTGCGGTTCGCCATGCCGAGGATCGCCGGCGCGTGCGCCTGCGATATCCGGCGCGCCAGCAGCACGAGCTGATCGGCGTAGTCCGTTCGCTCGGCGCTGCGGACGACCGCGTCGTCGCACGCGCGTTCGGCTTCGAGGCAGAGCGCGCGCCACGCCATCCAGACGAGCGGGTGGAACCAATAGCAGGCGCAGACCGCGCGCGCGATCAGTTGCATCGCCCAATCGCGTCGACGTACGTGCTCGAGTTCGTGGACGAGCGCGCGGCGGAGAGCGGCGTCCTCCCAGTTCCGCGCGTCGATGGGCAGGACGATCGCAGGATGCGACACGCCGCACGTCATCGGCGCCGGCGCCGATTCGTGCTCGAGTACATCGATCGGTCGTCGAATGCCTGCGTCGATGGCCAACGACTGCGCGAGCGGACGCAGCTCGGGCCGCGGCACGCTGGTTCGGCGGAGACGGCTGACGCGCGCGAGCGCCAGGAACAGCGATGCGAGCAGCATCACAGCTCCACCGATCCACGACCATCGCACGACGGTGCGCCAATCGGTCGGCATCGAGAGAGCGAAGAACGGCGTCGCATGCGGGAGCGCTTGAAGGCCGTCTCCGGCAGCCCTGGCCGGCGAGGCGGCCGGAAGGTCCTCCCTGCCGCTCGTGATGGCGTGCCCGGCAGCGCCAGGAACCGAGACTTCAATGACGACGTTCGGAACGGTCAGCGCCGCGATCGGCAGAAGAATGAGCGCCGCGAACGTGGCGGCGTGCAGCAGATGCCGGACCGACGCCTGCGCCGGTCGTGCGAGGCGCGCCGCCGTCAACCCGAGCGCCAGGATCACGGTGGCTTTCACCAGGAGCTCCGCGGCGATCGGGATCATGATGGTCTCCGGTTCTTGCGGACGCGATCGATTTCGGCGCGCAGCGCGTCGATCTCTTCATCGCTCCAGCGTTCCTGCTTGAGGAGCGCCGTCACGGTCTGACTCTTGGAGCCGCCGAAGAAGACGCTGACGATCTTCTGCAGCGCCCGGCGCTGTGCGGTGGCGCGCGACGTCGTCGGCACGTAGACGTATTTCAGCCCTTCCTCGCGATGGCGGACGAACCCCTTGGCTTCGAGCTTGACGAGCATGGCGCGCACCGCCGAGTAGCTCGGCGCGTCGTGGAGGCGGCCGCGGATCTCCTCGGCGGAGCCGCGGTTGCCGAGCGCGTAGAGCGCGTCCATGATCTCGCGTTCGCGGCGGCTCAACTTCTCGTGGATCGGCATGGCCCTCTCTGTGGGTCGGCGTTCATCTGCTACCGGCGTAGCATAATGCTACGTTCGTAGCATGTCAAGGCTGCTGTCGCAGGACGGGATTCGGAGTGTGGGATTCGGGATTTGATCTCGGTTCGCGTTCAGCCGCCGTTCAGCGACAGTTGCGCTATAAGAGAGCATGCGCGTCCTGGTCGTCGAAGACGAAGCGGCGCTGGCCGAGCAGCTGGCGAGCGCGCTCGGCGAGGCCGGCTACGCCGTGGACTGCGCCGGCGACGGTGAGCGCGCCGACTTCCTCGGCCAGACCGAGCGCTACGACGCCGTCGTACTGGACCTCGGGCTGCCCAAGGTCGACGGCCTGACGATCCTGCGGCGATGGCGCGAGGCGGGCCTCGCCGTCCCCGTGCTCGTGTTGACCGCGCGCGGCAGCTGGCACGAGAAGGTTCAAGGCATCGACGGCGGCGCGGACGACTACGTCGCCAAGCCGTTTCGCATCGAGGAGGTGCTGGCGCGGCTGCGCGCGCTGATTCGCCGCGCCAGCGGACACCTCACGCCGGAGCTGCGCTGCGGCGCGCTGGTGCTGGATCCACGCGCCGCCCGCGTCACGCTCAACGGCACACCGGTTCGATTGACGAGTCACGAGTTCCGCGTGCTCTCGTACCTGATGCACCATCGCGGCCGCGTCGTGTCGCAGGCCGAGCTCACCGAACACATCTACGCGGAGAGCGCCGACCGCGACTCGAACACGGTGGAAGTGTTCATCGCGCGTCTCAGACGGAAGCTGGGCGCGTCGTTCATCGAAACGATGCGTGGCCTCGGCTACCGCATCGTCGAGCCGACGTCATGAGCCTGGTGTCCCTGCGCACGCGGGTGATGCTCGGCGCCGCGCTGTGGAGCCTCGGGCTGTTCGTCATGGCCGGCCATTTCTCGACGGCGATGATGATTCACTACCCGCGGACGCCGTTCATCCTGCACAGCATCTTTTCCCACGCCGTCCTCTCGTCGGTCATCGCGCTGCTCTGCATGATTCTCGGCTTCTGGCAGGTGAAGACCGGCGTCTCGGCCCTGCAGGATCTGCGCACGCGCCTCGGAGGCGTCCGCGCCGGCCGTGAACGGCAGATTGCCGGACGCTACCCCGCGGAGGTACAGCCGCTGGTCACGGATCTCAATGCACTCCTCGATCACAACGAGCGCGCGGTGAGCCGTGCGGTCGCGAAGGCCGGCGACCTCGCGCACGGATTGAAGACGCCGCTCGCCGTGCTGTCGCACGAAGCGGAACGCGCCCGGGCCGACGGGCATCACGAACTGGCGGAGACGATCGCGGAACAGGTGGAGCGGATGACGCGGCAGGTCGACTACCACCTCGCGCAGGCGCGCGCCGCCGCGTCGGGCGCCACGCCGGGCGCACGCTGCACGGTGATCGCATCAGCCGAAGGATTGTCGCGAACGCTCCTCCGTCTTCACGCCGGCCGCGGACTCGCCATCGACGTGCGCGTGCCGTCCGAACACACGGTCCGGAGCCATCGCGAAGATCTCGACGAGATGCTCGGCAACCTGCTCGACAACGCGTGCAAGTGGGCGAAGTCGCGCGTCGCGATCGAATCGTCTGCCAACGGCGGCGGCGTGGTCATCACGGTCGACGACGATGGGCCGGGCCTCGAGAGGTCGATGCGCGATGCGGTGCTGCATCGGGGCGTCAAGGCGGACGAGGCCGCGCCCGGATCCGGCCTTGGCCTGGCGATCGTCCGCGATCTCGCGGAGCTCTACGGCGGATCGATCGCGTTGAGCGAATCTCCGATCGGAGGTCTTCGCGCGCGCCTTCAGCTGCCGTCGTGTTAGTGGCGTAGTTACGCCTGTTCCAGTGCTCTCACGAACGCCGTCGTCAGCGCCGCTGCCGTCGTCCGGTTCAGCGTTTCGTTGACGCCGACGAGAAACGCGCCGTTCTGCGGCGTGGCGAGGATCACGCCCTGCGACGCGAGCCGCCGCTGCAGCGCGACCGGGTCCCGGCCGCGGACGCGAAGGCGGAAGAGATTCGTGCCGGCGGGCATCCGATCGATTGTGAACGCGTCGTGGCCGGCGAGCGCGCGGATCCATTCTTCCGAGGTCCGGACGGCGCGACTGTAGCGATCGCCGAACCCGTCGAGATAGTGCAGCGCGACGAGCGCAAACGGCCAGACGTGGTTCAGACCGCCGCCGAACATGCGCCGCCCGTGATACATGCCGTCGAGGAGATCGCGCGGGCCCGCGAGGATCGCGCCCGACGCCGCGTTGAAATACTTGTAGAGCGAGACGTAGACCGTCTCGAACGGACGCGCGTAGTCCGCGACGTTCTCACCGGTATACGCCGCCTGCAGGAACAGGCGCGCCCCGTCGAGATGCAGCCGGATGTGTTCGCGGCGCGCGAGGTCGATGATCTTGTTCAGCTCGGCTGAATCGAACCGCTCGCCCTGCTTGCGCCGCACCGGCGATTCGATGGAGATCGCCGACACCCGCGATACGACCCGTCCGGCCTTCGTCTGATCGATGATCCGCTGCACATCGTCCGCGGTGAAGGTGGCGCGCCCGGGTGCCAGCGGCATCAACGTGAGCGCGCTCAGCGTCTGCGCGCAGTCGCCTTCGTCCTGATAGAGGTGGCTCTCCTCCTGAACGATGACGCGACTCGATCCACCGGCGAGCGCGCGAACCGCCATGTGGTTCGCGAGCGTTCCGGTCGGCATGAAGATCGCGCGCTCCTTTCCGAGCAGACGCGCGCACCGCTCTTCGAGCTGCTCGACGACTCCGCCGAGCGAGTACGAGTCGGGAGCGAATCCGTTCTCCTCGACGAGACGATTCAGCAGGCCGGCGTACTGCGCCGGACTCATGCCCAGGCCATCGCCGCTCAGCCGGACGGTCCGATCGTCGGCGATGCTGACCGCATCGTCCTCCCCGACCGGCGCGGCCGCGAACGCGAGCCCAGTCGGCGCCGCGGCGATTCCCGTCGCCAGGCTGCCGAGTTGAAGGAATCGACGGCGATTGAATGGCGTCATGAAGCCCCCGCGTCGTGGATGCTACGTCAATCTCTTCCGATCCAGTAGACGTTCGGTGATCGTCCGGCGCTTCGGCGAGAACTGCCCGACAGCGGCGTGCAGGTACGGGCGAAGCTGACGGCCGGCGTAGGTCCAGTATCCGACCTCGCGCATCTCACCGAGCGTCTGCCGGTAATGATCGAGCAGCGCCGCGGCGACGACGTGGCCGGTGCGCGCCACGCCGACTCGAGCAGAGGCGGAGAGCCAGCGCACGCCATCGGGCACCGCCTGCGCGGCCGAGACCGCCATCATCGACGACGTTTCGAAGATCGATCGATCCTGACGCGATGATTCGGTCTTGAGCTGCGTCCACATCGTGCTGATCGTCTCCCGCGTCGGCAGGCTCGACGGCTGAAGGTGCCGCGCCTGGTCTCGAATCGCCTGCCACTCCGCCCGAAGTCCGGCGACGTCGAGAGGGGGCGCGTTGATCGTCGCGGCCAGCCGCAACGATGTCCGTTCGAGGCCATCGAGCATCTGATCGATGCTCGTGATTTGCGTGCCGTGATCGATCAGACCCTGCGCCTTGAGCGCGTCGGCGATCTCGGGAATCAGCTGCCGGCCCATGCCCGACAGGTCCGCCAGGGCCGCGAGCACCCAGACTGGCGACACCCTGAACGCGACGATGCCGAGCGTGTCAATCGCGTTGCCCACCGTGCGCCGGGCGAGAAAATTGTCGGGCAGCTCCGTGTCGGCGCGGTACACGCCCTCGACGCCGCCGACATCCTCGATGAGAAAGCGCAGCGTCGGGTCCACGAGATTCTGATACAGCTGGCTGCGGCGCACTCCTGCCGGAAGCGCGACCTCCCCGACTTCGCGCGCCACACCGGCGCCGAGTCCCAACGCGGATCGGAGGAACCGTTCGGGAACCGACAGCAGGTAGCGCTTGACGGTCATTTCCGCATCTCGACGACCATCACCTCAATCGGCTCCTTGCCGCGATTCAGATCGGCGTGCTCTTCACCGGGCGGATCGACGTCCAGCCAGTACGCCTTCCCCGTCTCCCACGGCATCTTCTTTTTGGTTTGACCTTTCGCGTCGACGACCTCCATCGTGCCGCCCTTGAGCGCGACGATGGTGCGGCCGTGATCGTGGCGATGCAGCGTCAGCGGCTGGTTGGGCAGCACGATCGATTTCCAGACGCGCACCTGATCGTTCTCGAACTGCGGCTCGCGGCGCGACTGCGATGCCTGCTGCTGCAGCGCGCCGACCGCCACGCCGGCGGAGAAGACCACGATCAATACCCCGCACATCATCCATTTCGAACGCATGTGACCTCCACTCTGCTGTCGCTCGTCGGGATTCGGGCCTTGGGATTCGGGATTTGATGACCTTTTCGGACACCCCAAGACGGCGATTGTGGACCGAAGCCGAGTTACCGCCGCGGCTGGACGTTGGCGTCGAATGCCGCCGTCATGACGCGACCATCGTGCTTCATCTGTACCCAGATGCGGTAGCGTCCCGCCTTCGGGAACGCGTACGGAATCGACAGATCGCCCGGCGCAGGGATGACGCGAGCCGAATGAGCGCGGTGATCGCCACCCGCCTTGTCGGTGAATTTCTGGAGCGCCGCCATTGAAATGCTTCCGGCCGGATGCAGATGCGCGAAGACCGAGCCGTCCTCGTGCGTCACGGCGACGTGGCCGAGCATGCCCATGTAGGGTTCGATCGCCAGCGGCGCGCCGCCGGCGTCATGCGCCGAAAACGTCAGCACGCGATCTTCTCCTTCGACGATCGGTTTTTCGCCGCGCTGCCATTCGATGCTCGGGCCGTTGGCGATCGTGAATCGCGACGAGCGCGCCTCGGGCACCGCATCGCCCTCGTACCACGAGTCGTCTGGATCCGAAGACGCGGTTCCGGCGCTCTTCGCCGGCGGCGACGGAACGTCCGCGCGCGCGACGAGCGTCTGCGCGTAGCCGCTCTCGTGGACGATGTCGCCGTAGACGCGATAGCGGCCCGGCGGCAGCGGCGGCAGGTCGGCCTCGAAGGCGAGACTCGCCGGCGTGCGCGGCACCGGATGGAGATGCGCGAACGCATCGAGGCCGGGTTCGCGGACGACGAACAGGTGCATCAGCTTGCCGTGGTCCGGCATCAGCGCGTTGTATCTCGTTGCCGCCACCGGCGTGCCGGTCCAGCGCGCGTCGCGAATCTCCAGCGTCAGCACACGTCGCCCGTTGTCGTCGCGCACCTCCGCTCGTGAGTCGAACGGGCGGTACAGGACCGAATTGCGATAGGCGTTCGCTTCTGCCGTCCACCAGCGACTCCCGCCCCACAACGCCAGCACGACGAAGGCGGCCGTCCCCGCCACGGCGATTCGCGATCGTCTGCGCCGTTTCGCGTCGGGAACGGCGCCCGGCGTCAGCACGCTTTCTCGAACCGCGGCGCCCACAATCGTCAGCATGCCGACGCTCAAGAAGATCGCGAGACCGGCGAGGATCAACCCCAGCGAACGGCCCATCGCGCGCTGCTCGGTCGCGAGCGCGAGGACCGGCACGACCACCGTTCCCGACCCCTGTGCGCCGTCGACGTTGACGAACAATTGGTAGGACGTCGCCGTCATGAACCACAACTCGGCGGCGTAAATCGCCGGATCGCCAGGGACAGATGCGGCTGGTTCCGGCGGAGGCGCACCGTCGATGCCAAGATTCCACGGGCTGGCGCGCACCGTCACGCGCTGCACGGCACGGGCGGCCGCTTCGTCGGTGACCCTGACGCTCACTTGCGCGCGGCCCGGGATGACGCCGGGAAGCCGCACGATGACGCGGACGGGATACGGCCCCGCGTTGCCGACGAAGAACGTGTCGGGACTGCCCACGTGCGCCATCGTGCTGAGCGCGACCAGCGCCAGGCCGAGGACACCAGCGGCTCGCGCGCGATCGATCATCGCTGCACTCGCGACATCCAGTTCCCCCACCACAGACCGCAGCGCGCCGACACGAACGCAAGCACGACCGCAATCGACAAGCCGCGCGCGAGATTGTCGGGCGGATTCAGCGTGAACCACCGTGCCTGCATGACCGGATTGACGCCGTAGTCCATGGTGCCGCTGACGAAGACCGGGTTGCGCGCCCAGGGCGTCATCAGGAAGTCGGCGAACGGCCATTGGACCGCGAGAAATGCGCCGACGAACGCGATCGCCAGAATCGCCGCCAACCGCCAGTCGTGTCCGCGCCCGATGCGCTGCATCGCGAGATCGATCGCCAGCGCCGGAGCGACGAGAAGCAGCGGGAAATCCGGCGGCACGAAGTGCGTCACGTGCACGAAGATCGGACCGAGAAGCGGCTCACCGCGGAACAGCGGCAGGACGAGCAGCATGGTGAACATGAAGCCCATGTAGACGAGCGACGTGATCGTCGCCGGCCAGCGCGAGACCGAGGCCCTGGCGGTGCTCACGAGCATGAGCGGGAAGACGCCCGCCGTCACCATGTAGAAGAGCGAGCGATGCATGTCCCATCGCTGGATGTATTCGGTCGCGAGCGTCGCGAAGAGCACGACCAGCAGTCCCGCGCTGGCCAGATACAAGTGACCGACGCGCGAGCGTAGTGCCTCCGATCGGTTCTGCCACGCGACCGCCATCAGCATCGCGCCGCATTGGATGGCGCCGATGCCGGCGGCGAGCAGCGCATGCGGCGGACTCAGAATCTTGACGTCGAGGCCGTAACTGTTGTGCCACCAGTCGTCGAATGGCGCCGACGTCAGCATCGCGAATGCGCCCCAGATGCACACCCACGCGCCGAGCGGCGCCTGGAATCCCCAGAACCGCACCGTGGCCGCGCGCTCGGCCTGCGCGCTTGCGCCGCGCGCGAACGTGAGCCGCAGCGCGAGCCACCCGCATGTCAAGCCGGCGACGATGCCTCCGGTGTAGATGCCCAGATGCGCCGGCGTCCAGAACGTGTCGCGCCCGATCGTGCGGTGCCACGAAATGTCCCAGGTCACACCGACGATCACGCTGGTAGACGCGAACAGGACCGCGTAAAGAAACCACGGCACGGACTGAGAGACGGTTCCGGCCCAGTCACGACGTGCGTCGAGCGCGTATGCGGGTGTCGCCATTTGCCTATTATCGACGAGCCAGCTCGACGAAATGTTACAAACGACGAGGATCGATTCGGATGGAGGGGATCGAAATCAGCGGGACGGATTCGGCGACGGGCGGCCGCTTTGCGTGCGCGGCGCGCCCTGTCAACCGACGCGATTTTGGAGCAAGATCAGGACGATTGCGCGGCGCTGGCTTCGGCGGCCCGCTTCATTTCGATCTGGCCGCGAAGAATCGAGCACCAGTCTTTGTGATCGGCAACCGGCATGCCGCACTCGACGCAAATCCGGACTCGCTGCTTCGGGGGTTCGCTACTCTTGCCTAACAGACGCTTCAGCAGTGACATGCCGCCTCCCGCCAATAGGTAACGATACGTTAGACGGGACTTGCTGGTTCCGGGTTGGGAGGCCGGTATGAAAACTCTTCTGCTCATTTTGGCGCTGACCGGCCAAGCCTTCGGCTTCGTTCAGGCCGGGGCGATCGACCAGTCGCCGGCGAAGACCACCCCTGATATCCATTTCACGCCGACCCGCCAGGCCGTCGCCGACGCCATGCTGAAGCTTGCTCAAGTCACCGCCGACGATGTCGTGTACGACCTCGGGTCGGGCGACGGACGCATCGTCATCCTCGCCGCCCAGAAGTACGGCGCCCATGGCGTCGGTGTCGAAATCGACCACGGTCTGGTAGAAATTTCACGACAAATCGCCCACGACGGCGAGGTCGACCATAAGGTCACCTTCATCGAAGGGGACCTGTTTACGACCGACATCTCAGCCGCAACCGTCGTCACGCTGTATCTCTCGGGGAGCGTCAACAAGCGCCTCGAACCCAAGTTGAGGCGCGAGCTTCGGCCAGGCGCGCGGATTGTGTCGCATCAGTTTCCGATTGGCGAATGGGCACCGGACCAGGCGATCCGTGTCGATGACGAGGACGTGTACCTCTGGATCGTCCCGGCGCGCTGATGTGTTTACATGCTGGCAACAATGTTGCTGCTCGATGTGGGGATCGTGCTTAATCGGTCACGATCGGTAACACGCGACATATATGCCGCCCCTGAGAAGCCGTCACAAAACTGAGCCGCCGATGATCCTGGTCATCGACGACGACATGGACGCGCGACGGATGTACTCGGAGTATCTCCGCGTCAATGGATGTACGGCCTTCACGGCTGCGGACGGCCGGAGCGGTATCGATAAGACCAACGACCTCTGCCCTGACGTCGTCATCCTCGACCTCGCGATGCCGCGCGTCGACGGCTGGACGGTGCTCAAGCAGCTGCGTGAATCGAGCTGGACCGAGAACATTCCCATCGTCGTCGTGACCGCGGTTGCCGACACCCGGGACACCGCGTTCCAGGCCGGCTGTGACGCCTACCTCACGAAGCCATGCGTCCCCGAAACGCTGTGGTGCCAGGTTCAGGCGATTCTGCGGTGGCGAGTCGCGCGGTCACGTCGCGCGGCGAGAAGACCGCTCGCGACGTAAGACTACCCTTCCAACTGATCGAGCCATGCGGACGCCGCCTCGAGCGTTTGCTCGTTGAACACACGGACGCCGTTCGATTCGAGGAGCGCAGCGGTCACGCCCGTGCCGGCCATTCGTGTTCCTGAAAATGTCCCGTCGTAGACGAACGTCGCGCCGCACGAGGGACTGCCGTCCTTCAACACGGCGATGTGAATCGCGTGCCGCTTCGCCGCATCGAGCGCGGCTTCCGCCCCTCGCACGAACTGGTCGGTCACGTCCACGCCGGCTGCCGTCCGCACGATGGCGATCCGATGGACGACTCCATCGCCCGCACCGGGCCCGACAATCTCCGCAGGCGGACGCGGCGTCGGCAATCCTCCATCGCGCTCCGGACAGACGGCAACCAGCCGCCCTTCCTCGAGCCACCTCTGAAGAATCGGGTGATCGCACGCGGCATCTCCGCCGTGGTAGCGGACTTTCGCGCCGAGCAGACATGCGCTGACGAGGATTTTCTCCACGATTATTTCAGGAACTCGACGAGGCCTTCGAGCGAGCGGACGCGCGGGCAGTCGCATCCTTCGTAGAGGTTTGCCGCGTCGAGCAGCACGGGTTGAATCCCCGCCGCGCGCGCGCCGACGACGTCCACATGATAGAGGTCGCCGACGTGGACGGTCGTGTCGGGCGTGCTGCCGGTTCGCTCCAGCGCGATATTGAAGAATCGAGGATCCGGCTTCTCCACGCCTTCATCGCACGAATCGAAGAGCGCGTCGACGGCCTCCGCCAGACCGAGGCGCTCGAAGAGGTGACGCAATCTGCCGTTGGCATTCGACACGACCACGAGCCGATATCCGCGGCCGCGCAGCGCGGCGAGCGCGGGCCTGACGTCGGCTGGGACCGTCTCCCAAAGATTCGAGGTTCGATGGTACTCGTTGAGTTCGGAGAGCGCGTCAGCCGTTGCCGTCGAGAGCTCGACGCCCGCTTCGGTCAAGACGAGGTTGAAGTACGTCCACCCGCGTTGTTGATCGGTGGTGACCTGTATGTGCTCGCCGCGATCGAGCCGCTTTTTGCCGAGCGGGTCGGCCGCCGCGAGCCTCGCCGCCGGGACCGCCACCCCGTGGCGCGCGAGCGCGTCGCTGACGCGCGTCCAGTTTGGAAAGACGAGCACGCCGCCGGCATCCAGAAACACCGTCCGAATCGGCACGACTTCAGCTTACACTTGTATCGAGACAACCAGATGAACCCTCGACGCGCATTTGTGATCGTGATCGTATTGGGCGCGGCGGCGCTCCTCTACGTCGCCGGCCGCTACTCTCGAGAGGTGCAGCACGCGGAAGCATCCGCCCCTCCTGGTGATCACGTGTCGGTGCGCTTGTACCGCAACCCGGCGACCGTCGGCGACTTCACCATCCGCGACCTCGACGGCCGGACGATTTCCGCGGCGACGCTGCGCGGGAAGGTGGCGGTGATCAACTTCTGGGCGACGTGGTGCGGGCCATGCCGCGCCGAGATTCCGGATCTCGTGGCGCTGCAGGCGAAATACAAGGACTCGCTGCAGATCGTCGGCATCTCACAGGACGAGGCACCGGCAGACGTGGTCAGGAAGTTCGCCGCCGATCGCAGTGTCAACTATCCGATCGCGATGATGACTCGCGATCTCGAGCAGCGCTTTCCCGGCATCGTCGCGCTGCCGACGTCGTACATCCTCGATCGTGACGGCCGGATCGTGCAGAAACACGTCGGGATGTTGACGGCGTCGACGACCGAAGCCGAAGTCCGCGTGCTGGCGAAGCTGCCGGTGAATGCGACCGTGGAGCTGGTCGATCAGACGCAGGGCCTGAAGCTCGAGAACGGCGCGCAGGCGATGACCATTCCCGGCATCGATCTGTCGAAGCTTCCGCTCGCGCGGCGCACCGACGCGCTGCAAAAGCTGAACAGCCAGCCGTGCACCTGCGGCTGCGATCTGACGGTCGCGCGCTGCCGCGTCGACGATCCGCAGTGCAGCGTCAGCCTGCCGCTCGCCCGCAAGATCGTCCAGCAGATCGCCGAACAGCCGTAGCCGCGTCGTTCTAAGAATTTGGCTTGTGCGCGCGTTTGGTGCGCGCGACCTCGTCGAGCTCGGCCGAAATGGTCGCGTAGCACGACGGGCAGATGCCGTGGCTGAACTGTGCCTCGGAGTGGTCGGCGATGTACCCTTCGACCTGTTGCCAGTACTGATCGTCGCCGCGAATGCGCTTGCAGTAGCTGCAGATCGGCAGCAGACCTCGCAGCTGTTTGACGTTCGACAGCGCATCCTGCAATTCGGCGACGCGCTCGGCGAGCTTCTGTTGAAGACCGAGGACGCGGACGCCGACCGCGACGCGCGCGCGCAGCTCATCGGGATCGAACGGCTTGATGATGTAGTCGTCCGCTCCGGCTTCGAGTCCGGCAACCACGTCGCCGCGCGCTTCGCGCGCGGTCACGAGCAGCAAATACATGTTGGCCAGCGGCAGCTCCGCGCGAACCCGGCGGCAGACGTCAGGACCGTCGATCCCCGGCATCATCCAATCGAGAATCGCGAGCGTCGGCGTGGTCGCCATGCGCAGGTGTTCCCACGCCTGCAGGCCGTCGCTGAGGACCTTCGTCTCGTAGCTCCAGCGCTGCAGCGTGCGCGCGAGAATCTCTCCCGTGACGCGATCGTCTTCGGCGATCAGGACGTTCATGGCGTTGTCGTGAGTATACTATTCGGTCCGCGCCGACCGATATGACTCGAAGTACCATTCGGCGTCTCGGAGTCGCCGTATTGTGCGGCGCCGCCGGCGCGGTGATGAACTCGTTGCCCGTCGGAGCGGTGGCGCCGCTGCTGCTCGGACGGATCGTGACGCTGCCGATCGCGATCCTCTTCGGTCCGTGGTTCGGCGAGCTCAGCGCCGTGATCGGGGCGGCCGGCCTGCGCAGCTCGCTCTCACTCCTATCGATTACCGTTCTTGTCATCGAAGCGCTGATCATCGGCGCGTTCGCTCAGCGCGGGAAGTCGCCGCTGGTCGCGGGCGCGATCCTCTGGGCCGCGGCGGCGATCGTGCTCGTCATCGCGCCGCAGTGGTACGGCGTCGAGTACCTGCGGCGATCGATCTGGCCTATCGCGCTGCAGGTCGTGCTCAACGGCCTGGTCGCCGTCGTCATCGCCGATTTGATTGCGACGACGGTCGCGACGCGGGAGCGCGTGAGCGCGCGGCCGGTTGCGCAGCGGCGGATTCGGAGCTACGCGTTTCACGCGTTCGTCCTCGTCGGCACGCTGCCGGTGCTGGTGCTCGCCGCCGTCGACGGCCAGCTGAGCGCGACCCGGCAGGAAGCGAGCGCGGGCGCGCGCCTGCAGGAAGCGGCGACGGCGCTGCGCGAGCACATCGACGAGTACCTCGGCAATCATCTGCATGCCGTCGAAGCGTTGACCGCTGCCGTCGGCGCGGCCGGGTCGACCTCGGCCGATCGCCAGCGGCTCCTCGACCGCTATCACGAGATCTATCCGGGATTCATCACACTCTTCGTCGCCGATCGCGGCGGCGTCGTCCATGAGATCTACCCGCGGCGCGAGTCGCCGTCGATCACGGATCGCGAGTACTTCGCCGACGCCGTTCGCCTGCAGCGGCCGGTGATCTCGGACGTCATCCTGGGACGCCTGTCGTTTGTGCCGATCGTCACGATCGCGGTCCCGTTGATCGATTCCGGCCGCGTCTCCGGCGTCGTCGGCGGATCGCTGGATCTGTCGAAGTTCCAGCGCTTCGTCGACGACTTCCGCACGCTGCCGAACGCGCGGATCACGATCGTCGATCAGCGCAATCGCGTCCTCTACTCGGGCGGGCAGCCCGGCTACACGATGCTCGAGAATCTCGCCGAGGACGATCTCGTGCGCGGCAGCAACGGCGCCGGCAGTGGAACGTTCCGCTATCAGCGGCGAACCGGAGAAGCCCAGGGCGGCCGGCTCGTGACGATGGCCTCGATTCAACCGGCGGGGTGGAAGGTATTCGTCGAACAGCCGCTGCTGAACCTTCGTCTGCAGCCGACCGAATACTACGTCGTGACGCTGACGCTGATCGTCATGGCGCTGGCCGGCGCGGTGCTCGGCGCCCGTGGGTTCGCCAACGCCGTCACGCGCCCGCTCGAAGATCTGGTCGGCATCGTTCGCAATATTTCCGCCCACGGGGTGGCGGCGGAGGCGCGGCTCGCCTCGACGCCGCCCGCCGAAATCGCGGCGCTGCTCGAAGACGTCAACAGCATGCAGTCGCGGCTGTCCGATTCTTACCGGCGGCTCGAACAGGCGCTCGTGCAGCGCGAATCGCTGAACACCGAACTTCGCGCTCTCACCGAGGATCTCGATCGCAAAGTGCGCGATCGGACGGCGGAGCTCGCCGCCGCGACGCACGTCGCCGAGGAGGCGAATCAGGCGAAGAGCGAGTTCCTCGCGAACATGAGCCACGAGATCCGCACGCCGCTGAACGGCATCATCGGCATGACCGAGCTCGCGCTCGATACCGCGTTGACGCCCGAGCAGCGCGAATACCTGACGATGGCGAAGAGCTCGGCCGACGCGCTGCTGAGCATCCTGAACGACATCCTCGATTTCTCGAAGATCGAGATGCGCAAGCTGGAATTCGAGCGCATTCCGTTCTCCGTGCGCGATCACCTCGCGGACCTCGTCAAACCGCTGGCGCTTCGCGCGGAACAGAAGGGCCTCGAGCTCGTGTGCCACGTGCTGCCGGACGTGCCGGCCAGCGCCGTCGGCGATCCGGGACGGCTGCGGCAGGTGCTCGTCAACCTGATTGGCAACGCCATCAAATTCACCGAGCGCGGGCAGATCCTCGTGCAGGTGGAAGTCGAATCGACGTCGAGCGACGCGACCGTGCTCCACTACTTCGTCAGCGACAGCGGGATGGGGATCCCCCGCGACAAGCAGCAGGAGATCTTTCAGCCGTTCAAGCAGGGCGACGGGTCGACCACGCGCCGGTTCGGCGGCACGGGGCTCGGGCTGGCGATTTCGTCGACGCTCGTCGAGTTGATGGGCGGCCGCATCTGGCTCGAGAGTGCGCCGCTCGAGGGCAGCACGTTCCACTTCACCACGCGGCTCGGAGTCGGCGACACGCGGCCCGACGTCATCGCGCCCAACCTGACCAACCTCGCCGTGCTGATCGTCGACGACAATCCGGTGAACCGGCGCGTCCTGCACGATCTGCTGGTGCGATGGCAGATGAGGCCGACCGTCGCGGAGAGCGGCGCCGACGCGCTTCGTGCGCTGGCCGAGGCGTCGGCATCGGGACAACCGTTCGCGCTCGTCCTGCTCGACGCGAACATGCCGGAGATGAACGGCTTCGACGTCGCCCGCCGCATTCGCGACGATCCAAGCGTTTCCGGCGCGACGATCATGATGCTGAGCTCGTCGGGTCAGTACGGCGAGAGCGAACGGTGCCGCGAGCTCGGCATCACGAACCACCTGACCAAACCCGTGGACCAGCGCGACCTTCTGAGCGCCATCGCACGGACCCTGTCGCGCGATCACACGCCTCGAACGATGATGCCTGATGCCATGCTGCCTAAAGAACTGCCGGAGCGGCGTCTCCACATCCTCCTCGCCGAAGACAACGCGGTGAACCAGCGGCTGGCAGCGAGTCTGCTCGAACGCCGCGGCCACCGCGTCACCATTGCACCCAACGGACGCGAAGCGCTCGCCGCGATGGCGCGGCTGGCGTTCGATGTGGTGCTGATGGACGTGCAGATGCCGGAGATGGGGGGCTTCGAGGCGACGGCCGCGATCCGCAAGAAAGAGGAATCGACCGGCGCGCACGTCCCGATCATCGCGATGACCGCGCACGCGATGAAAGGCGATCGCGAGCGCTGCCTCGCCGGCGGGATGGACGAGTATCTCACCAAGCCGCTCGACTCGCGGCGTCTCTGCGCGCTCGTCGAATCGCTCGTCTCGACGTCGCGCGCTCCTCGCGACGACGCGTCGATGATGACCGAGCAGGTGCTCGCGCGCGTCGGCGGCGATCACGAGCTGCTCGCCGAGATCAGCCGGCTGTTCGTCGACGATGCGCCGCAGCACCTCGAACGGATTCGCGCGGCGCTCGACGCGCGCGACGGCGACTCGCTGCGCCGCGCCGCGCACGCGCTCAAGGGCGCGGCTGCGAACTTCGACGCCGACGGAGTGGTGAATGCCGCACGGGCGCTCGAGGAGATGGGACGCAGCGGGTCGTTCGAGGATCACGACCAGGTATGGCGAGAACTGATGACCGAAACCGAACGGCTGATCTCTGTGCTGCGAGCCGTCGCCTCATAGGCATGCCTCCTGCACTCAATCCGTCGACAGTGACCGATTGAGGAGGCTCCTATGTGGAATAAAGATGAAGTGCGCGGGAAAGTCGATCAGGCCAAGGGCCGGGCGAAGCAGGCGGCTGGCGATCTGACGAACGACGAACGGCTGCGCAACGAAGGCGAGGCGGACGAAGCGGCGGGCCAGGTCGAGGAAGCGGTCGGAAAAGGCCGGCGCAAGATCGGCGAAGCCGTAAAGGATCTCGGCGACACGATCAAACGCTAAGCTGCCTCAACCTCGACTGAAGCGGCCGCGGAGCCCGGCAGACACAGCGTATTTTTTGCCTGTTGTGTCAGCCGAGCTCCGCGGTTTACGACACCCAATCGGCGTCCCCGCATCCTGGCCTCGTCGCGCCGGCCACACAAAAGTGGTAGTAATACGGTTGATCTGAGGAGGTTAGCCTGGCTGGCATGGCCGGCCTTTCCTGTGAACGCCACTCGTTCTGCCAACGAGGACAAACGTCGGCACGGTACGCGCTTTGTAGAGGTTGCAGCGCTTGTTGGAAATGGTTGAGCGCGCCGTGCCTATCGGATCGATGAGAGCCGAACAAGTGCCCACGCCGGGGTCCCAGCCCCAAACGCGCAGCGAGCTGCAGGAATGGGTGCGCGCCACGCTGCACTTGCCGGCTGCGCTCGAAAGCGCGCTGCTCGCCGCGATTGACGCCGTGTTCACGCGTCACGAACGACTGTGGCAGGAATCGAAGCAGGAAGCGATTCAGGCGCTCTCGGCCGGATTCGCCGACAAGATGGCGCGCGTTCAGACCGAGCTGACGGCGAAGGATGTGACCGTCAACAGCATCTCGCACTACTTCGAGGGCCTCGTCGCCGAGCTCACCGACAAGTCGAACCGCGATCCCAAGACCAAGCTGATGAACTTCGGCCGGTTCACCGAGCAGCTCGAATCGTTTCTCGCGCTCGAGCAGCGCGGCGGCCGCTGGTGCGCGGTCGGCCTCGTCGATATCACCAGCTTCAAGTGGTACAACGATGCGCTCGGCCACGCCGTCGGCGATCGGATCATCGAACGCGTCGCGCAGATTCTGCGCGAGCAGGCGCGCTCCGACGACCTGATCGCACAGGAACGCAGCGGCGGATCGCGGACGAAGGATTTGCACGCGCGGTTCGGCGGCGACGAGTTCTGCTTCCTCATTCCCGATCTCGCGGACTGTCACCAGGCGCACACGGTCGGCGAACGTTTCCGCGATGCGGTCGAACGCTTCGACTGGACGCTCGAGGATCGCCGTCTCGCCGCGCAGCCGCCGCGCGTCGACGTCGGCGTCGTGTGCCTCTGGCTCGGGCGCGTCGCGGAGCGCCGTTTCATCGCGCGGCGCCTCGCGGCGGATCTCATTCAGTGCGCCGACAAGCTGATGTACGAAGCGAAGGGCGAGCGCGCCAGCCACATCTATCTGCTGTGCGCGAAGATCGAGAACGGCGAGCTCGTCGTGATCCCCGACGGCATCGCCCAACCGCCGGTCTTCGTGGAAGAACCCGAAGCCTAGGTGCTAAACTCAGCACCTATGGTGGGTATAGCTCAGTGGTAGAGCGCCGGACTGTGGCTCCGGAAGTCGCGGGTTCGAACCCCGTTACCCACCCCATCTTTCATCTTCAAGTCTTTCAAGCACTTCGCGTCCTCTGGAGTGAGTGCTGGCGGCAGGTTCGCGCGTCGCTCGACATCCGATCTTGAAAGAATCTTGAAAGTCTCGCCAGTGTCCAGGAGCCGAGCGGAGGCCAGCAGCGCCGCGTCCGTCTGCGTCGTGGGTGCCGTTCCCGAGCCCTGTCAGCGCCTGCGTAGAAGGTCTGGCGGTGGTCTGAATGGCCCTCTCGGTGGCGTTCGAGCAGTCCACGGCCCTGCTCCGTCAACGTGACGGCGCGCTCCTGTTCGTTCAGCGGGACGCGTTGGACGAGTCCTTGGTCTTCCAGGTGCCGAACGTCGAATCCTTCGTCCCTCGGGTCGCGCAGATCGCGTTCCGACACGACCCGAAAGGCGCCAACGGTCGACAGCGTCCGCGATTCGCGTCCGTTTAGGTGAGCTTGGGTCGTCGGCGATTGCGGCTTTCCTGACGTGGCTGGCCGTCGACAGACAGGTCGCCGCGTCGACACAGAACCAGGCGTTCAGCGCGGTTCTGTTCCTCTACCGCCATGTCCTACACCAGGATGTCGGTCATATCGAGCACGTTCCGCACGCCAAAGTAGCGGTCCGAATACCCGTGGTTCTCAGCACGGACGAGGTGCGACGGGTCCTGAAAGAATTGAGCGGTGTGTCGTGGCTGGTCGCGTCGCTGTTATATGGCGCCGGCCTCCGCCTCCAGGAATGTCTCGAGCTTCGCGTCAAGGATGTGGACTTCGATCGTCGCGAGCTCACAATCAGGCGCGGCAAGGGACAAAAGGACCGACGCGTCATGCTGCCAGATGCCGTGACCACAGGGCTCCGCGCGCATCTCGACGACGTTCAGCGTCTGCACGCGGCTGATCGCGCGTCCGGATTCGGACGCGTCGTACTCCCCGACGCACTCGCCCGAAAGTTTCCGGATGCGCCGTTCCAGTGGCGCTGGCAATTCGTGTTCCCCGCCGTTCGTCTGTGCCGCGATCCGAAATATGGACCGCCAACGCGCGTCCACCTCCACGAGTCCGCGGTTCAACGCGCGGTCAACGAGGCCGGGCCGCCGCGCTGGACTCGCCAAACGTGTCACGTGCCACTCATTGCGCCATTCCTTCGCAACCCATCTTCTCGAAGCGGGCTACGACATCCGCACCGTTCAGGAGCTCCTCGGCCACGCCGACGTCAGCACGACGATGATTTACACGCACGTCCTGAACCGCGGCGGTCTCGGCGTGCGAAGTCCGATGGATCGTCTGTAATGCATTACGTTGCAGGCGTCTCGCAATGATCCGCGGCACTGTCGTGGTGCGGACGTCGCCTCAATGTGTTGATTCGGAGGGGCTTCTCTGCTCAGTAGACGCCTTCGTGTCGAGGCAATGGCTGCCCGCGGCCCGCAGCCATTGCGGTCTCTGTCAGCCTAATGTCGGCACAACGAACCGCGCACGCTGGTGCTAACATTTCGGCGATCAAGGAGTTGGCCATCTGTGTTTGGTGGATCGCTACATCCGTATGACTGCAACCAAGATGGCTCGGTCTACTCCAAGAGATGTTAGGCGGCAGAAACTCCGGACGAACGATGTTCGATCAAGACAGATTCGTCTACGTCTCGATCCATGTCGACGCCAATCGGGTAAATGCTCGCACCGCCTTGCCGAACATGAATCAACTTGAAAAATGGCGCGACGACGAAGTGATCCTGATGCAGATGAGTCGGACAGCGCAGGAGGAGGCGGCGGCCGGTGGCTCGATGGCGCGTTCTCGGAAGGCGCGCTCGTACATTTTTACTCTTACCGGCAATCTCATTGACGAAGAGCGCCGTCAAGTCGAGGCAATCGAACGGCTTCTGTTTCCGAATGGGGCCTTGACGCCGAATGAGCAGAATGACGTCGATGTCGTGTTCAACGCCGGCAAGTATGGCGCGATCTTGGTGACGGCGGACGGCGGTTCAAAAAGGCAACCGGGCGGAATTCTCGGCAATCGGGCAGGGCTCGCGGCCCTCGGCGTTCAGGTTATGACTGACGACGAGGCAGTCGCATACATTAAGCGCAAGATTCGTGAGCGCGACGAGCGCCTACTGTGGCGAGCGGGACGTGACGGCAAGCCCGTGCCATCATGGGTAGGCAACGATTGAGAAAACCAAGCCGCCTAACAGGTGCTGCACCCGACGCCGGGCGTCGCTCACGCTCCGCCCAGCGCGGGTGAGCACCAATGCGTTAGCCGGACAGGTCGAGAACACGATGAATAGATTCTTCCGTGACAACATCATCGGCGTTCTCGCGCTTAGCGCGGCAGGCAGTCTTATTGCCACGCTCATCGCACGATTCATATCGACGTCGACTAGCGGTGGGGCATCCTTCGTCGAGGCCGTCTCACGGCCCATCCCCGTTTGGAGTCTGTTCCCATATTCTGTCTTACTGGTGTTGGCGTTCGCCCTGTGGGCATTGCGGACTCGTCATAAGGACCAGCAGGACAAGATCGCCGAACAATCGGTGCTGAAGGATCAGATCGCGACGATCAGGGGCGAACGGGATGCCGTTCGCCAGCAGTTCGACGTACTCGCGAGAGAACCGGCGCGTGGAATCGGCCAAGATGAACGCCTCGGAAGGCGCCTTCAGGGTCCAGCTGAAATAAATGCTGCGTTTGAGTCCGTTGCCTCAATGGGCTCGAAGCGGATTCAGCTGTGGATTCAGGTTCTCGGGCCGGAGCCTCACCTTCCAGACTCATTGGCGGACACTATAGCCCGTCGAATACAAGAGACAAGCCGACTTGGAATTCCGATCAAATACGATCCTGTGCTTGTGCTGGACCGCGAAAAGACATCCCCTGCTTTCCTTGAAGGCATTTCGCGGCGGGCCGATGTGTTCTCACGGCGCGGCGTCGCTCAGTTCGTTCGACCTCGCTACCTGCAACACGGGCACAATTCGGGAATGGACATCCTTATCGTCGACAAGACCCACTTGCTGATTGCACTCAACACCGTTCCGTCAGCTACGACAATGCAAGTCGGCTTTCTGTTTAGAGATCGGCCAGAGGTTGCGTCTGAGTTTTCAGATTGGTTTGATCACGTGGTGATGCCGAATACTCAGGACCTGATCGGGTAACCGCAGACCCGCATCTAGTCTAGCCGAGACGACGTTTGTACCCACATGCCGGCTAACACGGCATGCAGCCGACAGCGCCAGTGACCGCGCTGCGCTGCGGCTGATGCCTAACGTTAGACGGCTCAGAGTATGAGGTGAGACGGACATGCCTATATATCTGTCGAAGGCGTTATCGAACGTGACGCACATGGCGCGCGGCCATGACGCCTGGAATCACTATAACAACGATTTGTGGCACTGGTTCAAGCATGCGAGTCCGCTGCACTTCGGCAATGTATCGATTGGCCCAGAAATCGCGGGAATCAACAACCCGGATCAATATGTGAGCGCGGCTCGCGAAATCTGTCGTAAAGCGGCCGCGGGAGACACCGGGACCGA
>DAIUKO010000094.1:15254-21714 GCA_036848175.1 Vicinamibacterales bacterium | reverse complement strand
AGGAATGAGGAATTTGGCATTCCAAATTCCTCATTCCAGGTTCCGTATTCCTACTGCTGCGGGGCACCGTCGTCGACGATCCAGCGGCGGATGATCTCGGCTCGCCCGACCGGATCCGGGTTGAGGAACCCGTGCATCGGTCCGCCCGGCCGCGTCATCTGGATCAGCCGCGAGTTCGGATCGAACGGCGTGACCACCTGCATCACACCCATATACGTCGTGAAGTCACGGCCGGCCGTCGGCTGCGGACCGCTGTGGCACATCACGCAATTGGACTGCATGATCGGTGCGATGTCGTTGACGTAAGTCAGCCTCGGCGTCGGCGCGACGACCGTCACCATCGCCGTCGACGTCGCCGATCCGGTCGCGTTGGTGGCGACGAGCGAATAGGTCGTCGTGCTGCCGGGCGACACGCTCTGTGAGCCGTTGGCAGCGACGGCTGCACCGTTCAACGTGACGGTGGCCGCGTTCGTCGTCGTCCACGAGAGCATCGACGACTGACCGGTCTGAATGCTGGCCGGATTCGCGTTGAGCATCGCGGTCGGCATCGGCGGCGGCGCCGTGACCGTCACCGTCGCCGTTGCGTTTCGGGAACCGGCGGAGTTCGTGGCCACCAGCGTATACGTGGCCGTCGACGTCGGCGACACGCTCTGCGAACCGTTGGCGGCGACGGTTGCCCCGTTCAACGTGACGGTGGTCGCGTTCGTCGTCGTCCACGACAGCATCGACGACTGACCGGTCTGAATGCTCGCGGGGTTCGCGTTCAGCGAGGCGGTCGGCATCGGCGGCGGCGCCGTCACCGTGACGGTCGCAGCGGCTGTCGTCGATCCCGCGGAGTTCGTCGCCACGAGCGAGTACGTCGTCGTCGTGTTCGGCGACACGCTCTGCGAACTGTTCGCGGCAACGGTCGCGCCATTCAATGTGACGGTCGTCGCGTCGCTGGTCGTCCACGACAGCATCGACGATTGACCGGTCTGAATGCCCGCGGGGTTCGCCGTCAGCGAGGCGGTGGGTTTCGGCGTTGGCGGCGGCGCCGCTGTGACGGTCACCGTCGCGCTCGTCGTCGTCGAGCCGGCAGAGTTCGTCGCGACCAGCGAG
Source organism: Vicinamibacterales bacterium (assembly GCA_036848175.1). GTDB lineage: Bacteria > Acidobacteriota > Vicinamibacteria > Vicinamibacterales > CAVVIG01 > QHWF01. The sequence continues at coordinate 20,616 of DAIUKO010000094.1, read as the reverse complement.
TACGTCGTCGTCGTGTTCGGCGACACGCTCTGCGAACTGTTCGCGGCAACGGTCGCGCCATTCAATGTGACGGTCGTCGCGTCGCTGGTCGTCCACGACAGCATCGACGATTGACCGGTCTGAATGCCCGCGGGGTTCGCCGTCAGCGTCGCCGTCGGCTTCGGAGTCGGTGGTGGCGGCGGTGGCGGTGGTGGCGGTGGTGGTGGTGGAGGCGGCGTTGGCGGTGGTGGAGGCGGCGTTGGCGGCGCCGTCGACGACACCGTGACGTAGACTTCTCTATCAATCTTCCGATCGCCGTTCCCTGCTTCGATCTCGTACTCGGTGGTCTGCGACGGTGACACGACCTTCGAACCGTTCAATTCCACACGTTGGTCGCCGAGTGTCACCCACGTGGCGCCCGTGCTCGTCCACGTCAGCGTTGACGATCCTCCTGGTTGAATCGTTGTCGGACTTGCTGTCAGCGTCACACTGAGCGTCGAGCCGCTGGGCGGCCTATCGTCGTCGTCGTACGGGTGCATGTTGGCAGCGGCAGTCGGCTGACTCGCAGTCATGTTCGATTGCGCCGGAGCCGTCGGCGACGTGCCCTGACATGCGGTCAGGCCGATCACCGTTGACCACAAGACAAGTAATCGTGTGCGTTTCATTCCCCAACCCTCCCTGCTCGGTGTCCAGTGGTTCATGAACGATCGGCCGCGCCCTGGACGTTGTGCGCGCGGCCGATCGCTCCGCAGCCTCGAAGTGGCGCATCAATAACTGCGCGGGTTGTGTTCCATCCCGTGACACGTCAAAAAGCAGCGGCCGTGTCCCTGACCCGTGGATTCGAAGCGGAGCACACCGCTCGGGGTCGGCGTCACGAACCGCGTGTCGAAGTTGATCAGCCGGCTGTTGTTGGTGCTGTTGCCCTGCGTGGAACTGATGCCATGCGGGTCGTGGCACACCGAGCAGGGCGCGGCGGCATTCTGCAGATGCCGGCTGTGCTCTAAGAATGACTGGTCGGCGAGGATGCTCGAACGGCTATGGCACTTGTAGCAGAGCGCGTAGGTCGACGCGGACTCTGCAGAAGTGCCGGTGTCCATGTCGTAGCGCGCCACGAGCAGGTGCTTGAAATTCGAGCCGTGCGGTCCGGCGGGACCGATTCCCGGCGTCGGCGCCTTCGGTCCGGTGTCGTTGTCGTGGCAGTCGGTGCAATAGATGACGCTGCTCGTCGTCAACGGCGCGATCAGGCTCGGGACGAACGTGCTGCGGCCCGGCGCCTCAATCGGGTGGTACGACGGATTGCCGGGATCGAACTGCATCCGCTTGTTGAACTGCAGCGCCTGACGATTGGCGTACGGCGGGTCTGGTCCTGCAGGCTGCGCCTTGTTCGCGGAGTCGGCGTGACACTTGAAGCAGATCTCGTACTCGCGCACCGACGGCGGCGTGCCGCTCGGGTCGATCCGCAGGCCGTTGCTGTCGATGCCCCACACGCCCGCGAGTCGACCCGAAGCCTTCGGCGCAACCGCAGGCGCCTGATGACTCGCGTGCGGGTTGTGACAGTCGGCGCACTCGGCATGCCGCGGACTTGCGGCGCTGATTTCCGGCAGCGTGACGGTGGTGCTCGCCGGCGACTCTGAGGCGTCGTGCGTGGACGGCGTGATGCTGTAGACCGGATGCCGGTAGGCCTTGTTGAATTCCGCAGCGATGTTCTTCGTGGCGACGCCGCTCGGTCCGTGACACGTGCCGCACGTGTTCTCTTCGACGCCTTTCAGCATGCGCTTGGCGACCGAGGCGGTATGCGGCTTGTGGCAGCTCTCGCATCCGTTGTCCGCGACCGTCGTGTAGCCGGTGTGCGCGCCTTGCGCGGCCGTAAACGATCTCGTCGACGTGCGATGCGAGCTTGCCGTCGTCGCCCAGAAGGTCTTCTGGTGACACGTCAGGCACAGCGCCGACGCCGGATTCGTCTTGACCAGAAATTTCTTGGTGACGGGATCGATTTCCTGCTGGTGCGGATCGTGGCAGCTTCGGCACTGCAGCATGCCATGCGGATCGAGCTTCACCGCATCGCCCGGCCGCGGGTTCGTGATCTGCGGCCCGGTCACCGGCACGAACGAAATCGGATGGTCATCCGACAGGTTCGTCCCGACGACGGAGGCGCCGGTCATCCGCCCGGCGCCATCGACGCCGCTCATCGCGATGCGGCCGCTCGAGACGGTTGCGCCGATCGCGACGGTACCGTCATGGCAACTGAGACAGAGCTTGGCGGACCCGGTCGGCGCGCCAGGGGCGGCCTTCATCGTCGTGCTGCTGTACGGCGTATAGGTGGCGCCGGAGTCCAGCTGATTCCAGAGCGGCGCGGCCGGACTGGAGTTGTGCGGCGCGTGGCAGAAGATGCAGATCTCGTCCGTCGCGCTCGATCGAACGGCGCCGCCGCCGCTGCTCGACAGGTTGTGCTTGTTCCCCGGCGACGCAACCGGCACCTGCGCGGCCGCGACGATTGACCAGGCGGCCACCGCCGTCAGGATGAGCAGCGACGGAGCGATGCCGCGCGCGCTCCTCACCGCTCCTCCCTCAAGTACTCGAAGACCTGGACGCGACGGTTCGACGAGTCGGCGACGTAGATGCGGTCGTTCGCGATCGCGATGCCGGTCGCGAGCCAGAACTCGCCGTTGCCCTGCCCCGGCTCACCGAAGCCAAGGAGGAAGCGGCCTTCCTGATCGAAAATCTGCACCACGTCGTGCAGTCCTTCGACCACGTAGATGTGGCCTTCGCGATCGACGGCGACGCCCTTGGGCCGGTTGAAGTCGCCGGATCCGTCGCCGAGGTGTCCGAACGTCGAGACGGCTCGGCCTTGCGGCGTCAGGATCTGAATCCGAAAGTTCATGCTGTCGGTGACGTACAAACGACCGGCCGCATCGCGCGCGATGTTGGTGGGGTAGTTGAACTGGCCGGGCTCGCCGCCGCGCGATCCGAAGGATCCGATCACACGGCCTTCCGGGCTCACGTCGACGATGCGGTGTGCGAGCGTGTCGACCACGTGCACCCGATCGTCAGCGGCGACGATCCCGGTCGGACGCTGCAGGCCGGCTTCGCGGCCGATCGCCCACTGCTTCCGCCCCGAGAGATTGAGACAGATGACACGACCGCCGACTGAATCGGTGACGAAGAGCCGGCCGCCGAGCGCCGCGACGCCAATCAGCGATTCGCCATCGACGTCGATCTTCGAGTACCCGCCCGATCGGACGTCGTATACGTGCAGGGCGTGGTTGGCGCTGTCCGCGACGTACAGCCGATTCGCCGGTCCCATCGTCACGCCGTACGGCTGCGCCATGACCGGCGTGTCGCGGCCGCCGGTCACGACATCGAAGAACCGGCGGACGAGCGATCGCCGCGCCGAGGTTTCAGGAACCAGCGATCTGAGGAAGCGGATGCGCGCGGATGCCGGCGGCTCGGGCCAGACACGCTCGGCGGCCGGACCGTTTCGCGTCCCGCGCGCGGTCGCCGCCTGCGCGCGCAGCGCCGCAGACGCGAGCACGAGCGCCGCACACAGGACGACGCCCGGGACGACGATGGGGCGGATGTATCGCGACCTCACCGCGCGAACCCGAACTTTCTGCCGACGCGAAACAGAATCTGATTGCCTGTGAAGGTGACAGGCTCGAGCTGTCTGTTGGTGCTGAGCGCGAGATCGGTGTACCGCTCCTCGAGGCTGAAGGTGAACAGACGAACGCGGTAGGTGAGGATGCCGCTCGTGTAGTACCCGTCCTGATCGAGGCGGGCAGCGCTCGAGATCGTGTGCTCGCGTCGCGCGGTCAGCGAGAGGCGGAGCGCTCCGACCAGGCCGCCGTCGAATGACACGCCGATGTATTCGTTGTTGTCGTCACCCGTGAAGGATCGATTTCGGAATCGGCCGGCGGCGAAGGAGAGGCGGCGATCACGCGTCAGTTGCAGCGAGGTCGTCACGATGGTCTGCCGGTAATGGGTTCGGAACACCAGCGGCGCGGTGCCACGATCGATCGAGGCCATCTCGTGCGTCGCGTCGACGGCGAGGCGATTGGAGAACAATGTCCGGACGCTCCCGTGCGTTCGCTCGCGCCATTGATTGCCGAGCGGCAGCAGATCGTCGAACGCTCTGCCCTGGTCGTAGCCGGCGCTCACTTGCACGGCACGAAGGACATCGGTGCCCACGTCCGCGCGGACGTTCCACAGGCGCGACTCGCCGTCGATGCCGCGATCGCTGGTGTTCCAGCCGCGGCCCACTTCGCACGCAAGGCCGCCGCGCACGAGGCGGCGCGTGAGCGCGTACTCGGCGCCGGTCGCCACGCCGCGGGTGAGGACGAGCAGTCGCGTGCCGCCGACGTCCTGGCCGCGCTCGCCGTAGATGCCGGTCGCGTGAAAGGTGATGCCGGTGATCGGCTGATAGCGCGTGGTCGCGCTGCCGAGCAGCGCGTTCGTACCGACCGACGCGGACTGTTCCTGGTTGTAGGCGACGGTCACGTCTGCCGAGAGGCCGGCGGGCGCCTGATGGGTCAGCGTCGCCAGCCCGTAGATCAGATCGACCTGACCGCTTGCCGGTGGATGGATGCCCTCAACGCCAATGTCGGTGAACTGCGGCGGCACGTCGAAGAGGGAGTAGGTCGTGCGCCGGCCGGCGCGGACGGTTCCAAACGTGCGATCGTTCGCCTTGGCGACGAACTCGTAGCTCAGTTCGCCGTACCGTTGACGCAGCGCCTGCGAGAAGGCGTTGTCGAACGCGTCGCGCTGATAACGCAGCGTGTGGCTCAGGTGAGGACCTTCACGCGCGATGAGCGCCTGCAGCGAGCTCTGGTCTTGAGTCGACTCGAGCGCGCCGGCTCCGACGTTCGTCGATCCATTCTGATAACTCAGCTCGACTCGCGGCAGCGACTTGACCTGCGTCATCTGCCAGTTGATGCCGAACTCGGATCGCCCCGTCCTCAGTTCCGGCACCGCACCGGGAGGCAGCGTCAGCCCGCTCCGTTCCGTAATCGACTGCGGGTAATTCGCGGACTCGGCGCCGATGCCGCGTGCCGCGTGAATCGAGCCGTGAAACGGGCGGGTCGCAAAGAGATTGGTGGAGAGCCTGAATCCAGTCTGCCGCGACAGACTGTCCTGCTCGCCGAAGGTCAGCGCGTTCTTGTTGAACGTGACCTCGCCGTTATACGTAATGAAGCGCGGATCCCAGAAGGCCGAGCGATAACCGAGCGTATAGGCCTGCGTGAATTCCCCGTTGGTCGTCTGCTGGTCGCCGGTGCGGTACATCGATCGCCCCCAGCCCCAGTCCGCGGCGCCGTCGATGGTCTGCGCCGCCAGCACGGACGGGAGGAAGAGCCACAACACCACTGCGATGAGAACGGCCTGCAGCATC
>DAIUKO010000094.1:0-15154 GCA_036848175.1 Vicinamibacterales bacterium | reverse complement strand
CTCGCCTGGCCGCATCTCGTCTCGGTCAGGTCGCGGACGATCGTCGGCTTCATCTCCTCGAACGTCTTTTGAACCGGCGGACGTGTTTCGACGAGGCGCAGCAGGTGGAAGCCGTAGATCGTCTGGATCACCGGACTGACCTGGCCCGGCTTGAGCGCTCTCAGCGCGCGTTCGAAGTCCTCGATGAGTTGGCCGCGATGGACGAAGCCGAGATCGCCGCCTTTGCCCTTGCTGGCGTCGGTCGAGTGTTCGCGAGCGAGGGTCTCGAACGATGCTCCAGCGGCGATCCGTCGCGCGATGTCGTTGGCTTTCTGTCGCGCGCGGTCCCATTCGGGCCGCGGCGCGGACGGATCGACGCCAATGGTGATGAGCGTCGGCCGTACTTGCTCGGGGAGGATGAAGCGCGCGGTGTTCTCACGGTAGTAACGCCCCGCGTCCGCGTCGCTCGCCCGGCAGCGGCCGACGACCTGACGGTCGTACGCTTTCTGGATCAGCAGGGCGCGCAGGATGCTGGCGCGCACCTGCGCCATCGTGGCGCCCGAGGCGCGGCGCGCCCGATCGAACTCGTCGCGATCCTTGTACGACTGGCGCGCGCGTTCGAGAGCTTTCTCGACTTCGGCCGGCGCGACTTGAATCTTGAGCCGCAGCGCCTCCTGATAGCGCAGCTCCTCGTCGATCAGACCGTCGAGGGCGCGCTTGCGCAGCTCGTCCATCTTCTCGGGCTTGACGTTCTGGTGGTACGAGGCGAGCGGGATGACCGTCTGCATTGCCGCGTCGAGCTGGTCGGCGTGCAGCGCCACGCCATTGACCCGCGCGACGACCGCTGTGGTCGCAGCCGGACGCGAGCTGCGCGTCGCATGCGACGGCACCGGCGCGAGCTGCGCCGCCAGTACCGGCGCGTAGATGAGAAGCGGCAACAGAACCGCAGCGTGTTTGCGCATCGTCGTCCCCGACATGTGGGGAAGAGCCCGCGGCTCTTCCCCGGTTTTCTGGATTACAGGTGTTCCCGTGTGACCCATGACGCTCGCTACTTGATGTGGCACGTGAGACAGATGGCGCTGCCCGCGTTCGACTTCCGCAGGAACAGGCCGCGCGAGTTGTTGTGCGGATCGTGGCAGCTCGCGCACTCGACGGTCGCCGTGGCCGTCGACGAGCCGAACAGCGGCAGCGGCGACGTGGTGCCCACGGTGATCTTCGTGCCCGAGATGGCTTGCGTGACGAACTCGGCCGGAGTCGCCGCGCGCGCCGTCTCGTAGATGATCGTGATCGGATGATCGTTGCGGAGATCGGTGCCGAGGAACGGCGAGCCGCCGTTCATGATGTTTCCAGTACCGGTGCCGGACGCGCCGTAGGTCGCCTTCGCCGTCGCTTGACGCGTGAACGCGGCGCTCGCCGTGTGTGCGACACCGGCGAGATTCGTGAGCACGTCGATGGCGATGCTGCCGTCGTGACAGCTGAGACACGCCCCCGAGATCCCGCTCTGGATCGCCGCCGACGTCGGTGCGGCGGCGTCCATCGTCGAGCTCGCGTATACCTGGTAGGTGGATGTCGTGGAACTGCGGTTCCACAGCGGGACCGACACGCTGCCTTCGTGCGGCGTGTGGCAGAACACGCACGTCTGGCCGTTGATGCTGGCGTCCGTGGTGCGGATCGCCGAGCCGCCGCTGAAGTCGTGCGGGCCGAAGGCGATCGTGCTTTGAGCCGTCGCCGTACCGGCGCCGACAACGAGCATCAGCGCGGTGGCGAAAATGCCTCTTCTCATGTCGTGGTCTCTCCTTTTCTTCACGCGAATCGTCAAGGCGCACGATCACGGCGGCGGGGGAGCGCGTGCGCTCCCGGTGAGCGAGACAGCACGGCTGGTCATCTCCTTCACTTCGGTGGTTGCTTCTGACTGACGCGCTGGAAGACCTGCACGCGCGCGTTCCCCTGGTCGGCGATGTAGATGCGGTCTTCATCGTCGACGAAGAGACCGGCCGGCAGGAGGAACTCGCCGGGTCCGACGCCGGTTGCGCCGACGAACAGCAGGATGTTGCCGTCGGCGTCGAAGATCTGAAAGTTGTTGAACGAGGTGTCGGCGATGTAGACGTGGCCTTCGCTGTCGACGCCGACGCCTTTCGCGCGATTCAAGTGGCCCGGACCGTCACCCTGGCTGCCGATGCTCTTGACGACGGCCCCGGACGCATCGAAGACCTGCACGCGGAAGTTCAGCGTGTCGGCGACGTACAACCGGCCTTCGCGATCGACGGACAGGTTCGTCGGAAAGTTGAACTCGCCGGGATCGACGCCGCGTTTGCCGATGGCGCGTAGGAAACTGCCGTCGGTCGACGCGTAGCAAAGCACCTGGTGCTTCTTGGCGTCGGCGACGTAGAGCACCTGGCGCTGCCGATCGATGGCGAGCCCCGATGGACTCTGCAGCTCGCCGTCGTGGCCGATCGCGATCGCCAGCTTGCCGTCGGGACCGTAGCCGAACACGCGCTTCAGCGTCGCGTCCGCCACGAACACGCGGCCGGTGTCGTCGACGGCGACGCCCATCGGCTTGACGATTTTCCCGGGGCCGGTTTCGCCGACGAATCTGACCAGCTTCGCGCCCGGATCGAAGACGAACACGCGGCGAGCGACGGTGTCGGTCACGAACACGCGGCCATCTCTGGCCACCGCCACGCCGTACGGTTTCATCAACTGCGTGATGTTCCGCATCGTCTCTGGCCCGAGCAGCAGCGACTTCCACTTCGAGCCGCTTTTCTGTTTGAAGTCGTCAACGCTGCGGTAGGCGGTGACGAAGCGGATCCGCGGCGGGTCGGGCGGAAGCGGCCAGACGAGCGGCGCCTCGACGACTGCCGCCTTCTTCTTGTCGGCCGCCTCGACGTGCGCAGTGGAGGCCGCAAAGATCATCCAGGCGGCGAGCGCAATCGGCGTGAGTGAAGGACGGCTCATGGTGGTCTCCATCTCTCGTCAGCGTTCACATGCCGTGGCAGCGAATGCACAACGAACTGATTCCCGTCGCACCGAAGCGCAGCAGCTTCGCGCCGGCCGCTCCGTGCGGGTTGTGGCAGCTCGTGCACTCGAGCGTGCGGCCCTTGCGGCTTGGGTCTTCTCGTCCCTCGATCGGATGGCCCCGCGTCGGATGACCGGCCGCGAGCGACGCGTCCAGCAGAATGCGAGAGCCGCTGGCCGCGAGCCGGTCGATAGCGTCGGCGCGATGCGCGCCGAACAGCGACACGGCATCGGCGGCGATCCGATCCGGGGGCGCGTCGATGTGGCAGGCGAGGCAGACCTCGTTGCTGCGCGCGCGCAACTGCGCCGGCTGCGCCGCCGCGTGCGGGTCGTGACAGATCTGGCACGACGCGCCGGCCGGGGCATGCACGTACGCCTGCGTCAGCGCATCGCCGATGTCCTGATGGCACGAGATGCACGCGCGGGCTGGCTCGACCGGCAGCTGATAACGGAAGGGCGAGCCGTGCGGATCGTGGCAGGCCGTGCACTTGCCGGAAGCCACGGGTGCGTGCCGATGTTTCTGCTGCAGTCGAGTGGCGATCTCCTCGTGACACGTCACGCACAGCCGTGCCGTGGCGCCGTCGGCGCCCGCATCTTTCAACGTGACGCGCCGCACACCGCTCGACGTATCGACGACGTGGCAGGCGCGACACTGGCCGGCTGCCGCCGGTCCGTGCATGACTCGCGCGCCGGTGATCTCCTGGTGGCACGTGATGCATGCGGCGCCGTCGCCGGCCACGGCCGGGTGGCCCGATCGCTCCGGCAGTCGGACCGCTTGCCGCGGTTCCTGCGCACGAGAAAGCGACGAACCAGCGAGTGCGAGCATCAGGAACATGAGTCTGGTGGCGGCGTTCATCAACGCTTCGCGACCGCGACCTCCCGGCGGTAGACGGCCATCGCCCGTAAGGCGGCGGCGATTGAATCGGAGATGTGTCCGCGCGGATCGAGACCGCTGAGCGTCCGCGCCTTCTCGAACGCGACACTGGCGCCGGTGCTGTTACCGGCGGCCTGCAGCAGGTAGCCGAGGTAGGCGGAACCAATGGCATCGCCGTGCGAGGCTGTCAGTTGCTCGAGGGCGGCCTGCGCCCGATCGACGTGTGATTCGACGGCGAGGAGCCGCGCGCGCTCGCGCTCCACGCCGAGGTGTCCCGCCTCCACGGCAGCGGCACGATCGAGCAGCGCGCGTGCGCCGTTCGCATCGCTCGAATCCAGAGCCAGCGCCGCAAGCTCGACGATCGGATCGGCAAAGGTTTCGTCCGCTTTGATCGCGGTCTCGAAGCTGCTGCGTGCCGGCGCCTCGTGACCCTGCGCGAGCTGCAGCCGTCCAAGCTGCAGGCGCCGCAGCGCCGCGGGCGCGACCGTCAGAGGTTGTGGCGGCTGCGGTCGCGTGATTCCTGCGAGCCGCGCCATGGCGTCGAACAACTCCTCGCGCTGCTCGTTCGAGTACCCGAACAGGAAGTAGGCAAGGCGTCCGTTGCCGTCGACGAGGGCCGTCGAAGGGATCGTCACGACGCCGTAGTCGTGGAACAGCTTCAGTCCGCGGTCGACGAGAACCGGTATGCGCACGCCGAGACGATCGACGCGGTTGCGAAGCTCGGTCGTTTCCGCGTCATCGAGCGTCTGGCGATCGACGTTCACGGCGGCGATGGCCATGCCGTGCGCCGCCATTTCCTGCGCGGCCGCGTCGAGCCGCTGCAGCTCTTCGATCGATCGCTGACTCCATCCCGCCCAGAACAGCACGACGATGCCGGCGCGGCCGGCCAGCGCTGTGAGCGATCGATCGCCGCCGTCGCGGAGGTCGCGCATGATCGGCAGCGGCACGGGATCGCCGATCGCCGGCCGCTCGGCGGCGGAGCTCGAGAGCGCCACGAGCAGGCATGCGATCGACAAGCGGTGCGGTCTCTTCGCTCGTCCCACGTCATCACCTGGACGGTGGCGGTGAGCCAACCGGTTTCGTGCGGCTGTACTGAAATGGCGCGTGGCAGCCGGGCGTGCAGCCGCCGCCATCGGGTGTCTGCGTATAGCCGACGGGCAGCTGCCACTCGCCGAACGGGACGCTCTCGCGCAGGTGCTTCGGCGCGCTGCTCGAGTGCGCCTCATGACATGCGCGGCAGGTGCGCCCCTTCTCGACGCGGTTGACGTGGAGGAAGTGCAGATTGCGATCGCCGTCGCGAAATGCAGTAACCGTCGTCGAGCGCTCGACCTTCGCCATGTCGGGCTCGTGGCACATGAAGCAGAGCTCGTAGTTCTTCGCGTCGTACGCGCTGTAGAACTTCTCCGGGTAGTCCTTGCGCAGCAGACGGAAGTGCTCGGAGTCATGCGGAAGATGACAGCCGACGCAGTCCTGCTGACGAATCGGCCCGTGCAGGTCGGTGTGCGTCTCCAGCCAGCCTTTGATGTCCTGGACGTCTCCCGCCGGCGTCTCCACCTTGCGGTCGTGGCAGGAGAGGCACAGGTCCATGGTGCTGGCCTTCAGCTGTTTGCCGAGATCGCTGGCGTGCGGGTCGTGGCAGTTGAGGCACTCTTTGTCGGCGGTGATCGCTTCGTGCTGAATGCGCGCGGTGACGAGCTCTTTCCTGAGCGTCTTGTGACACTCGAGGCACTGCGCGGCGCTGTCCTTCCTGATCTGATATTTCAGCGGCGAGGCGTGGGGGTTGTGGCAGGTGGAGCAGTCTTCCTTCACCGGCGCGTGCGTGAACCGCTTCTCCACGAGCTTCACCTTCATCTCGACGTGGCAGCGCTCGCACAAATCCGCGCCCACCAGGCGCACGAGCTGCGGCTCGTCGCTGCCGTGCGGATCGTGGCAAGTCAGGCACTCTCCGGCGGCGACCGGGCCGTGGACGAACTTGTCGTCCGACTTCGCCATCTGGTGACAGGCGACGCAGGTCTTGTCCTTGAACTGATGCGCGTCGCGAGCCGTGGGGACGTGGCAACTCGCGCAGTCGTCGGATTTCGGGTGAAGAACCGGGTGTTTCGTGACGGCGCCGTGACACTGGACGCAGCTTCCGGCCGGCGCCGTCGCCGGTGCCGCGGCCTTTGGCGTGCCGACTCTCGGCGCGGCGCCAGCGGCCCCTGCGGAGGGGGGCCGCTGTGCGCCGGCCGCACGCACGACCACAGCGACGAGCGCGATCATCGCGAGTGCCGACGCGAAAATGAAGCACTCATGTCCGAATCGCTGGCGGGTCATGACGTCTCGAGCAACACCAGGCCATGATTGAGTGCCGGCGCTTACTTCTTCGCGCCGCCGGTGCCGACTGCCGAACCAGCCGGCTCGGCGTTCAACTTCACGCGAATCGTGACCTCGTCCTTCACGCCGACGCCGAGGTAGGTCGGCTCGGGAATCTGAAATTCGGAAATCTTCACGGGGAACGACGCTTCGACGCGGTATCCCGCGCCTTGCTGCACGATGTCCGCGACGCCGGACACTTCCCGCTGCAGTCCGTGCAGCGTCAGCAATCCCTTGAGCGTGCCTTTGCCCGGGAGTTTTTCGAGTTTCAGGTTGACGAGTTTCGCGACCGCGAACTCCGGACCTTTCTGCACTTCGAGGTAGTTGTTGCGGAGGTGACGGTCGCGCAGGCTGATTCCCGTTTCGAGCTTCATCAGATCGACGGCAAAGGTGCCCTTCATCGCGCCGCCTGGCGCGGGCGTCACGTCGCCGGTCATCGCCGTCGTCTTCGCCTCGAAGTCACCACCGATCGTCAGCGGACACACCACCGCCACCTCGACGGCGGTGATCTTGAACACGTCTTCGGCTGCTCGCGCACTCGACGGCAGCAGTGCGAACGCGGCGAACGTGACCGACATGAATCGCTTCAACACTCTTGAACTCATTCAGCACCCCTTTCGAACGACCGAGCCCGAAGGCACGGAGAGATCCACACACACCGGCGCGGAGGATTCATCGCACCGGGATCATGGTCAGAGGGCGCGGAGTGTTACGCAGCTGATCTGTGTGAGCTCGCGGATCGAAATTGGGCAGGAGTGATCACTTGCTGGCGGACGAGACCGATCGATCGCATCTCACTCGCACGGATCGCGCGCGAATGAGATGCGATCGCATGACGTGCAGACTTACTGCACGTTGGCGGTGACCGCGGCCGTGCCGTTCAGCGTGAACGTGCAAGTCCTTCTCTTGCTTCCACTGCTCGAACACGCACCGGACCAGATGGCGCTGCGGTCACCTGAGACGGTGAGCGTGATCGACGTTCCCGTTGAGAACGATGCCGACGCGGTGTTGCCCACGGCCACGTTGATGCCGGACGGACTCGAAGTGACACCCTGTCCGGTTCTGCCGGTCGCGCTTACCGTCAGCGTGGCCGTGTTGCCCGGCGGCGGTGGAGGAGGCGGCGGCGGTGCCGAGGCGTCGGGATTCACCGTCAGCGTCGCCGGCCTCGTCACGCCTCCACCCGACACCGAGATCGTCACCAGCGTCTGCTGCGCGACGGCGGTGGTGAAGATGTTGAATCCGCCGCGCGTGACGCCCGACGGCACCACCATGCTGTTCGGCACTTGAGCGATCGACGGATGGCTGCTCGTCACTTGGAAGATCGTGTCCGTGGATTGAGCGGACGCAATCGAGACTGTCGCGAACGATCCGCCGCCGGCTCCAACCGTTGATGTGGGATCGAGCACGATCGATGACGGCGCCGGCTGTGGCGTCAACGTCACCTGTGCCGGCGTGCTCGCGCCGTTCCAGCTCGCGGTCACTGTCGCCGTCGTGTTCGCCGTGACGTTGTTGGTCGGCAGCGGGAACGACACCGAGAAGTCGCCGGGGTTCACCAATACCGATGACGGCGGTGTCACAGCGGCCGAGCTGCTCGACAAGGTCACGGACGCACCGCCGGCGGGCGCCTGCCCGGTGAGCATGACGAGCCCTCCGGCTTGCGCGCCGCCGTTGATCGTCGTCGGTGTGATCGTCAACGATTTCAACGCCGTTGGCGTGACGTTCAACGAGCCCGAGGCCGAGCCGCCGTTCAACGTCGCCGTGATCGTGACCGGCGTGGACGACGCGACTTGTCCAGCCTGCATCATGAACTGCGTCCACGCGAGGTTTGCCGGCATCGTGATCGTCGCCGGCACAGGCGCCGCAGTCGGATTCGAGCTCGTCAGATTGATGACCGTGTTGCTTGCCGGCGCTCCTGACAGTTGCAGCTGCACCCATGTCGAGTTGCCACTGCTCAGCGGATTGGTCGTGAACGACACGGAGACGGGCTTGGGAGGCGCGGAGCTGACCGTGAAGCTGCGTGTCGCCGACCATGGCGTGACCGCCGCCGTGGTCGGAGACGCGTCTCCCTGCACCGAATGGACACGCCAGTACTTCACGCCCGGCGTGAGCGACAACACGGTGCGTGATGGGTTGTTCAGCTGACTGTCGAGGTCCTCGATCGAATTGAATCCTGGATCGCGAGCGATCTGCAGGTCGTAACCGCTCGGCTGCGGATTGGGTACGTCGCTCCACGTAATCGTGAGCGGCAGCGTCAGCGTCGCGCCATTCGGAGGTGAGAGAGGCGTTGGCGCCGCCGGCACCGGATTGTTGTAGAAAACCGAGAAGCTGGTGAGATTCGAGGGTGCGCTCAGGACGCCGTTCGCGCTGACCGCGAAGACACGCGCGGCATAGTTGCCTTCGGGGTTGCCGATCGCGAACGAATACGTCGTGTTCGGAATGTTGTCGAACTGAATTCGCGACGCGACTGGAAAGCTCTGATCCGTTGCCGCCTGGAACAGGTATTTTGCGGCGCCCGGCACGGCGCTCCAGTTGAACGTCATCACTTCGTACGGGTGGAACGTCGAGTAGCCCTTCGGGGGACCGAGCGTTGGCGCCGCCGGCGCGCCGGCGCCAGTGCCGGTGACGGTGAAGCTTTGCGGCGCCGACCAGGCACCCTGTTGAAACTGGTTGTTGACGGCCTGCACGCGCCAGAAGTACGTGCCGTTGGCGAGACCGCTGACCGTGTCCTGCGTCTCGCCCATGGTCGAATTGATGGCGACGCGCTGCGCAAAGCTCGTCGTCGTGCTGATTTGCCAGTTGTACGCGACGATGCCGCTCGGATCGGTGACCGCGGACCACGAGAGCGTGAACGGCACCTGGACACTCGCGCCGCCGGTCGGCGAGATCGGCGTCGGCGCGGGCGGCTGCGCGGCAGCCACGCCGATGCCCGTCATCGAACAGAGAACTACGAAGAACAGGGACGTCAGACTCGTGCGGAGTTTGATCATGTCCATCCTCATCAATGGGGATTGCTCATTGCACGTTCGCCGTGACCGACGTCGTGCCGGTGATCGTGAACGTGCAGCTCTTCGTTTTGTTTCCATTGCTCGAGCAGGCACCGGACCAGATGGCGTCGCGGCCCGACGCGACCTTCAGCGTGATCGCCGTGCCAGTGGTGAACGAGGCGGACTGCGTGCTGCCGACGCGGACGTCGATGCCGACCGGGCTTGATGTCACACGCTCACCGCTGCGGCCCGTCGCCGATACGGTCAGCGTCGCCGCCTGACCTGGCGGGTTCACCGTGAGCGCAGCCGTCCTCGTCACGCTCCCGGCACTCGCGGTGATCGTCACCGCTGTCGACGTGCTGACGGCGGTTGTTGAGATCGAGAAGCTCGCACTCGTTGCGCCTGCGCCGACCGAAACGCTGGCCGGCACTGACGCGGTCGTGTTGCTGCTCGAGAGGGCGACGGTAAACCCGCCCGACGGCGCCGCGGACGTCAACGTGACGGTACCTTGCGCGCTATTGCCTCCAGTCACGGTGGTGGGATTCAGCGAGATCGCTGAAAGTGCCGGAGCCGTCGGCGGCGGCGGCGGCGGTGGTGGTGGTGGTGGTGGTGGCGGCGGCGCTGACGTCGTCACCGTCAGCGTCCGCGCCGCGCTCAGGCGGAGCAGTCCAGAAATCGTGACGGCGGTATCAGACGTGACAGACGACGTCGTGATCGGGAACGTCGCCGAGGCGGATCCGCCTGGAACCGTGACCGTGGCGGGCACGCGCGCCGCAGCGTTCGAGCTGAATAGTTGAACGGAGGCGCCGCCTGCCGGCGCCGCACTCTGGAGCACGACGGTTCCGGTTGACGATGTGCCGCCCGGTACTGACGCGGGCGAGAGCGTGACGTCGATCAGCGGAGGAGTCGAGCTCGCCGGCGGATTCACGGTCAGCGCGAGATTCGCGGCGCTCGCGCCGTACGATGCTGAGAGCGACACGGCCGTCGACGCCGCCACCGACTTGTTCGTCACGAACGCAAACGACGCGCTCGTCGAGCCGGTGAAGACGACGAGGTTCGCAGGGAGCGACGAGAACAGTTCGGGATGATTCGACGACACGGTCACGAGCAGCGGTGCCGGCGCGGCTGCTGCGAGGGTGACCGTCGCCACGCCGCCTTCGCCGCCGCGCAGTGTCGTGACGTTCGCGCTGAGCGCCGACACGGACACGCCGGTCACCGCGCCGACCGTGAGCACGCCGCTCATCACCGTGCCGTCGAAGTACGCCGTCAGCGTCACGTTGCGCGCCGTTGGCAGACCGCGCGTGAAGATTCGAAACGCGTGATTGGTCGAGCCGGCGGGCACGATATCGTCGCCAGGGAACAGCGCCGCGGCATCGGGATCGCTCGACGAGAATCGGACGACCCCATCCGGCTGCGCAGGCCATGTCGCGGGTGGGATCGGGCCGCTGAACGTGAGCGTGCCCCCTGAATTGCTTCCGCCCGCAACGCTGGTCGGCGAAATCGTCATCGACATCAGCTTCGGCAGCCGGTTCGGCGGACGCACGAAGAACGGCCTGTTCCAACTGGAACCGCCGCTGCGCGCTGTGATGCCGACGTCGATCTCCGTCGAGGGCGCCGCGGTCGTGACGGCAAAGCTCGCCGTGCGCGAACCTGCCGCGACAGTCACCCCCGCGGGCACCGACGCGATTGCCGGATGCGTGCTCGACAGCGCGACGATCGCGCCACCGGATGGCGCCGGCCGGTCGAGCGTGACGACGCCGGTGGCTGGTGTGCCTCCCGTGACGAGGCCGGGAAGGATCGTGACGTCGGACGGTGTCGGTCCGCCGGCGCCAGTTGGCGTCACGCTGATCGTTCCCGATCCGCCGACGCCGTTCACGGTCGCGACAAGGGTCAGCCCCATCACATCCGTCACGCTGCTGGTCGTGATCGGAAAGGCCGCTGAGAGCGCGCCGGCCGGAATCGTGACGAACTCGGGCACGCCAACCGGGACTGGAAGCGTCCGCGTGCGATCGAGGCCTTGCGAACGATCGTGATAGGCGGCGAGACGGGCGACGAGGCCGCCGGCGGGCGCAGCCTCGTACAAGTGCAGCATGCCGGTCGCTTGCGAACCGCCGGTCACGCTCGCCGGTTCGACGTCGATTCCCGAGATGGTTGGCTGTCCCGTCGATCCGCTGACCGTGAACGTGCGCGCGGACGACCATGCGCTGAGATTGCCCGCGCGGTCCGCCGTCCGCACGCGCCAGAAGTACGTGCACAAGCACAGGCCGCCGCTGTTCCCCACGCTCGGCGGGATGAGGGCAGTGGCCGCTGGGATGGCGCCGCGATGAAGGATGAAATCTCGCGGGAAGTCTGCGCGGGTCGATACCTGAAATTCGTAGGCTTCGACGCCCGACGCGTCAGCGACCTCGGACCATTCCAGACGGCCGATGAGCCCGTTGTGAAAGGTCGCGCCGTCGGCAGGGGAGACGAGCGCCGGCGGACTCGCGGTGAGGTCGCCGCTCGCATCGGCGTCGAGCGCGATCTTCGTCACAAATCCTTCGTTGGATGCGCCGCCGCCGATCGCGTTGCTCGACGTCGGGTCCGCCGCCGCGGCCGTGATCGGGAAATCATTCGACGACGTCTGGCCGCTGACGATGACCGTGTTGCCGGCGACGTAGGCGACTTGTGGCGTCGACTGAAAATTGTCGGCGATGCCGCCGCTGCCGCCGAAGAACGACTGATAGAGGTACTGCGTCGCGTCGGCGCTGAGCCGGCTGATGAAGCCGCCGCCGGGGGCGCCGGAGCCGTCCGCCGTGCGATCGAACGCGCCGCGCGTCGTGAGCATGTCCCACGGCGCGGACGGACCGACGACGATCGGTTCACCGGCCGCATTGACCGTGAGCCCGGTGATGCGATCGCTGTGATGGTAGGTGGACCAGACGAGCGATCCGCCGCCCGCGGCTGGAAAGCGGAAGCGCGTAATGATGCCGGCCTCGACGTTGGGGAAGAGCGCGGAGAAGGGCGGGTTCGTCGGACGGACGACGCCGGCCGTGACCGGATAGTCGCTCGACCAGCTTCGGCCGGCAAAGGTCACCAATTCGGAGTTCACCGGATCGATGGCCGCCTTCCACAAATTGTCCTGGCTCGCGCCGCCGATGAGCGTCGCGTACTTCAGATCCGCCGCGCCTGCGCCATCGAGCTTCAGACGCGCGATCGCCGCATCCTGCGATCCGTTCCACGTGCGGTCGAACGCCGTCGGGGTCGTGACGAAGACCTGCACGTTGTTCCCCGTCACCCAGCCGCACACGGTCACGAAGCCGTTCGCGTCGACGACCAGATCCTCGAGAACATCCGACTGCGGTCCGCCGATGAACGTGCCGTAGGTCATCGCGCTGCCGTCAGGCGTCAGACGAAGGACGAACATGTCGCCGTGCGCGCCGCCGTCAGCCGGCGCATTCGGCGCGTTGTAGGTCGGATCGAATGAGTTGGGAGTCGTGGGGAAGTCCGCAGACGCCGTCGTACCGCCGATGATGATGTTTCCGGCCGCGTCGTACGCGACCGCCGATGCATCGTCTTCGCCGAGGCCGCCGATCACAGTCGAGAAGATCAGCCCGCCGATCGGATTCAGCCGGACGACGAAGGCGTCCTTGTTGCCGCGGACGCGGTTGAACGTGCCCGGCGTCACCGGAAAGTCGGTGGCGAACGTCTGTCCGACGAGGACGGCGTTACCAGCTGTGTCGACGGCGAGTCCGCGATGCACCAGCTGCGCGTGCCAGCTGCCCACGAAGGTCGCATAGCGGAGCTGCGAACCGGTTGCATCGAGGCGCGCGACAAATGCAGGTGACTGCGCACCCGGCGCGAATGAAGGATCGGAGAAGAGCGGGAAGTCGGCCGACACCGTCGTGCCGGCGGCGAAGACGTCGCCGGATCCGTCGCGCGCGACGACAGCGGGCCCGAGGAAATCGGAGCTCGAACCGCCCAGAAACGTGGACCACACCAACCCCGGATCGATGACGAGCGGCCGCGTGGGATCGTGGTTGTCAACCGCAAAGCCGTAGCGCTGGTCGTCGATCATTCGAAACCGGCTGGCGACCCACTGCCTCCGTCCATCAGGCAACTCTTCCCACGTCGTCGGTGCGGGCTGACGCAGCGAGCCGTTGGCCGTCTCGAGGACGAGCGAACCGTCGTCGTCGATTCGCAGATTCGAGATCCCGTCGGCGCGCATGACGAACTGCTGCAGATCGGCGCCAGGTTCTACGCGCAGCTCGTATTCGAGCTGTCCCGAGAGTTCGCGCAGTCGAACGTCGATTCCGGGATGCAGCCCGCGATAGGCGACGGCCGCGTACGCGGGCACGTCGGATCTCCAGGTGCGCGGATCGTTGCGAAGGTAGAAGTTGTAGTGCGCTGCGCGCTTGCCTTCGCCGGCAACGACGAGGTCGGCGGAGGCGTGTTCGAACGTCAGCGACAGGTTCGTTGGCTGCGTACCGTCGATTCGCAACGCGAGTCTGTCGTGTTCGACGGCGGCCGTGATCGACCCATGTCGTGCGATGAAGTCGATCCGCGGATCCCATTGGCCGTGATTCGCAATGAAGTCCACGGACGGCCGAGTGCGGATCGGTGAACTCGCGATCTGAGAGGCCAACTCGACGGTGTGTCTGTCGCTACGGGATTCGATCCTCGTGGAGGCGATGACGCTCAGGACGGCAAGGACGCAGACGGCGCGGTGATTTGTAGACATCGAACAAACTCCTCAAGCACACCCGTACCGAACATGAACCCGAAGTGACACCACGGGCTACTGGCCGGATATTTCGCCCAGGAGATGACTGACCCGCAGGATGGTGGCAAGCGCAATGCCGATGAGCACGTCACGTACGCTGCGGTCATTCGTACCTCGACAAGTCCTGAAGGGGCATGTCGTGAGCCGCGCGGTCGTTACGTCTGTTGCGTCACGAAATGAACGGGTGCCTGCCGAACGCCGAAAGAAATTTCGCAGCGCGCTCACAAGTCATACGCGACGAGTCAGGTCAGCGCGACGCTCTCGCCGGACGATCGTTGAGCTTCACAATCGTCTGGTCCGTATCGATCGTCCGTCAGGGTCTGCTACAGCGGAGGTGGGCCTCGAAGGTTACACGACGGGCACTGCCACGGCGTAGGTGCGGAGTTGGACCATCACGTAACAGGCGACAATGAGCAACGAAAGAAGAATCACCGCTCCCGTCCGATTTGTCATGGCTTCAAGCTCGGCCGGAAGAAAACAGAACAGCGCGGCGATCAGCGGCGTGGCGAGCAGCACATCCCAGATGTCTGGGTGGATGGAAACTCCTTGGCTGAAGACGAAAGCCGAGAGCACGTAGCAGATCAACGACGTTGCCAGAAAAACCAGACGCGATCGCGCCTCGATCGCGAGCGTGCGCATGTATCGCGCCGCGATCACCGCCAGCGCCGCGATGCCGCCAATGAACAGCCACTTCCACTGCAGCACGAGCGCCGGGTTGACACCGGGATAGGTGCTGCTCGGCTTACGGTCCGTCAGCAGGCTCCAGTGATCGAAATAGTATTTCGTCGATCCATCGAGACCCGACCTCCAGAGGAAATCGGCGAAGTTCAAGTTTCCAGTGAACTGAACGTTGGTCACGTTCAGTTGAACCCATGTGAGCTGCACCGCCTGGAAAACGACGACCGCTATCACCGGAGCCACGACGTAGAGCACGACGTGCCGAACCGAGAGGCGCGAGCCGACGAGTAAAGACTCGACGAGGACGTAGCCGCCAACGAAGAACAGCGTCAGCGCAAGCGAGTAGGATAGCGCGAGCACCAGAACGCTGGCGCTGGTCGCGATCGGAATCCAGCGATTCTCTGGTTCGCTTCGCGCGTAGCTGTCGGCCAACCAGAACGCGAGCATCGGGTTGATGGCGAAACCGACTGGGTTCAGAAACCAGTAGTTCATCAAGTTCAGCGGAAAAGTCTG
>DAIUKO010000093.1:0-21725 GCA_036848175.1 Vicinamibacterales bacterium | reverse complement strand
GTTCAGGACGTCGATTCAGCTGACCAATGGTTCGACAGGCTCACCATGAGCGGTTCGACAGGCTCACCATGAGCGGTTCGACAGGCTCACCATGAGCGGTCGACAGGCTCACCATGAGCGGTTCGACAGGCTCACCATGAACGGTTGTTCAGGACGTCGATTCAGCTGACCAATGGTTGCGGTAGACGGACGGCGCTACGTGCTCACGGTGTGGCTCATCGCGTTCGCCGTGCGAGGTCTGTATCTCTGGCAGATCTCGCACGCGCCTTTTTTCGACCTGCGGCTCGGCGACGCTGAGGCCTACGACGCGTGGGCGCGGCGCATCGCCGGCGGCGACTGGCTCGGACACGACGTCTTCTATCAGGCGCCGCTCTATCCGTATGTCCTCGCGCTCGTCTATCGCTTCGTCGGCGACAGCGTCGCGATCGTCCGCATCGTCCAGGCGGCGATTGGCGCCACGTCGTGCGCGCTCGTCGCGGCCGCGGGCATATCGGCCGTCGGCGATGCGCGCGGCGCGCTCGCCGGCGCGCTCCTCGCGATCTATCCACCCGCGATTTTTCTCGACGGCCTGCTCGAGAAGTCGTCGCTGGTCACGTTCTTCACCGCGGCGCTCCTGGCAATCGTCGCGAAGGGTCCCGGGCAGATGACGGTGCGCCGGTGGGCCGGCGCGGGCGCCGTGCTCGGACTGCTGGCGCTGACGCGCGAGAATGCGCTGCTGCTCGCCGCGCCGCTGCTCCTCGCGATCGCGCTCGCGCCGGCGGCCGGTCAATCCCGAGCGCGCGCGGCAGTCGCGTTCGCGGCCGGCGCGCTGGCCATCCTTCTGCCGGTTGGGGTCCGCAACCGCGTCGCGGGCGGCGAGTTTCACCTGACGACCGCGCAATTCGGGCCGAATTTTTATATCGGCAATCACGCCGGCGCATCCGGTACGTATGAGGCGCTGGTCGTCGGGCACGGCAGCGCCGCCGATGAGCAGGCGGACGCGAAGCGCATCGCGGAAGCGGCGCGCGGACGCGCGCTTGCGGCATCGGAGGTCTCCGCGTATTGGTTACAACAGAGCCTCACGTTCATCCAATCGCGCCCTGTCGAGTGGGCGAAACTGCTCGCGCGCAAGATGGCGCTGACGTTCAATGCCGCTGAAATCTCCGACACCGAGTCGCTCGACGTGTACGCCGAGTGGTCGCCGCTCCTCGCGATCCTGAAGCCGTTCGATTTCGGTGTGCTGCTCGCGCTTGCCGCGCTCGGCTCCGCGCTGTGGACGCCGTTGCCGCGCCGCGCCTGGCTGCTCTACGCGATCGCTGCAGCCTATGCGCTGAGCGTCATCGTCTTCTACGTGTTCGCGCGGTATCGATTTCCGATCGCGCCGGTCCTGATGATCGTGGCGGCGCCAGTGCCGTTCGTCGTCCTGCCGCCGCGCCGCCGTCTCGCGCTGGGAGCGGTCGCCGCAGTCGGCGTGCTGGCGTTTTCGAGACTGCCGCTCGAGAACGCGCGCGCGGCCCGCGCCGCCCACTACATGGGCATCGCGGCGGCGATGGGGAGAGATCCGGCGCGCACGGGCGGGGCTCTCGACTTCTATGCGCGCGCGCTCGCCGAAGCGCCCGAGTTTCCCGCGGCGCACGTCGGCCTCGGCACGCTGCTCGCGCGCTCGGGTCGGCACGCCGACGCGGTTCCTCATTACCGCGCGGCGCTCGCGCTCTGGCCCGATCAGGCGGAAGCGCACTACAACCTGGCGCTCTCGCTCAACGCGATCGGGCAGCGCGAGGACGCGTCGCGGGAGCTCGAGCAGGCGGTGCGGCTCCGACCCGACGACGAGGATGCGCGACTGGCACTGGCAAAGACGCTGCTTGGACTTCAGCGCGCCGACCTCGCACTCGAGCAATTTCGCGAGGTGCAACGACGCCAGCCGCGGAGTGTGAAAGCGCTCGTCGGAGAGGGCGTCGCGTTGACCGAGCTCGGACGCGTGAACGACGCGATCGTGCGATATCAGCAGGCGCTCGAGGTGAACCCGAACGACGGCGACGCCCACAACAGCCTCGGCTACACGCTCGCGAGCGACGGCCGCATCGCCGAGGCGCTCCCGCATTTCGAGCGCGCGTCCGCGCTCAATCCCGCTGATGAGAACGCGAAACGAAATCTGGAGCAGGCGCGGCAGGCGCTGTCACGGAGATGAACCGGTAAAGTAAACTCCTCTCGCGCTTGAGCCGGGCGGACACGCCCGTGCGCCCTGCGCACGAAGGGCTGAGCGCGAGCCAAATGCCGAGGAAGGGGGCCGTCGTGTCACACACGATCACTCGTCGCGAATTTGCGAAGACCGTTGCCGCCGGACTCGGCGCCGCCGCTCTCCAGCCGCTGGCGGCCGCCCAGACACGAAAACTGAAGATCGGGTGCACGGCGCTGATCTTCGGCGCGGTGCCGCGGACGCCCGAACACCTGACCAATGCCGTCCGCGACATGGCGAGCGTCGGCTTCCACGGCTTCGAGACGTTCGCCTCGATCGTCAACGACTACGACGAGAAGGGGACGATGGCGCCGCTCATCGAGCAATACCGCATCCCGCTGATTTCCGGCTACTCGACCGTCCAGTTGATCGACACCTCGACGCGAAAGGAAGACCTCGGGCAGTTGATTCAGTGGGGCAAGGCGGTGCGGAAGAACGGCGGCCGGTTCATGGTCCTTGCGCCGAACAGCGTCAAGCGCGCCGACTACAAGTTCGCCGATCACAAGTCGACGATCGTCGCCGGCCTGAACGAATACGCGAAGGCGATGAACGACCTCGGGCTCGGCGCGGGGCTGCATCAGCACACCGGCACCGCCGTCGAGTCGCGCGAAGAGACGTACGCGGTGATGGAAGCGGTCGATACGCGGTACTGCAAGTTCGCGCCCGACGTCGGCCAGTTGCAGAAAGGCGGCGCCGACGCCGCGAAGGTCGTGAAGGATTTCCTGCCGATCACGGTGCACATGCACCTCAAGGACTACAAAGGCTGGGAGCACTTCGCGGGGTATTGCCCGCTCGGTGAAGGGACCGTGAATCTCAGAGCGATTCTCGACATGGTCGAGAGCGCGAATCCGACCGCCAACATCATGCACGAGCTCGATGGATCGGCCAACGCGCCGTACACGCCGCTCCAGACCGCGCAGATGGGCAAAGCGTACCTGCAGAAGCTCGGGTACTCGTTCCGGGACAGCACGGGAAGCCGATGATCGCCCGCCGCTCGTCAGCTGCCGCGTTCTTCGTGTCCTTTGTGTCCTTTGTGTCCTTTGTGATCGTGATCGGGTCAGCGCAGCCAGGTGAGCCGAAACCGTACACCACGTGGCAGCAGTACGGCGGCTCCGCCGACACGATGCAGTACTCGGCGCTCACGCAGATCAACAAGACGAACGTCGCGCGGCTCGAGCAGGCCTGGTTTCTCCCGGTGCCCGACAAGTCCGGCACGCTTGGCTTCAACCCGACCGTCGTCGACGGCGTGATGTTCGTGATGGGACCCGACACGACGCTCCTGGCTGTCGATGCGACGAGTGGCAAACGGATCTGGGCGCATCCGATCGACAACGTGACGCCCGGCAGCCGCGCGATGCGCGGCGTCACCTACTGGGAGAGTCGCGACCGCTCGGATCGCCGCATCATTTTTGGCGCGGGGGGCACGCTGCGCGCGATCGACGCGCGCACGGGCCAGCCGATTGCGGCCTTCGGCGAGAACGGCCGCATCGATATGCGCGCCGGTCCGGTCCGGCCGCTCGGCAATCCGAGCGGCACGCCGGTGCGCGTGTTCGAGAACCTGATCATCAGCGGATCGAACACCGGTGAAAACTACGGATCGACTCCCGGCGACCTGCGCGCGTTCGACATCGTCACGGGCAAGCTGGCGTGGACCTTCCATACGATTCCATACCCGGGCGAGTACGGATACGACACGTGGCCGGAAAGCGCCTGGAAGTGGGCCGGCGGCGTCAACGCGTGGGGCGAGATCTCGATCGACGAGAAGCGGGGCATCGCCTACTTCCCGCTCGGCTCGCCGACGCACGACATGTTCGGCGGCGATCGCAGGGGTGCGAACCTGTTCGGCAACTGTCTCCTCGCGCTCGACGCGCGGACCGGCAAGCGGCTCTGGCACTTCCAGACGGTGCACCACGATCTGTGGGATTACGACCTGACCACCGCGCCGAAGCTGCTGACCGTCCGCCACAACGGATCGAACGTCGACGTCGTCGCTCAGGCGACGAAGTTCGGACTCCTCTACGTCTTCAATCGCGTGACCGGCGAGCCGCTCTGGCCGATCGAGGAGCGCGCGGTGCCGAAGAGCGACGTGCCCGGCGAGGAGTCGTTTCCGACGCAGCCCTTCCCCTCGGCGCCGCCGCCGTTCGCGCGGCTGAAATTCGCCCTCGACGACATCAATCCGTACGTCGACGCGGCCGAGCAGGAGCGCCTGCGCGACACGCTGAAAAACGCGCGCAACGAAGGACTCTTCACGCCGCAGACGCTCACGCGCAACCAGATCTCGATCCCCGGCGAGCTCGGCGGATCGAACTGGGCCGGCAGCGCCGCCGATCCGACGACGGGTATGTTGTACGTGCGGACGGCGGATCAGCCGGCGATTCACAAGCTGCGTCAGGCGTCGCCGGACGGCACGCCGACAGATGCGGCGGCGAACCCGAATCAGCGGCGCACGCCGCTGCCGGTCGTCGAGGGGCTCGATCGCTACACCGGACCGCTTGGCTCGATGTTCCGGACGGCCAACGGGCTCCCCGCGATCAGTCCGCCCTGGGCCGAGATCGTCGCCTACGACCTGAACCAGGGATCGATCGCGTGGCGCACGCCGCTCGGCAGCGTGCGGGCGCTGGCGGCGAAAGGGATCCGGAACACGGGCAACGCGCAGCGCGTGCACCGCAACGGCCCGGTGGTCACGGCGGGCGGCCTGATCTTCATCGGGACCAACGCCGACGGCATGGTGCGCGCGTTCGACAAGGACAGCGGCGCCGTGCTGTGGGAGCGCGCGCTCGACGCCAATCCGGAGGGGATGGCGGCGGTGTTCGAGGTCGGCGGCCGCGAGTACGTCGTCTTCTGTGCGTCGCACTATCCGGAGGTCGATCCGAAGAACATCGCGATTTTTCCGGGCAAGCCCGCAGCGCAGGGCTATTACGTGTTCGCGCTGCCGCGCACCGGCTCGTGAACGTCTTCGCCGAGACAGAACCGTGAAGCTGAAGGGGAAACGTGCACTCGTGACGGGGGCCGCGCGCGGCATCGGCCGCGGCATCGCCGAAGTCTTCGCCGAAGAAGGCGCCGACGTCGCCATCAACGACGTCTCGAACATGCCACTCGCGGAAGATGTTGCGCGGTCGATCCGATCGAAAGGCGTGCGCGCGATGACCGTTCAGGCCGACGTCGCGAAGCGGAGCGAGGTCGAGCCGATGATCGACAAGGTCTGGAAGGAGCTCGGACCGATCGACATCCTGGTGAACAACGCGGGGATCGAGACGATCGTCTCCTTCCTCGAGCTGACCGACGAGCAGTGGACGCGGCTGGTCGACACGAATCTGCGCGGCGCATGGCTCTGCTCACAGGTGTTTTGCCGCCGCGCCCTCACCGAAGGCCGCGCCGGCAGCATCGTCAACATCGGGTCGATTCAGGCGGCCAAGGTCCTGCCCGGACGGACGCACTACGCGCCCGCCAAGCTGGCGCTCGAAGCGCTGACCCGCAACATGTCGGCGGAAGTGACGCCGAGCGGCATCCGCGTCAACTGCATCCATCCCGGCCTCATCGACACGCCGATGACCGAATGGGTGATGAAGGACGCGAACATCCTGCCGCTGATCCTCGCGCAGATTTCGCTCGGCCGGGCGGGCGAGCCGCGCGAGATCGGCAAGGTCGCCGCGTTCCTCGCCTCCGACGAAGCGAGCTATCTCACCGGCCAGTCGATCTTCGTCGACGGCGGGTGGCAGGGGAAGTAGTGCCGCGCAGACTGATTGACCTCAGCATGGACGTGTATCAGGGGATGATGACGTATCCCAATGTGGCGAAGCCCGTCATCGTCGAGATGGAAACCTACAGCCAGATGGCGAAGAGCGTGGGGACGGATCAGTACGGCGTTCACGAGATCACGAACCACTGCATGATCGTCACCGGCGATCACATCGGCACGCACATCGATTCATGGGGCCATGTCAAACCCGATGCGCCGCGCGCCGAAGGGATTCCGATCGAGTACTGCTACGGCGACGGCGTCGTCCTCGACCTGACGCACAAGGCGCCGGGCGACGAGATCACGCCGGCCGACATCGAAGCGGCCGAGGCGCGGCTCGGCGGCTATCGCATCAAGGCGCGCGACATCGTGCTGCTGCGCACCGACGCCGCACAGCGGCGCACGGAGAAGGCGTACCTCACCGATCATCCCGGAATGACGAAGGAGGCGGTGCACCTCATCCTCGATCGCGGCGTGAAGGTGATGGGCATCGACGCCATCGGCTTCGATCCGCCGGTGGCGAAGATGTTCGAGCGGCGGAAATTCTGGGAGGCGCACCGCGTCATGCGCGAGCGCGAGTACTACCACCTCGAGAACATGTGCAACCTGCACGAGATCCCGCCGCCGTACCACTCGTTCACCGTCAGCGTCCTCCCGGTCAAATGGCGCGGCGCGTCGGCGGCGCCGGTGCGCGCCGTGGCGATCATCGAGTCGTAACCGTGGTTGGTTGACGATGTGATCGATGTCGTTTCCTGAAGACGTCTTTCGGCTCGACGGCAAGATCGCGCTCGTGACCGGCGGATATGGCGGCATCGGCGCGTCGGTGAGCCGCCGACTCGCTGAGGCGGGCGCGAAGATCGCCATCAGCGGACACAACCCGGACAAGGCAGCCGCGTGCGCCGATGCGCTGCGCCGCGCCGGGCACGACGCGTTCAGCGCGGTGTTCGATTCACGGTCGGTCGACGCGACGCGGCGGATGATCGATGACGTCGCCGCGCACTTCGGACGGCTCGACATTCTCGTCAACTGCGTCGGCCTCAACCGCGAGGAGAAGGCCGACGAGGTCACCGAGGAGATGTTCGATCACGTCGTGGAGGTCAACCTGAAGAGCGCGATGTTCCAGGCGCAGGCGGCGGCGCGTCATATGATTCGGCAGGGCAGCGGCGGCAAGCAGGTGCACATCGGGTCGGTGCGCACGCTGCTCGCGCTGCGCGGCCGCGGCTACGCGGCGTACTGCGCCAGTAAAGGCGCGCTCGCGATCTTGTGCAAGCAACTCGCGGCCGAATGGGCGCCGCACCAGATCAACGTCAACGTGGTGGCGCCCACCTTCGTGCGCACCCAGCAGGTCGCGCAGATGCTGTCGGACGCGCAGTTCTACAGCACGCTCGTCGCGCGGATTCCGCTCGGACGGATCGCCGAGCCGGAGGACGTGTGCCACGCGGTGTTGTTCTTCGCCTCGCCGGCGTCGAACTTCATCACCGGCCAGACGCTGTATCTCGACGGCGGCATCACCGCGACCCAGTAACAAGCAACATCGACATCAAAATGCATCCTGAATCGCCAGATACACGCCTTTGGCGCTGTCTTTTCCCCACGCGAAGTCGAGACAGAGGTTGGTTCTCGACCGTTTATTGAGGAGGAGTCGTAGTCCCCCACCGACGGATGGCGCAACCGAGTCAAAGAGCGTTTCTCCGGTCTGCTTGTTCGATACCGTCGTCATCGTCGCAAAACCTACCACCCCGAGGAGCCCATTGCTCATGAGTGGCCCGCGGTATTCGGCTTCACCATAAACGAGCCGCTCGCCGCGATATCGTCCATCCTGATACCCGCGAGCGGATCGGCCGTATGTGTCCATGACGGTCGCGGGGACGTCGAAGTAGGGCGCGACACCTTTCGTCACGAGACCGGTGTAGCTCCAGACCGCGATCCGATGTCGTCCGAGCGAGTCGAATGGAATATATGCGCGCGCATCGGCGACAAGCTGCTGCCACGAGGAGTCGCCACCCAGCCAGCCATCGAACGACCACCGGTACTGCCCGCTGACGATCCAGCCGCGGCGCGCGCTGATGTCGCTGTCTCGATGGTTGAGCAGGGCGTTGACGCTGAACCCCGCGGACTGTTGCCCGCTCGTCGGCAGCCCGTTCTGCTCGCTGTAGGTGATGTACGGCGACGTCGACCAGTTCGGATCGGAGGGGTCAGCCGGTTGGACGTCAGTGTGCGAGTCGAAGAGAAGTCCGCCGCCGAGGTAGATGTCGTTGGCGACTCTGCGCGAGATGGTCTCGTAGACTCGAACGAATCCGTAGTCCGTGCTCAGTGCCGCCGACGCGGGCGTGTCGCTGCCGAAACCGTAGATGTTCTGCGACGTGCTTTGAAACCGGTTGTCGCCTTCGATGAGCCACCGGTTCCCGTCGCTGAAGCTATCGAACCGCACGTTGAACACCACCTGTTTCTGGCTCGAGATGGTCAGACTCGCGATGCCGGAGGTGATGCGGGTCGTCGACGGATCGCCTCGGAACATCGTCATTTGCCCTGCCGCGCCGATGAAGAATCCGGCCGACGGATTCGACCCAATCACTGGCGCAACGATGATCGACCTCTCTCCGGGCTGCTTCTCTGGCGGTGGCTCCTTATGCCGCCATGCGCGGATGACGTCAGGCAGGTCCGTTTCCTGTTCGGGCGACCGTGCCGACTCGGTTTGCTGAGCCGACCACGCGACGGCCGGACACAGGAGCAACGCACCGACGAGTGTGATAAGCCGCATCGTCGCGAACCAGGATCGGGACAACCCGTCGGCAGGATCAGACGGACAGCGAGCTCATGGCGCCAGCCACGATCTCGAGTTCCTTTCCGTCAACTGCCACGGCGGACTCAGGAGGCCAAT
This sequence comes from Vicinamibacterales bacterium, assembly GCA_036848175.1. Lineage (GTDB taxonomy): Bacteria > Acidobacteriota > Vicinamibacteria > Vicinamibacterales > CAVVIG01 > QHWF01. The sequence continues at coordinate 12,890 of DAIUKO010000093.1, read as the reverse complement.
CGTCACACCATAAACGAGTCAACGCAACGCTGCTGTAACTTTCTCTTTCCTTCTCTTCGCCGTGTTGACAATCGACCGAATTGAGGAAGGATTAAGAGAAGAGGAGCTGCAGCATGCGTCGCGCTCGACCGGGCTGTCGGTTCAGATGCCGACTCGCGCTCGCGGTCGCTTGCACCGTTCTGGTGGCGCGGCCGTCTACCGAAGGGCAGCTTCGACCCTCCCCGACCGCCCTTGCTGGCGCGTCTGTCGAACTGCTCGATCGCCTGCGAGCTGACCCTTTCACCTATTTCCGATTCGTCAATCGTGCCTGGACCGCCCGCGTCTGCGAGGCGTTCGCCGACGTGCGGGACCTGCCTGTCGTGCGCCTCCACGGCGACGCGCACGTCGAGCAATTCGCGCTGACAAAGGACGCGTGGGGGCTCGACGACTTCGATGATTCCAGTCGCGGCCCCGAGTTCGTCGACATCATTCGGTTCCTGGGCTCGATCGACCTCGCAACCCGTCAGCGCGGCTGGGCGCGCGATCGTGACGCACTTTGGGACCGCTTCTTCGAAGGATACCGTCGGGGCGTGACCGAGCCGACGTATCGGCCTCCCGAGCCCGACATCGTCCGCCAGCTGCGCAAGCGGGCGCCCACCACGCGTGCGGCCTATCTCGCGTGGGGTGAGAGTCAGATGCAACCGATGGAGGAGACGTTGTCGAAAGCCGTCGTCGCAGGCATGGAGGTCTTTGACCGTCTCGTGCGCCGCGAGCGTCCAGGGCTCGCGCCAGGGTACTTCGCCGTGATCCGCGCCGGATGGCTGCACCTCGGCGTCGGCAGCGCCGCGACCAGGAAGGTGCTGATCCGCGTGCAAGGCGCCACCATCGATCCGGAAGATGATCAGCTCCTCGAGGTAAAAGAGGTCGCCAATCTCGACGGTCTCCCGTGCCTCGACGGTACGACGACCCCACCGGCGCTTCGCATCATCGACGCGGCCCGCCAACTCAGTCGCTTGAAGCACGACATCCTGGCGGTCGGACCCACACTCCTGATCCCCGCGGTCGCCGACCGCGGGGAGCACTGGCTGGACTGGTGGGTCTCCAGCTGGGAGCCATCCTACCGTGAGGTTCGCCTCAGCGATCTCCGGTCCGTCAAGGATCTGGCTGCCATCGCCTACGATGCCGGTGTGCAGCTGGCTGCGGGCGAATCGCAGGACATGTCCGTCCGAAAACAGATGCTGTCGTCGGTCGTCAGACTCGAGAGTCGGCTCCGTAAGGAGACCTCCACCATTGTCGATGAACTGCTCGCGGGATGGCGGGAGCTGCAAGGCAGATGAGTCGCACTTGCTTCGACTTTCACCTGACCAATCGGTACAGACGGCATTCCCCTTCCTCCCAGGTCGATGTCGCGACGAACTGAAGCCGCGGGTGAGCGTCGGCGGCGGCCGCCACTCGCGGAAAGGCGTTTCGATAAAAGGCTTCGTGGAGCACGAAGTAGTTCGTCCCGAGTCTGGTGAAGGCGTCGAGCGTCTCGTCGGCGGGGAATTCCCGGCTGATCGCGACGAGAGGCGTGTACCACACAGGCTCGAAACCGCTCGCGCCGTTGACGAGGGGATGCCAGTGAAAGGTCGAGAGGTAGACGTATACCGGGTCGCCGTTGCCGTACATCGGCAGGTCGGCAACGACCGCGCGATCGGGCACGCTCGCATAGATGTCGGGCGCGTGCGTCCACAGCGGTCGGAGCTCGAGTGATGGCCGCACATCGACGAGCACCGCGCTTGCAACGGCCGCGATCGTCACGCGTTGCATCCAGACCCATCCCATCGCCCGCACGAGGCGCGCGACGCCGATGCCCGCGAGCAGCGCCAGGTACAAACCCGCCACCGCGCGGAATCGAGCCGCGACTCGAAACGCGCGAAAGGGCGGGAGCTCGTAGAGCCACGTGTAGAGCGTCCCATGTAGTCCGAACGACGCCTCGACGCTCGTCACCAATCCCAATGCGGTTGGCACCACGAACGGTCCAACGGGCGGGACGAACGCCGCCGCGCCGAGGACGAGCGGCACCGTTCCAGGGAAGAGCTCGAGCTCGTCGTCCTGCCGTTCGTAGAGCGCCGAGCCATACGCCACACTGCGGCGGCTCGACGTCAGATAGTGTCGATAAGTTGCGCTGTAGGCACGGATCTCGTCCTCGCTCCGTTCGCCCACCTTCGAGCGATTGGCACGGTACGGGATGGTGATCGCGACCGCGGTCACGCCTGCGATCAGCACGCCGAGCGCCAGCGAGCGCCACGCGCGTCGTGTCGGCAAACCCATCGACCACATCCAACCGGCGACGACCGCCGCCAGCGACACCGACAGGTACGCGCCGTAGTAGAGCGACGATAGGGCCTGGAGCGACACGAATATGCCGGTCGCGGCCCCGTCGCGCGGGCGCGCGCTCGACAGCGTGCGGAACAACGCAAGCAGCGCCAGCGGCATCCAGCACGTGAACTGGAGCTCGAGGTGGCTGTAGTGTGAAATCCGAAACGGGTCGAAGGCGAACACGAGCGCCGCGATCACGGCGGCGCCCGCGTGCCCGGTGATCGCTCGCGCGAGGACGAACATCGCGAGTCCGGCCGCCACGAACGCGGCGAGGAGCAGCGTGGTGTAGACGATCAGCACCGGCGCGCCGAGCCAGAGCGCCGGCGCGGCGAGAAAGCCCGGCACCAGCATCGCGTCCGAATACGCGAACGTGCCCGCTGCCGGGTAATAGATGTTGGCATCGAACAGATGTCCGGGGCTGCGCGGCACCTGGTGCGCGATCCAGCTCAATCTCCACATCGAGAACAACGGATCGCCAAAATCGGGGACGCTCGTGAAGGCCACGATCTGCTGGCGCAGGATCACGGCGGTCGCCACGGCAATCGCGAGCGTCGCCCCGAGCCATTCCGGCTTCGTCGGCCAATCGAGCGTCAACGATGACGCGCCGCCTCGTCGAAGCCGCGACGGCCGGAGACGAGTCAACGCCTGATAGGCCAGCTTGCCGCCGCCGACCGACAGCTCTCGCAGTCTGCTCAGCGTCCATGCCATCCGATCGACGATCGACGGACGCGGGATGACGACGTGGCGGACGAGCAAGACCGCGACCGCAAGCGCGAAGACACGCGCACCGGATCTCGAGCTCACCGTGACGGGACCGATCTGAAATCGCAGACGGCCTATGTACTGAAGGAGCAGCGCGACGCCGAGCAGGACGGCGCCCGCGAGATCAGCGGCGGACGCCAACCGGTGTTGCCAGCGCCGGCCACGGTCGTTCGACGTCACGACCCTAGTCCGGTCGAGCGTTCAGCGCCCAATCGAGTACGGGATCGCGGCCCTGCATGAAATCACCGGGCGCAGCCGCCACGAACACGCGCGGCGAGATGCCAACGTCCTCGATGACCTGGTTATCAGCGGTGTATTCGATCCACCGGGACACGGTGTACGACCATCCGTTCGCCAAGGGAAACGTGCCGGGATTTCCCGATGCGCCGGCGGTTCGATCGCCGACGAGCGTCACGTTCGGCAGCTGCCGCATCGCGGCAATGAAACTCTCGTTGCTGCTGGCGCAGGCCCGGCCGATCAGCAGCAGCACGGCACCGCTGTATTGCCACGCGCCGCGAGGGTTCAGGACGCGCGGCATCACCGGTCCGAAGTCGGCATGCGACGGGCCGCTCCGGAATTTCACGTAACCGGTGACGACCGACGTTCGCGCGAAGCGTCCGGCGACCTCGAACGCAGGCGAATCGTTCCCGCCGCCGTTCATCCGCACATCCAGAATCAGCATCGGCGCGTTGCGAAAGCGCTCGAGGGCGGCGTCGAAATCGGCGGCGCGAATGCTCGTCGTGTTCCATCCGCCGATGGCGATGTACGGCACGCCATCCAGCACACCGTAGCCCCAATCACTCTGTCCCTGCGTCCAGCTCGCACGGCCGATGTACTGCAGCCACACCGATCGGTCCCAGTTGACGAAGGACTGGGGATCGTAGGTAGCGATGGACGTGCCACTCGGATCGCGCAGGACCACGTGTCGATCGTGCAGGCGCCCGAGCATCTCTCGAATGACACCGATGAACTGGGTTTGATCGATCGCCGCGATCGCCCTGGGACGAAACGTCGTCCGGAGAGCGTTCCAGTCAATCTGCTTGTGGTCGAAGTAGGAGTACTCCCGGTCGAACGTGCTCCACAACGAGTCAAACTGCGCGGCGAAGTCGGCGGATGGGACTGACGGTGCGGTTGGCGAGCCGCTGGAGCCGCAAGCGTTCCACGTGAACGCGCAGAGCGACAACAGAACGACCCGCAACGTCTCTCTGCGCATCAGCACGGTTCGTTTATACCGAAGCGCAGACTCCTGCACAACCTACATGCGTCGACCGCGGCATTCGTTACAGGCGGCGACGACTGATCAGATCGCTGCTGATCAGAATCAACGGTGGTCGCCGAGCATTGGAACCCATCACATGCGACACATCGATGAGTATTGAAATGCGCGACTGAGATTTGATTCCTCACTCGCAATTCTGCAACTCACTGATCGTGCGCGCACCGGAGTGTCGTGCCGAAGCGCCGCACGAACGTGCTCACTGTCGCAGGCCGTCCCTTGGCACCCCCGTTGCTCGAGTCGAGCGCGTCAACAAGTTCCCGTGACGAGACCGCGTCGCGGGCGCGACCCAAGAGCGTCGCACCACGTCGTGGACGTCGTGGGCTCGATCCAGTCGACTTATCGACGGGGGATTCGATGCTTGCACGATGCGATCGGTCGTGGTGTGTGTTCGCGGCGTCGGCGCTGGTTCCGGCGGCCCTCATCGTCGCGATCCATCAATCAGCAGCAACCGCGCAATCGACCACGTATCGACTGCAGGTGTCGCCGCAGGACACGTATCTCAATATCGACGCGGCGAACTACAGCAGCGATCCTCAGTTGCGGACCTACACGTGGCCCGACAACCGCGTCGCCAACGCGATCGTGATGAAGTTCGATCTCTCGAGTCTGCCCGCGGGTGCCACCGTGCAGCAGGCAGCGCTGAGTCTCGCACTCGTCGAAAGCGATGCGACATCGGATGCGACATACACGATCACAGCGAACAAGTTGACGAAGAACCCGGTGATCGCCGCCGCGACCGGCTACACGACCGATGGGACGACCGGGTGGACGGCGAATGCATGCTGTAACAACAGTGTGCCGCTGGCGCAGGCTGATATCTCGGCGCCGTACGACACTGAAGCCATCGACAAGACGACCGGCTACAAGACGTGGCTGATGACGTCGATGGTTCAGGAATGGCTGGCGAATCCCGCGACCAACTTCGGCGTGCTGCTCAATTCGGACGCCGCCAGGCTGCGCGATCGCTATCGCTCCTTCGCGAGCATGGAAAACGCCGACGCCACCCTGCGGCCGTACCTGGCGGTGACCTATACGCTGCCTGCTGCCGACACCACGCCGCCCTCGGTTTCGATCACCGCGCCTTCGGCAGGCGCGGCGGTCTCGGGCACGGTCTCCGTGACGGCCAACGCCAGCGACAACGCGGGTGTTGCCAGCGTGCAGTTCAAACTCGACGGCTCGAATCTCGGTGCGGCAGATACGGCGGCGCCGTTCGGCGTCTCCTGGAATACCACGGGCGTGCCCGACGGCACCCACTCGCTGACGGCGGTGGCCCGCGACGGCGCCGGCAACACCGCAACGTCCAGCACCGTCGCCATCACCGTCACCAACAATGCGGTGCGGCTCACGCCGCAGGATACGACGATCAGTATCGACGCGACGAATTACAGCACCAACGCCAGGTTGACGACCTACACGTGGCCGGACAACCGCGTCGCCAATGCGATCCTGATGAAATTCGACCTGTCCGCTCTGCCCTCCGGCGCGACGGTACAGCAGGCGGTGCTGAACGTCGCGCTCGTCGAAAGCGACGCATCGGCCGATGCGACCTACAGGATCACGGCGAACAAGTTGAAGAAGAACCCGGTCATCACCGCCGCGACCGGCTACACGACCAACGGGACGACGGCGTGGACGGCGAATGCGTGCTGTTACAACGGCGTTCCGCTGGCGCAGGCCGACATTTCGACGGCGTACGACACCAAGGCGATCGGCAAGACACCCGGCTACAAGACGTGGACGATCACGACGATGGTTCGGGAATGGCTCGCCAGTCCTTCGACCAACTTCGGCGTGCTGCTCAACTCGGACCCGTCCAAGCTGCGCGACCGCTACCGCTCTTTCGCGAGCATGGAATACGCCGACACGACCCTGCGGCCGTACTTGTACGTGAAGTACTCGCTGCCGCCTCCGGATACGACGCCGCCGGCCGTCTCGATCGCCGCACCGGCTGCAGGCGCCACGGTCTCGGGAACGATTTCAGTGACGGCAAACGCGAGCGACAACGTCGGCGTCGCCGGCGTCCAGTTCAAACTCGACGGCGCGAACCTCGGCGCCGAAGACGTCTCGGCACCCTATGCGGCGGCCTGGAACACGACGACTGCGGCGAATGGCAGCCACACGCTCACCGCCGTCGCCCGCGATGCGGCCGGCAACAGGACAACAGCGGCGAATGTCGTCGTCACCGTCTCGAACGACACGACGCCGCCGACGCTCTCCGCCATCTCAGCGTCGGCGATCACGCAGACCGGCGCGACGATCGGCTGGACCACCGACGAGGCGAGCGATTCGCAGGTCGATTACGGCGCGACGAGCAGCTATGGCACGTCGACCGCGTTGGCGACGGCAAAGGTGACGTCGCATTCGGTCACGCTCGGCGGGCTCGCGCCAGGCACCACCTATCATTTCCGTGTCCGGTCGGGCGACGCAGCCGGGAATCTCGCGGTGTCGGGCGACTTCACGTTCACGACGCTCGCGCCGGCAACGGGCGGAATCGCCGCCCGCTACCCCGGCGACGTCGGCATCGAAACCGATTCGGCTGTGGTCTTCGTCGAGCGCTTCGACGAAGGGTCGCTCAACAATCTGTTCGTTCGATGGACTGACGTCTCGAATGGATCCGCGATGTCGTTCAGCAGCGACATCCCGGCGGGCAGCCCCGGACCGAGCTCGCTGGTGATTCCGTGGATCGGCGGCGGCGCCAGCACCGGCGGTCATCTGTACAAGCTGCTCAGTCCGGGCAACGACGACACGCTGTATCTCCGCTTCTACATCAAGTACCCGACGACGGCGAACTACACGCACACCGGTGTGTGGATGGGCGGCTACAATCCGCCGCTCTCGTGGCCGAATCCGCAGGCCGGCATCAAGCCGACGGGAACGGATCGATTCAGCGGCTCCGCCGAACCGTCGAATTCCACCAGCTTGTTCGATCACTACGACTACTGGATGGGCATGCACCAGTCGGCAGACAACAATTATTGGGGGAACCTGCTGCTCAACAACCCGAACGTGAAGGCGACTCCCGGTCAGTGGATGTGCGTCGAGCACATGATCAAGCTGAATAGTCCGGTGACGGCGTCCAATGGCGAGCACGCGATTTGGGTGAACGGCACCAAAGTGAGCCACCTTGGCGCCGGCTTCCCGAATGGAACATGGTCCGGCGGCATCTTCACTCAGGATCCGAGCGGCTCACCGTTCCCGGGCTTCCAATGGAGAAGCGACCCGGCCTTGAATCTGAACTACATCTGGCTGCAGAACTTCTCTCCGGATACGTCGGCCGGCGGACGGCTCGACATGAAGTTCGCGCACCTCGTCCTGGCCAGGAGCTACGTCGGGTGCCTGACGTCGAACGCCTCGGACACGACGCCGCCGTCGGTGTCGATCACCGCGCCGCCTCCAGGATCGACGGTGTCCGGATCGACCGTGATCGTCACGGCCAACGCGACCGACAACGTCGGCGTCGTCGGCGTGCAGTTCAAGCTCGATGGTGCGAATCTGGGAGGGGAAGTGACGGGAGGCGGGACGTCGATCACGTGGGACACGACGCAATCGTCGAACGGCGCTCACACGCTGACGGCGGTGGCGCGCGACGCGGCCGGCAATCGCACCACGTCGACAGGCGTCGGCGTGACGGTCAGCAACGCAACGGGGTCGGCGTGGCCGAACGAGCCGGCGGGATTCACCGTGCTCACCGATCAGCCGTGGAATGTCACGGTCGGTGGCGGATGGAACCGACGCTCACCGGGAACGGATCACATCGTCAGCGATTCCACCGCGCCGATGTCGCCGGCCAACGTGCTCGAATACATCTATCCCACCGGGTTCGTGGACGGCGCCGCGCCCGCGACGCAGTACTTCGGAGTGAACACGAAAGAGATCTTCGTGGGCATGTGGTGGAAACCGAGCAGTCCCTGGCAAGGCAACGCCAGCAACGTCAACAAGATTCAGTTTCTGCAGGTTCTGCACTCCAGCGTGTTCATGGCGATGTACGGTCCGAAGGGCGGACCGTACGAACTGCGCTCGGACGTGCAATGGCCCGAACAGGGAACGGCGTGGCTCACGCCGAACGTCAACAACGTAGCTGTGACGTTAGGGCAGTGGCACCGGCTGGAGTGGTACTTGAAGTACGAGAGCAGCTATGGGGCGGGGGATGGAATCATCCGCTGGTGGATGGACGGCGTCTTGATCGGCAACTACACGAACATCAAGTTTCCGAACGACAACGGGTTCGTCGAGTATCAGATCAGTCCGACCTGGGGCGGCAACACCGGTGACGTGAAGAATGAACAGGACTTCTACCGGTTCGATCACAGTTATCTGAGTCGTCGTTGAGGCGCGTTCAAGAAACGTCCTGGCGCGGGGCCTTTCCACCTCCACTGAAGCCACGGTGGACAAGCCAGGCCCCGCGGCGGGAACTTCTTCACCGTTTGCCACGCGGGACGCGCACGCGGACCTTTCCCGTGCACTGCAGGCCTTGCTCATTCTGAGCGGTGAAGTAAATCCGGTACATCCGTTCGCGGCCATCGTCGTCGCGTTCCGCGCGCAGCCGGAGCATCTCGCCGTACACGCGTGCGTCGTCCGGCAATGCCGACACCTGTCTGGCGCTGCCGGTCGCCTCGGTGACGCGGCCGATCCTGATGTGCAGCGGCCGCTGCTGCGGATCGGTCACGCCGCGGATGCGGATCCAGACGAAGCGTTTGTCGGGCGGCCACAGTACGTTCGGCACCGCCTGCGCGGAACCGCACTCGGGCACTTCGATCGGGCCGATCGGGCTCGTGGCGACTGCTACGTGATCCCATTTCTGCCACTGATCCAGTATCGATGGCCCATTCGGCGGACAACGGTTCGGTGAGCCGTCGCATCGCTGGTCGTAGACCGTGAGGCGCACGAACGCGAATTGCTTGGCGGCGTCTGTCGTTCGCAGCCAGCGCATGTCGTCGTAGGCCAGGCGCAGCGTCTGCTCGACGATCGGCTGCGACGCGTCATCGATCCACAGCTTGGTCACGCCGTCCGAGACTCCGGGCGTGTTCAACTTCACATACCACTCGAACAGATACCATCGCCCTGGCTTGATGGTGATGTCGTTGCCCTGATTCTGAAAGCGGTTCACCAGCGTGTAGCGGCCGCCCGTCTCCGGCCAGTCGAGATCCTGATAGTTCGCGACGAACGGCTTTCCCGGACCGCTGTCCGGCTCGACCGGCAACTCGTTCCGGCTGGTCGCCACGTACGCGGTGGCCGTACCGGTCGGATCTTCGAGCAGGAGCGACTTGTCCTCGAGCGTGCCCCAGACGTATGGGTTCGACACGTACTGGTACCAGCGAACGTAAAACGCTTTCTGCGGTACGAACGGCCGCCACGCGTCGTAGCCCCAGTATCCCCAGAACGTGTCGAACTTCAGGCGATTGCTCCACGCCGCACACTGATCCTTGTAGCCGAATCCGTCGCCGCAGCGCACGAAGTCGGCGATCGGCCAGGTGTTCGAGTTGCTGCCGACGTCCCAGTGCTGGAGGACGTCGGCGGCTTCGAAGTCGTCGCAGAGGACCAGATCGCCGTCGGACCCGTGTACTCGGCACGCGCCGTCGATTTGCTGGCCGGCGGCGTGCGGACGCTGCGGCCCGAGTGCGATCAGGGCGAGCAGAATGACGAATGCTGTCTGCGCGCGCATCAGTGAATCCCTCCCACCGGCCGTGTGCTGACCACGATGTTGTCCCAGCGCTGCGATTGCTTCAGGATCGACGGACCCGCCGGCGGGCATGTATTCGGTTCGCCGTCGCATCGCTGGTCGTAAACGGTGAGGCGCAGGACGCCGAACTGCTTGCCGGCGTCCGACGACTTGAGCCACCGCATGTCGTCGTATTTCATCCGCAGTGTCTGACTCGCGATCGGCTGGCTGGCATCGTCAATCCATAGACTGGTCGCGCCGTCGGAGGCGCCCGGCGTGTTCAGCTTGATGTACCACTCGAACAGGTACCACTTGCCGGGTTGAAGCGTGATGTTGTGCCGCTGGTTCTGGAAGCGATTGACCTTCGTGGATCGACCGCCGGTTTCGGACCAGTCGACATCCTGGTAGTTCGCGACGTAAGGCATGCCCGGGCCGCTGTCCTGCACGACGGGCAGATGGTTTCGGTTCGTCGCGACGTACGCGGTGATCGTGTTTCCGGGATCGTGGAGGAGCACCGACTTGTCTTCGAGCGTCCCCCATTGGTACGGGTCGGAGATGTACTGATACCAGCGCACGTAGAACTCCGACTGCGGCGCAAACGGTCGCCGCGCGTCGTACCCGTAGAACCCCCACTCGTGATCGAAGACGAGCTGGTTGCTCCACGCGGCGCACCGATCGTGGAACCCGAAGTTGTCGTTCGTGCACAGCACGAACTCGGACCGCGGCCATGTGCCCTGGTGCCCGCCGATGTCCCACCGCGACTGAAATCGGCCGTCCTCGAAGTTGTCGCAAAGGAGAAGCGCGCCGTTCGATGTGTCGCAGCCGGATTCGATGACCGGAGCGCCGCGCGCGATGCAGCCTCCGGCGGCGATCGCAACGATCGCCATCCACGCACACATTCCTGCCCGGTGGTACTTCGATCTCACGTCAGATCCTTCCTGACCGCGGCGTCAGAAGAGCGGGATTCCTGTGAAGGATGCGGACACCGATTTGTTCGCGCCCATCGTCACCGTGCACGTTGATCCGTTCTCACTGTCGCAGCCGGTCCACCCTGTGAAGATCGACAAGGTCGCAGGCGTGGCGGTGAGCGTGACGGGCGTTCCGATCACGAAATCACTCCCGCAGGCCGAGCCGCAGTTGATTCCGGGCGGCGACGAGGTCACCGTGCCTTTGCCGATTCCGGTGGTCGACACCGTCAGCGTGAATCGCTTGAGCATGAAAATCGCCGTCACCGATCTCGACGACGACATCGAGACCGTGCACGTCGCACCGGAGACCGAGTCGCAGCCGGTCCATCCGGTGAAGAGTGAGTTCGCTGCGGGCGCCGCCGTCAGCGTCACCTGTGAGTCGCTGACGAACTGAGCCGAGCACGTTGTCGGGCAGTTGAGGCCCGCGGGCGTCGAGGCGACCGTGCCGCTGCCGTCGCCTTGCCGCAGGATGTTGAGCGTGAACAACTGTCTCACCGTGACCGCGGTGCTGCCGGCGTTGCCGAATCCGTCAGTGGCGGTGATCGTCGCCGTGCCGACGGCCACGCCGGTGACGACGCCGCTGGCGCTGACGGTCGCCACGCTGGTGTCGCTGCTCGTCCACGTCAACCCGGTTCCATGCATCGTCACCGGCGTCAGCGAGTTGGTCGCGGTGCCCGTTCCGAATTCGCCCAGATCGCCTTCTCCCCAGCAACGAACCGAGAGGTCCTGCAGCAGCGCGCAGGTGTGCCCGATCCCCAACGCGAGCATGCGCGGGTTGGCGATTCCGCGCGCCTGCACCGGCGTGGCGGTGCTGACCGTCGTTCCGTCACCGAGTTGGCCGAAGTCATTTCGTCCCCAGCACCACACCGTCCCGTCTGCAAGCGCAGCGCACGTGTGCATGAAGCCGGTGTAGATGCCGACGGCGGGGCCGATGCCGGCGACGGTCGCAGGTGTCGCCGAAAAGGCGGCGCCGGGCACACCGATCTGGCCGAAGTCGCCCTGGCCCCAGCACTGCACCGTTCCGTTCTGAAGCAGCGCGCAACTGTGGTACGTGCCGAGGCTGAGCGCAGCGGCGGTCGTCAGTCCGCTGACCTGCTGCGGTTGGGTGATGGGGCCGACCGAGGTCCCGTTGCCGACCTGGCCGCGATCGTTGCGTCCCCAGCATTTGGCCGTGCCGTCCCCGATGAGCGCGCAGTTGTGGTAGCCGCCGCCAATCAGATCGGCAACTGGACCGAGGCCCTGTACCGCGCCGGGCAGTGGCACGTCCGTCGTGCTGTCGCCGTTGCCCAACTGTCCGTCCTGGTTGCGGCCCCAGCACTGCGCCGTGTGATCGGGCAGGATCGCGCACGTGTGGAAGCCTCCGGTCACGACTTTGATCGCGGTCGTCATGTTGTGCACGAACTGCGGCACCATCGCGAAGCCGCCCATGGTTCCGTCGCCGAGCTGTCCGGTGAAGTTCGTGCCCCAGCACTGCATCCTGCCGTCGCTGACGAGCGTGCAGGTGTGCTCCAGGCCGGTTCGCAGGCTGACCGGCGTCGTCGTCCCGATGGCGACGGCCGGCTCGAACACATTGGTGAAGGTGTTGTTGCCCACTTCGCCCTGGCTGTTCTGTCCCGTGCAGCGCACGGACTGATCCGAAAACAACACGCACGAGTGGCCTGCACCGGTGGCAATCATGGTCGGCGTGACGACGCCGTTCGCGGTGAGCTGAACGCTCTGGCCGACGATCACCGTCGGGCCGGCGGGCGAGATCGTGACCGCACCCTGGAGGACCAGGGCGAGCGGGACGACGATGAGCGTGAACACGCACAGCATCAGGTTTCGAACAGAGGATTTCATTGCACTTCTCCGTGAACGCAGGGATCGGAACGGGAACGCGGTC